>NZ_JBKCLH010000090.1:0-13091 GCF_046300915.1 Roseateles sp. | reverse complement strand
ACGGCAATCCCGCCTGGAGCTACATGATCCGCCACCCGCATGGCGACTTCGCCCTCTTCGTGGGCGAGCTGCCGGCCGAGGGGCCGGATGCCGGGCTCTTCGGCAAGACCCTGCCCTTCGAGGTCTGGGTCAATGGCGCCGAACAGCCCCGCGGCCTGGCCGCCGTGGCCAAGACCCTGTCCATGGACCTGCGTACCAATGACGCGGCCTGGCTGCGCCTCAAGCTCGATGCCCTGGCCACCGTGGCCGAGGAGCGGGCCTTCGAGATGCCCATGCCGCCGGGCGGCGAGTCGCGTCTTTTCCCCGGCGTGGTGGCAGCCACCGCGGCGGTGATCCGTTGGCGCGCTGAGCAGCTGGGCGCCCTGCAGGAGGGCGGACCCACGCCCGTGATCGACGCCATGTTCAGCCGCGAGGAGCCCCGTACCAGCACCATGGGCACGCTGGCCTGGGCGGTGGATGTGGACAACCCCGCCACCGGCGAGCTCTTCACGCTCACACTCAAGGAAGTGACCCTGCCCACCCCCGAGGGCGGCACCGTGACCCGCCCCTGCGCCATGGGCTTCTCGGGCAACTATCCCAAGGCCCTGGACGGCATGGCCCGCCTGCTCTCGCTGGACATGCGGGTCATGGACCCGGCCTGGATCGGCATGAAGCTGCGCAAGCTGCTCAATGTGGGCGAGCCCCTGGGCCATTTCATGGCGCCGGTGCCCACGCTCTCGGGCGAGCGGCGGCAGCAGATCTGGCCCTCCACCGTGGCCTATGTGGCGCGGCTCGTCATCCACCGCTATGCCATGCTGGGCATCCTGGACGAGCAAGGCATGCCCCTGGTGGAGATGGGGCTGCTGCAGTCGCCGCTGGCGCCCAAGAGCGCCCCGGGCATGGCGGTCCAGACCCAGGCTGGCAAGCCCTGCCCGGAATGCGGCAATGCCACCATGATCCACAAGGACGGCTGCGACTTCTGCACCGCTTGTGGCTATGTGGGGCAGTGCGGCTGAGTGGTGGCACGGCCCCGGGGCAGGGGCAGCATCCGGCCGGTGCCACCACGCCGGGAGCCCTGTTTCAGGTCGGCGTCACCCCACCTTGACCACAAGCCAGCGACCGCCCGCGTCCTTGCATGCGGTCCAGCTTGAATGGCTGGCCGTGACGGTTCTGGCATAGCTTGTCGAGCGCACGCGCCGGCACTCGGCGTAGCCCTGCACCTTGGGTTCGCCCACCACTTCGAGGCTCGCCCCTGCGCCCGTCGCCTCATTGCGCCACTGGGCGGGCGCGGCAGAGGGCGGGGCGTTCAGCACCTTCAGTGCCGTCTCGATGTGCAGGCGTATGTCCTCGTCGTTGAATTGCTCCATCGGCGTGTCACGCAGGACAGCGCCCCAGCCGCCGCTGGCGTGGGCAGCAGGGCCGGCAAGAGTGAGCAAGCCCACCATGCAGGCAAACATCTGGCGAAATGGATTCATCGTGTGCCCTTCCAGCTCATGCATGCAGGACATCGCCCCAGGTTTCCCGACGCCGCCGGCATGCGGGTGTCCGTGGACGAAGCCCCCGCCTTGCCCGCATCAGACCCAGACAGGGTCTGCAGGGCTGAACCTTGTGTATGTCCCTGATTTGCGGGGAATTATGAGGGCAGAGCGTCCGATGTGAGCGCCTGGGTGGGTCAAGCCAGGGATAGGCTGCATCGCCCCGTTTGGCGACCGCGGCGATGCAGGGCAGTACTGGCTGCTCAGGGGGCCGTGCCCAGCCCCAGATCGCTGCCGCAGCGCGTCGCTCAGGCCGGTTCGCGGCGCAAGGCCTGGCCGGCACGGGCCAGGGCGGCCGCAATCCCCTGCAGATGCTCGCCGGCGGGCTCGGGCCAGTCCTGGCCCGGGGCCTGCAGCCGGGCCAGGGCGGCCGCATCCAGCAGGGCCTCGCGGCGGAACTCCAGCTGCAGGGCGCCGACCTGGGGCTGGCCCAGGGGGCGCAGCAGCGCGCCGAAGTGCTGGGTCTCGTAAGCCCCCTTGTAGGGCTTGTTGAGCCGGATGGCCTGCTGGCTTTCCGCCTCGCCCAGGCCCAGGGCCTGCCCCCAGGCCCGCGCAATGCGGCGCAGCTCGGCGCCCGACAGGCTCAGGGGCTCGCCCGCCTCGTCGCCCTGTTCATTGCCGCGATTGCCCAGATTCATCCAGTCCGGCAGTCTGTCCTCGGCGGGGCGCTCCACCACGATGGCGCCGTCGGCGCGCATCTTGGTGTTCATGGTGTCGTGCAGGCTGATCACGCGCAGGGGCGCGCCGGGCGGGCGCTTCTCCAGCAGCAGTTCCAGCACCTGCTCGCAGCAGGCGCGGTACACCGCCACGCTGCGCTCCGCCGCATCGCGCAGCAGCTCGCCCAGGGCCTGCCACTGGGCCGGCGAGCCGGGCTCTAGCAGCACGTCCTCGCCGCTGAAGGTGATGGGGCGTATGGCATCGACACCGCCGAAGCTCAGGGATTCGCCCGCGCGCTGCCGGTGCAGGCGGCGGAAGAACTCCTGCAGCCCCCCCAGGGCATCGGCCGGTGGGGCGCGGTTGGCGTCCTGCACCAGGCGCGAGGCGGGGTTCTCGATGTAGACCACGCCCGCATCGGCCGCCGCCCAGGCCCGGCCCAGGGGAGCGGTGAGGCAGTCGGAGTAGTCGCACTGCTTGCGCCGGCTCAGGGCCGGCGAGACATGCGGGCGCAGCTCCGCCGGAAAGGCGGCGCTGGCATGCGGGCCCAGGACCAGGGTGTCCACACCCTCAGCCACCTCGCTCAGGGCCTGGCGGCCGCGGGCCTGCCAGAAAACCAGTTCCTCGGGGCGAAAGCGCCGCCCAGCTTCTATCCACAGCAGATCCTTGGACATTCTTGCCTCACTTCAGTGACGCCAGCAGCAGGCCAGCCCCCACCGAGACCACGGTGTAGATCAGCACGGGCAGCAGGAAGGAGTGATTGATCACGGCCGCGCCGATGCGGGTGCTACCCGTGAGGTCCAGCTCCACTGTGGCGATCTGCGAGCCATTGGTGGGCAGCAGGAACACGCCCACCACGGCGGGCCACATGGCGGCCAGGGTGGCGGGCGAGAGGCCCAGGGCAATGCCGATGGGAATGATGGAGAAGGTGGCGCTGGACTGGCTGGTGGTGATGGCGGCCACGGCAAACAGGGCCACGGCGATCATGAGGGGGTTCTGCTTGGCCAGCTCGCCCAGGCCGCCCACGATCACCTCCTGGTTGGCGGCGATGAAGGTATTGGCCATCCAGGCCACGCCGAACAGGGCCACCACGGCCACCATGCCCGAGTCGAACAGGGGGCTCTTGACGATGTCGCCGGCCTTGATGCGGCACAGCGCCGTGATCAGGGCGGCCACGGTGAACATGGTGATCTGGATCAGCTGTGAGAGATCCACCTCGACCAGCTTGTCCTTGGCCATCACCAGGGGACGCAGTTCCTCAAAGATGCCGGCGCACACGATGAAGATCACGCCGGCCAGGAAGATCAGGGCTGAGCGCTTGCCCTCGGCGGTCACGGGCTTGGCCTGGCCCTCGCTGCTGGGCGGCTGGAGCTGGCCCGAGGCCAGGCGGGCCTGGTACTCGGGGTCGTCTTCCAGCTCCTTGCCGCGGCGGTTCATCACAAAGGCCGCCACGATGATGGCCAGGATGGAAGCCGGCACCGTGATCGACAGGATGTCGGTGATCTTGAAGCCCAGGGGCGCCATCAGACCCACCATGGCCGCCGTGGCGGCAGAGACCGGGCTGGAGGTGATGGCCAGCTGCCCGGCCGTGGCCGCCAGGGCCAGGGGCCGCTCGGGGCGCACCTTGTTGGCGTAGGACACCTCGTAGATCACCGGCATCAGGGAGTAGTAGATATTGCCCGTGCCCGCGCCCACGCAAAAGCCGTAGGTGGTCAGCGGTGCCACGAAGGTGATCTGACGTGGAAAGCGCCGGATGAGCTTCTGGGCCAGGCTGACCAGGTAGTCAATGCCGCCGGCCAGCTGCATGGCGCCGGCCGCCGTCACCACGCTCATGATGATGAGCATGGCGCTCACCGGCACGCTGCCCGGTGCAATCTTGAACAACAGCACAAAGGCCAGCACGCCCACGGCGCCGAACAGGCCGATGGCCATGCCCTTGTAATGCACACCCACCGCAATCAGGCCTATCACCATCAGGCCCTGTATCAGGATCAAGAGCATGTCCATGAGTTCTCCGCTGAAACTGCTGTTGGGCGAGGGCCTGATGTTGCGCGCTGCCGCCGCCTTGTGTCGCCGCGCTTGGCGATTATTGGAAATCGCTCATCTTGTGTTGGGCGCGTGGGCCGGCGCCTTGTACCAGTCGCTTTTCGGCACCACGATGGCCTGGCTGGGCTGCCCCAGGAAGTGGGGCGACATGATCTGCACGCCGTGCTCGTTGAACACGTCCTGGATATTGGCATGCAGGGCCGACTGTATGGGCACGCGCTGCATGGCGCCATCAATGCCCGCAAACAGCTCGTATTCCACGTAGAAGTCGGATAGCGCACGCTGGTAGACGTAGGGCTCGGGCGTCTTGAGCACCCGGGGTGTGCGGCGCGCAGCCTCCTCCAGCATGGCGTGCACCTGGCGCCAGGGCACGTCGTAGCCGATGGTGACCTTGGCCGTGAGCAGGGTGCCATGGGTGTGGGAGAGCTTGGAGTAGTTGTGTATGGGGTTGGCCACCAGCACCGCATTGGGAATGGTGATTTCCTCGTTGCGGATGCTGATCATCTTGATGGCCAGGGAGGACACCTCGGTGACCACGCCCTGCATGCCGTTGACCTCGATGAAGTCGCCCTTGCGCAGCGCCCGCGAATACACCAGCACCAGGCCACTCATGGCCTGGTTGACCACGCCCGAGGAGCCCAGGGTGAGCATCAGGCCGAAGAGCACGGACAGGCCCTTGAAGGCCTCGCTGCTGGAACCGGGCAGATAGGGGTAGGCGATGGCGATGCCCAGGCCCCAGACCATGATGGTGACGATGCGCCGGGTGGCGGTGGTGGTCTCCTGATGCAGAAAGGGCAGTTGCAACCGCCCCTGCTGAACGGCGTTGAAGAAGTAGCCCAGCACATCGGCCACCGCGCGGGTGAGCAGCAGCACGATCAGCACCGTGGCCAGGCCGGGGAGCCCCTCCAGAACGCCTTCCCCCACCCAGGCCAGCTTGTCCAGCAACCAGTCGTCCAGCTCATGGGCCAGGGGCTGGGTGGCCACAAAGCTGGCCAGGGCCAGCCGGGCCCAGACATAGGCAAACAGCAGCAGCACCAGCCACAGGATGATCTGGGTCGTGCCTATGGCCAGACGCGCCAGCAGCTCGCGCCAGTCCACGCCGACCTGTCGGGCGGCCATGCGATCGCGCAGCGCCTCCAAGCGCTGCAGGCTGCGGCGGTAGAAGCCCAGGGCCAGCATCACCAGGGCCGCAAATCCCGCGGTGGCAGCCACCGCCTTGAGCAGGCCCGTCAGCAGCAGGGGGCGGTCATTGGCGGCGTGCCAGGCCTTGCGCGCCTGCTCCAGCCGCCCCAGGGTGCGCTGACTCAGGCCCTCCAGGGTTTCGCCCCGCGCGCCGTCCAGGTCGCCCTCCACCACGGAGAAGAGATTGGTATCCCCCAGCATGAACTGCATGCCCGTGGTCTTCTGGAACTCGAAGGGCATGGCCTGCAGCGGCAGGTCCATGGCCGAGGGCGGCAGTTCGCGGATGCGCTCCAGCGCGATGTCCACGCGTCGCTGGGGCGATGCGCCGGCCACCTCCACGCGGAAGGTGACGATGTCGCGGTTGAGCAGGCGCAGCGTGGCGGGCTCGGCCGGCTTGGCCACCGCACCCACGGCCCAGGCCGAGCCCAGGCCGGCCAGGAGCGACACCAGGAGCAAGAGCATCAGTATCAGCGGCAGCGACCGGCCCGAGCAGGGAGCGACTCCGTGGGCGGATGAGGCCGGGACGGCCAGGGGCAGGGCGGGCAGCTTCCGATAAGGCATGACGTGGCGGGTTTCCGAGGGCGCAGGGGCAGTCCGCGCCAACGGTAGTGCAAGGACGGCTTCTTGACTAGCCCTAGCCCTTGCGCTGCCGCAGGCACTCTGGGCTTGACAGGGGTCAGCTCTTGCCCTGCTCCCCGCGACGGCGCGCTCCTGCGGCTCAGATGGCCAGGCTGGTCCGGGCGCTGTTGCGCACGGCCAAGCCTTGGGCATCCACCAGGCCGTTGTAGATGCCTTCCAGCGTGCTCACGATGCTGGACCAGCCCAGCTGCTCGGCGCGCTGGCGCGCCGCCAGGCCCATGGCCCGCAGGCCGCCCACATCGCCCGTCATCAGGCGCGCCAGACGCTGGAACTCGGCGGCATTGCCCAGGGGGGCGCGCCAGCCGTTCACACCATTGCTCAGCAACTGGCTGGCGGCGGCGTAGTCGTAAGCCAGCACCGGTAGGCCGCTGGCCAGGGCCTCGGCCGTGACATTGCCGTAGGTCTCGGTCAGGCTGGGAAAGATGAAGAGATCGCCGCTGGCGTAATGCGCGGCCAGGTCCTCGCCGTGGCGCATGCCGGCAAAGATGGCGTCGGGCAGGCGTGCCTGCAGCTCGACCCGTGCCGGGCCGTCGCCCACCAGCACCAGGCGGGCGCGCGGCTGAACCTGGCGCAGGGCTTCGAAGGCCTCGATCAGGTGGGTCAGGTTCTTTTCCGGGGCCAGTCGGCCCACATGCACGATCACCGGGTCCTGCTCGCCCACGCCCCAGGTCGCACGCAGGGCCGGGTTGCGGCGTTCGGGGCTGAAGAGCCGTGTGTCCACGCCCCGCGCCAGCACGCGCACGCCGTGGAAGCCCAGGCCCTCCAGCTCCTGGCGCAGGCCGGCGTCGGGCACCATGGTGCAGTGGGTCTTGTTGTGGAACTTGCGCAGATAGACCAGGATGGGCTTGTTCAGCCAGCCAATGCCGTAGTGCTTGCTGTAGGCGTGGAAATTGGTGCGGAAGTCCGAGCAGATGGGCAGCTTGAGGTAGCTGGCCGCCTGCAGCGCGCTCCAGCCCAGGGGGCCCTCGGTGGCGATGTGCACGATGTCCGGCCGGCGCAGCGTCCAGAGCTGCACCAGGCTGCGCTTGGAGGCCATGCCCATGCGCAGATGCGGGTAGCGTGGGATGGGCAGGCCGCGCATCAGCACCTCCTGGAAGTCGGCACCGGCATCGCCGTCCGCCACCGCGCCCTGCTCGCCGGGCCGCTGGCGCGGACGCAGCAGCTGCACCGCGTGGTTGCGCTCGCGCAGGCCCTCCACCACGCAGGCCACGGTGCGCGCCACGCCATTGACCTCGGGGGGGTAGGTCTCGCTGACCATGGCCACGCGCAGGGAGCGCCGCAGCGGCGGGATCTCGTCGACCTCGATCTCGGGGGGCGGCTCATGCGGCTTCATGCCCGCATGCTCGCAAGCCAATGAGGCAATACCGTGACGCTTGCATGCAGTCCTGGCGTCACCGCAGCGTCATCTGGGCGCTTCACCATCCGGTCACGCGCGGCCGGTCCCGGCCTCAGTCTCTGTCGGGCCGCTTGCTCGATCGATGCCATTCACTCTCAGGAGCCCATGTGAAGAAGACGGACTTTCTGCAAGCGCTCGCCATCCAGCGCTGGGACGACCACCGCTACTACCACCACAGCCGCATCAACCAGAGCCTGCACCTGCTCAGCGCCATCAGCTTTGTGGTGGCCTACGGCTTGCTCTTCATCGACCCGCCCCTGGCCGCCCTGCTGGCCTGGTTGGTGTCCATGAGCAGCCGGCAGGCCGGGCACTTCTTCTTCGAGCCCAAGGGCTATGACCATGTGAACCAGGCCACCCACGAGCACAAGGAAGAGATCAAGGTGGGCTACAACCTGCGCCGCAAGGTGGTGCTGATGGCCCTGTGGGCCGGCTCGCCCCTGCTGCTGCTGGCCCAGCCCACGCTGTTCGGCGCCTTTGCCGCGCCTGCCGCCAACCTGATTGAGTTTGCCCGCCAGGTGGGCTGGATGTGGCTGTGGCTGGGCGTGGCCGGACTGCTGTTCCGCACCGTGCATCTGTTCTTTCTGCAGGGCGTGCAGACCGGCCTGGTGTGGATGAGCAAGATCCTCACCGACCCCTTCCACGACATCATGCTCTATCACCGCGCGCCCCTGCACCTTCTGCGCGGCGAGCTGATCGACCCCATGGGGCATGTGCAGGCGCATTGAGGCCTGAGCCACGGCGCGATTAAGCTCCCGGCCTGCCGAGCCCGCCCGCACGGCGGGCTCTCTTTTTTTGCATCCGGGGTCGCCTGTTTGCAGCGAGCCCCGGTCCTGATGTCTGCAGCGCAACACATGAACATCCGTCACGCCACACCAGAGGACCTGCCGGCCCTGAGCGAGCTGCGCGACTGGTATATCGCCAATTCCAATGCGACCTTCGATGTGGCGCCCCTGTCGGCCGAGGCCATGCAGGCCTGGTTCTCGCAGTTCGGGCGCGGCCCTCATCGCCTCTTGGTGGCCGAACAGGCGGGCCGGCTGCTGGGCTATTGCAGCAGCCAGCGCTATCGCGCCCATCCGGCCTTCGACACCACGATAGAGACCAGCATCTACGCCCATCCCCAGGCGGCGCGCCGCGGCGTCGGATCGGCGCTCTACCAGGCCCTGTTCGAGGGCCTGGCCGGGCAGGGCCTGCACCGCGCCGTCGTCGGCATTGCCTTGCCCAACGCGGCCTCGCTGCGCCTGCACGAGAAGTTCGGCTTCCGGCCCGTAGGCGTCTTCAGCGAATACGCGTCCAAGAACGGGCAATTCATCAGTTCGCAGTGGTTGGAGCGCGCGCTGGAGTCATGAGCGCCGCGGGCGATGAGCCCGTCGGAACGACTCAAGCCAAGCCCTCCGGCACAGCGGCCAGCATGTCCAGCGGGCTGCGCACGGCGCCACCGCCCAGCCTGAGCACATGGGTGTAGATCATGGTGGGGGCCACATCCGAGCGCCCCAGCAGCTCCTGCACGGTGCGAATATCGCTGCCGTTTTGCAGCAGGTGGGCGGCACAACGAAGTTGCTGTGCAGACTAACTTGTACTCAAGCTACGTCGGAACTAAAGCAGTGGCGCAGGGTGTGAGGCGTGGCCAGCCGGCGCATCGCCACCGTGGAGCCGGTGTTCGCCAACCTTGGGCACAACAAGCGGCCGAGCCGCTTCACGCTCAGGGGCCTGAGCAAGGTGGCACGCAGTGGCAACTGTTCTGCCCGGTGCGCAACGTCGAGAAACTGGCGCACGGCGGCTGGAGGCGGTGAGGGTCACGGCCAGGGGCCTGATATCCCCCATCAGCAGGGCTCGGTAGCGCTCGTAGTCGCCCGCAGTTGGCGCCACAATCAGCCGCAATGAAAACCCTGCTGAACCAGCGCCCCTTCTGCCCGCTAACGTCCGTGACGCGTGGGCAATGGGTTGGTGGACAGCTTCGTTAGGTTGCAAGCGATGCACGCAGACGTCCCGAGTCCAGTTGACCTCCGCCGCATGGAAGACGCGCGTGCGTGGGCGGACGAAGTGATGGTCAAGCGACCTTGGAGAGTTGAGTTCTTCGAGGTGTTTGCCTCCGTCATCCAAGAGGCGTCCCTTCGACGGCCTGCGCGAGTGCTGGAACTTGGCTCCGGCCCAGGTTTCTTGGCCGAGTATCTTCTCAAGGCTCTGCCGGCGATCGAGTACGTCGCGCTGGACTTCTCACCGGCCATGCACGAGCTCGCGGCTGGACGGCTTGGTTTGCTTGCGCACCGGGTGCAGTTTGTCGAGCGTAGTTTTCTCGACGAGTCGTGGGTTAATGGGCTCGGAGAGTTCGATGTGGTTGTTACTCTGCAGGCCGTACACGAACTGCGCCACAAGAATCGAGCGCGCACGCTTCACTCACAGGTGAAGGCACTTCTTTCGCCTGGCGGAAGCTATCTTGTTTGCGACCACTTCTCTGGCGAAGGCGGAATGTCGAACGACCAGTTATACATGTCTGTGGCCGAGCAGCAAGAAGCACTTGTCCTCGGCGGCTTCAAACACATCCGTCAGTTGCATGCTCGGGGCTCTCTGGTGCTCCACCATGCAACCTAATCATTCCATCGAGGGGATGTCCAGCCGGCTGCGCCGTCTGGCCACCCCGCATGTCAAACGTTGACCGCAAACCAGCGAGGATCACCATGCTCCAAGGTTCTTGTCACTGCGGGCGGGTTCACTGGCAATTCGACGGAATGCCGGAGTCGGCCACTGCGTGCAATTGCACGGCATGTCGCCGCTATGGTGTCCTGTGGGCGTATGGCTACCAAGACGAAGGCGTCCAGGTCACGGGTGCGACCAAGGCCTATGTTCGAGGCAACTCACTGGGTTTTCACTTCTGCCCCGAGTGCGGCAACCTGGCCTACTGGCGTTCCTTGGAGCCCAACCAGGAAGGGCGCCGCCGGATCGCAGTGAACCTGCGACTCACAGAGCCTGGGCCCATCGCGCATCTGCCGATCGACCACTTCGACGGGCTGGACACATGGGAAGACCTGCCGCGCGATGGGCGCTGCATTCGCGACCTCTGGTTCTAGCGGGTGCGTAGCAGCTAGCCTCGCGCTTGCGCTTGCTGAAGTCCGGCCCAGCCGGTTTGCGCTTGGCGGGATGAACGCGCCGAGACAGAATGCTCGCGACGACTTTCAACGATCCACCCCCTCCAGGAGACGCCCTGTGTTCAGTCATGTCATGGTCGGTACCAACGATATCGAGCGCTCCAAGCGCTTCTACGACGCGGTGCTCAAGGTGCTGGGCGCCGGTGAGGCGCTAGAGAACAGCAACAAGACCGGGCAGCGGCGGCTGTTCTACCGGCATGAGGGGGTCACGTTTTGCGTGAGCGAACCCATAGACGGCCAGGCGGCCACGGCCGGCAATGGCAGCACCATAGGCTTCAAGTGCAGCTCGCCCGAGCAGCTGCGCGAGTTTCATGCAGTGGCGGTCGCCCATGGCGGAGCGGCCATCGAGGAGCCGCCCGGCCCGCGTGCCGGTCCGTCCGGTGAGCTGTATCTGGCGTATGTGCGCGACCCGGATGGCAACAAGCTCTGCGCGCTATACCGGCCCAAGGCCTGAGGCCGACTGGCGTCCACTGCGGCTGCCAGCGCTCGTTCGGGTTTGTGCTGTCGCCTGCTTCTGGGGCTCGACAGCCATGAAGCGGGGGAGCGCAAGAGGGGCCGTGATACAAGCTGCCTGACCCATGCAAGGGGGTGACAAGCCCCCGAGCTTTGACGAACTCAGGGAGCGTTATTGATGAAGCAACTCGGTGCAGAGTTTCTCGGGACCTTCTGGCTGGTGCTTGGCGGCTGCGGAAGTGCCGTGCTGGCTGCGGCCTTTCCGGAATTGGGGATTGGACTGCTGGGCGTGTCCCTGGCCTTTGGCCTGACGGTGCTGACCATGGCCTTTGCCATCGGGCATATCTCGGGCTGTCACCTGAACCCGGCCGTGACCGTGGGCTTGGTCGTGGGCGGGCGCTTCCCGGCGGCCCAGGTCCTGCCCTATGTCATCGCGCAGGTGCTGGGGGCCGTGGCGGCGGGCGCGGTGCTTTACGTGATCGCATCGGGGGCGCCCGGGTTCGATGTGAGCAAGGGCTGTGCCTCCAACGGCTATGGCGCCCATTCGCCCGGCGGCTACTCCCTGCTGGCCGCCCTGGTCTGCGAAGTCGTGATGACCGCCTTCTTCCTGCTGATCATCCTGGGCGCCACGGACAAGCGTGCGCCGCAGGGCCTGGCGCCGGTGGCCATAGGCCTGGCCCTGACGCTGATTCACCTCATCAGCATCCCGGTGACCAACACCTCGGTGAATCCGGCGCGCAGCACCGGCGTGGCGCTGTTCGTGGGGGACTGGGCCGTCAGCCAGCTGTGGCTGTTCTGGCTGGCGCCCATCGTGGGCGCGGTGCTGGGCGCCCTGGCCTACAAGTGCATCGGTGGCGACGAGAAGGCCGCGCAGCAAGCCGCCTGACCCGATGATGGTGGCGGGGGCTGTGGCGGCGGGGCCGGCGGCCTGAGCTTCAGCCCAGGCGCTGGGCCAGCATCTCCTTGAGCAGCTCGCGCTTGATGTGCTGGTGGCTCAGGCCCTCGCGCTGCCACCACCAGCCCTCGTCCAGCATGGCCTGGGCCGCGGCCACGAAGCGGGGCAGCAGCTCCTGGTCGAACAGGGCCTCGTCGAAGTCCAGGCTGAAGATCATGCGGCCCGTGCCCACCCAGGACAGCCACAGGCCCTGGCGGCGCAGATAGAACTGCAGCATCCAGTGGTAGCGCGAGGGCTGGGTGTAGAGCACGGTCCAGATGGAGGCGAGCTGGCTCACCCGCACCGGCGCGCCGATGGCGGCCAGGGCGGCGTTGAGCCGCGCGGCGCGCCCAGCTTGGATCGCATCCTGGTTTTCGTACAGGGCCTGCACCTCGGGGCGCTGCAGCCGGTCCAGAAAGCTGGCCATGGCGCCCATCACATAAGGGTGGCTGTTGAAGGTGCCGCGCGCAAAGCACAAGTCCGCCGGGCGCGCTTCCTTGAAGCGCTTCATCAGCGCGGCGCGGCCGCAGAGCACGCCCACGGGCAGGCCGCCGCCCAGGGTCTTGCCATAGGTGACCATATCGGCTTGCACGCCGAAGTAGGCTTGCGCCCCGCCGGGCGCGAGGCGGAAGCCCACGAAGATCTCGTCGAAGATCAGCACGATGCCGCGCTCGCTGCACACGGCGCGCAGCTCGCGCAGCCACTGGGCATAGGCCTCGCGGCTGATGCCCCCGGCGCGGCGCGAGCCGTCCACCAGGGTGGAGTCGCCGGGCGCGGGGCTGTTGGGGTGCAGCATCTGCAGCGGGTTGACCAGCACGCAGGCGATGTCGCGGCGGCTGCGCAGCACCTGCAGGCTCTTGGCGTCCATGTCCTTGAGCGTGTAGGTGTCGCGCGGGGGCTGGGGGTTGCCGGGGCCGGGCTGCACGTCTTCCCACCAGCCGTGATAGGCCCCGCAGAAGCGCACCAGATGGCTGCGGCCCGTGTGGTAGCGGGCCAGGCGCACGGCCTGCATCACGGCCTCGGTGCCGGACATGTGGAAGCTCACCTCGTCCAGCCCCGAGATCGTGCGCAGCCGCGCCACGTTCTCGGCCACCAGGGGGTGATAGGCGCCCAGCAGGGGGCCCAGCTCG
>NZ_JBKCLH010000089.1:0-5318 GCF_046300915.1 Roseateles sp. | reverse complement strand
CCACGATGTAGATCTCGCACATGGCGGGGTCTTTTTCCTGGCAGTCGGCCAGCTTGCCGGGCAGGCCCAGGCCGTCCAGCACGCCCTTGCGGCGGGTCATCTCGCGGGCCTTGCGGGCGGCTTCGCGGGCGCGGGCGGCGTCGAGGATCTTGCCGCAGATGGTCTTGGCGTCCAGCGGGTTCTCGAGCAGGTAGTCGGTCAGCAGGCGCGAGACGATGTCTTCCACCGGCGCGCGCACCTCGCTGGAGACCAGCTTGTCCTTGGTCTGGGAGCTGAACTTGGGCTCGGGCACCTTGACGCTGACCACGCAGGCCAGGCCTTCGCGCATGTCATCGCCGGCCACCTCGACCTTGGCCTTCTTGGCCAGCTCGTTGTCCTCGATGTACTTGTTGATGACGCGGGTCATCGCGGCGCGCAGGCCGGTCAGGTGGGTGCCGCCGTCACGCTGCGGGATGTTGTTGGTGAAGCAGAGGACGTTCTCGTTGAAGCCGTCGTTCCACTGCATGGACACTTCCACGCCGATATTCGTGCCCTGCTCGCTGACCTTCTCGCCCACGGCGTGGAAGATATTGGGGTGCAGGGTGGTCTTGCCCTTGTTGATGAACTCGACAAAGCCCTTGACGCCGCCCGCGTAGGCGAAGTTGTCTTCCTTGTTGTTGCGCTCGTCGACCAGGCGGATCTTGACGCCGTTGTTCAGGAAGCTGAGCTCGCGCAGGCGCTTGGCCAGGATCTCGTAGTGGAACTCGTTGTTCTGCTGGAAGATCTCGGTGTCGGGCAGGAAGTGCACCTCGGTGCCGCGCTTGTCGGTCTCGCCGATGACGCGCATGGGGCTGACCTCGAAGCCATCGCGCATTTCCAGCACGCGGTCTTGCGGCACGCCCTTCTTGAACTCGATCTGGTGGACCTTGCCCTCGCGGCGCACGGTCAGGCGCAGGTATTTGGAGAGCGCGTTCACGCAGCTCACGCCCACGCCGTGCAGGCCGCCCGAGACCTTGTAGCTGTTCTGGTTGAACTTGCCGCCGGCATGCAGCTCGGTCAGGGCGATTTCGGCGGCCGAGCGCTTGGGCTCGTGCTTGTCGTCCATCTTCACGCCGGTGGGGATGCCGCGGCCGTTGTCGATGACGCTGATGCTGTTGTCGGTGTGGATGGTGACGATGATGTCGTCACAGTGGCCGGCCAGGGCCTCGTCAATGGAGTTGTCCACCACCTCGAACACCAGGTGATGCAGGCCGGTGCCGTCCGAGGTGTCGCCGATGTACATGCCCGGGCGCTTGCGCACCGCCTCCAGGCCTTCCAGGATCTGGATCGAGCTGGCGCCGTAATCGCCGCCGTCGCTGGGCTGTTGGGGGGTGGTGTTGTCACTCATGGCAGGTACTCAACAAGGCCGCGTAGCGGCCGCTACAACTCTCAAACCAGAACCCCCCGCTTGGCGGGGGGCAGGGGGGGCGGAACACTCGGCAGCAATGCCGAGGCGAATCGCTAGATTCGCATCGGCATGACCACGTACTTGAAGCCGCTCTGCTCGGGGATGGTGATCAGCGCGCTGGCGGCGCTGTCGTTCAGGTCGATGGAGACCATGTCCTGGCTCATGTTCGAGAGGGCGTCCATCAGGTAGGTGACGTTGAAGCCGGTCTCGATCAGGTCGCCGCCGTAGTCGATCTCGATCTCTTCCTTGGCCTCTTCCTGCTCGGCATTGCTGGAGGCAATGGAGAGCAGGCCGGGCTCGAAGCTCAGGCGCACGGCCTTGAACTTCTCGCTGGTCAGGATGGCGGCGCGCTGCAGGCTGGCCAGCAGGGGGGCGCGGCCCAGGGTGACCTTGAACTTGTGGTTCTTGGGGATCACGCGGTTGTAGTCGGGGAACTTGCCCTCGACCAGCTTGGTGACGAACTCCATGCCCGAGAAGCTGAACTTGGCCTGGTTGCCGGCAAAGCGCATCTCGATGGGCTGCTCTTCCTCCTCACCCTTGCCACCGTCCTTGAGCAGGCGCATCAGCTCCAGCACGGTCTTGCGCGGCAGGATCACCTCCTGCTTGGGGCACTCGGTTTCCAGCTGGGCTTGGGCCAGGGCCAGGCGGTGGCCGTCGGTGGCCACCAGGGTCAGGGTCTTGCCCTCGGCCACGAACAGGATGCCGTTGAGGTAGTAGCGGATGTCGTGCACCGCCATGGCGAAGTGCACCTGGTTGATCAGGCTCTTGAGCGTCTTCTGCGGCACGCTGAAGGCGGGGCCGAAGTCGGCGGCCTCTTGCACCAGGGGAAAGTCGTCGGCCGGCAGGGTCTGCAGGGTGAAGCGGCTCTTGCCGCCCTGCAGGGTGAGCTTGCTGGCATTGGCCGTGAGGCTGACCGTCTGGTCCGAGGGCATGGAGCGCAGGATGTCGATCAGCTTGCGCGCGCCCACGGTGGTGCTGAAGTTGCCGGCGTCGCCGTCCAGCTCGGCCGTGGTGCGGACCTGGATCTCCAGGTCCGAGGTGGTGAGCTCGATCTGCGAGCCCTGCTTGCGTATCAGCACATTCGCCAGGATGGGCAGGGTGTGGCGCCGCTCGACGATGCCGGCCACGGCCTGCAGGGCCGCGAGCACCTTGTCCTGGGTGGCTTTCAACACAATCATGTTTAACCTCTCTCCGCTTGTTTGGCTGGTCTGGCCGCCATTGGGCAATGCCGCCTATTTTCACCCAGTTAAGGGGTGTTTCTGGCTGGAGGAACCCTAGCCTTTGAGCGTCTGCTCCAGCACATGCAGTTGCTGGTTCAGCTCGGTGTTCTTCTGGCGCTCGCCACCGATCTTGCGCACGGCGTGCAGCACGGTCGTGTGGTCGCGCCCGCCAAAGAGCTCGCCGATCTCGGGCAGGCTCTTTTGCGTGAGCTCCTTGGCCAGGTACATGGCAATCTGGCGCGGCCGGGCGATGCTGGCCGGGCGCTTCTTGCTGTACATGTCGGCGACCTTGATCTTGTAGAAGTCGGCCACGGTCTTCTGGATGTTCTCCACCGAGATCTGGCGGTTCTGGATGGAGAGCAGGTCCTTGAGCGCCTCGCGGGCCAGCTGGATATTGATTTCCTTGTGCGAGAAGCGGCTGTAGGCCAGCACCTTGCGCAGGGCGCCTTCGAGCTCGCGCACATTGGCGCGCACGTTCTTGGCAATGAAGAAGGCCACGTCCTCGGGCATGGGCGCCTGTTCGGCCTCGGCCTTCTTGATCAGGATGGCCACCCGCATCTCCAGCTCGGGCGGCTCGATGGCCACCGTCAGGCCGGCGTCGAAGCGGCTGGTCAGGCGCTCGTCGATGTCCACCAGGCCCTTCGGATACGTGTCCGAGGTCATGATGATGTGGGCGCGCTTGGCCAGCAGGGCCTCGAAGGCGTTGAAGAACTCCTCCTGCGTGCGGTCCTTGCCGGCGAAGAACTGCACATCGTCGATCAGCAGCAGGTCCAGCGAGTGGTACTTGGCCTTGAGCTCGTCAAAGGTCTTGCGCTGGTAGTTCTTCACCACGTCCGAGATGAACTGCTCGGCGTGCAGGTACAGCACCCGCGCATCGGGCTTGTCCTTGAGCAGGGCATTGCCCACGGCGTGGATCAAATGGGTCTTGCCCAGGCCCACGCCGCCGTAGATGAAGAGCGGGTTGTACATGGCGCCGGGCGCCCCGGCCACATGCAGGGCGGCGGTGCGGGCCATCTGGTTGGCGCGACCGGGCACCAGGGTGTCAAAGGTCAGGGCCGGGTTGATGCGGTGACGGCTGGCGCTGGGCGGCGGGGTCTGGGCCGCCAGCTTCGGGGTGGGCTGGGCGGCCACGGCGGCCGGCGCTGCCCCCGAGGCCTGCGCCGGGGCGGCGGACGGGGACGCGGCGGGGGCGGACGCGGGGTTCATGCCCTTGTGCAGCACCTGGCCCAGGGCCACGGGCTGGTTGGCAGGCTGGACCATGCGACCCAGGGGCTCGCGCGGGGCCAGGGCCAGCTCCAGCCGGGCCGGGCGGCCGGCCAGCTCGCTCAGGATGGATTCGATGCGGCCGGCGTACTGGTTGCGAATCCAGTCCAGCTTGAAGCGGTTGGGCACACGCAGGGAGACGAGCACGCCATCGGCACCGCCATCGGCCACGTCGGCCGGGGGCAGGGGGCGGATCCAGGTGTTGAATTGTTGTTCGGGCAGTTCCGCGGCCAGCCGTTCGCAGCCGCGCTGCCAGAGATCAGCGCTCATTGTGGAAAACTTGTTCTTGAGCGGCCGGATTGTACGGGTCTTGGGGCCGCCAGACCCCAGGTTATCCACAGAAATTTCGACCGGGTCAATCCCCCTAAATCCCGAGTCGGGCCTTGACGCTCGTTGACCGCCCTGGGGATTTTTGGTGTAATCGCGGGTTTTCCGGGCGCTGGAGGTTCAGGCGCGCGGGTGCCGGGCATCGGGTGCCGGCGTCGGACTCGGGCTTGCCGCAAGGCGCCGGAGCCCGGGGCTGCATCGATCTGAGAGGGCTCAGAAGCCCGGCGCGATGGCAGCCGCCCATCTCCTCCGAGCTAACCGACCTGGGCTGCTAACACAGCCCCCTAGGCGCAGTTAGCGCACCTAGCATTACTCGCCTTCGTAGAGGTTCCAGCATGAAACGCACTTACCAAGCTTCCAAGACCCGTCGCGCCCGTACCCATGGCTTCCTGGTTCGCATGAAGACCCGCGGCGGCCGCGCCGTGATCGCTGCGCGCCGCGCCAAGGGCCGCAAGCGCCTGGCCGTCTAAGCCGGGACGCGAAGATCGTGATCGGCCGCATCCAGCGATCGGCCGACTTTGAGCGCGTGTTGGGGGCGCCCAGTCGGGTGCGAAGCCCCCACTTCGCCGCTCACCATGTCACGGCCGTTCCCAGCCTGCCTGGACGAAACTTGTCCACAGAAGCTGCTGAGTTATCAACAGCTGATGCACAGGTGGCCCACAGCCTTGTGGATGAAGCCCTGGTACAGGCCCTGCCCCAGGGTTGCTGGCTGGGTCTTGTGGTGCCCAAGCGCCACGCCCGCCGCGCCGTGACCCGCTCCCTGCTCAAGCGCCAGATCCGCGCCGCTTTCGCCAGCGGTGCCGAACGTGGCGTGGTGCCGCCCGGTCTCTGGGTGGTGCGCCTGCGTGCGCCTTTCGACCGCAAGCAGTATCCCAGCGCCGCCTCCGAGGCGCTGCGCCTGGCTGCGCGCGAAGAGCTGACCCAGCTGGTGGGCAAGCTGGCCCGGCGGCCCCGGCCCGTGCCTCCTGCCAAGCCGGCCCCCGCGCCGGCCGCCCCCACGGGTGCCTGAGCCATGAGCGACGCCAGCAGCAGCAGCACCGATACGCAGCCCCGCAGCCTGGGTCAGCGTCTGCTGATGGGCC
>NZ_JBKCLH010000088.1:0-31110 GCF_046300915.1 Roseateles sp. | reverse complement strand
GGCCGCACCTACAGCGCCAGCGTTCGCTACCAGTTCTGCCCCCTGGTGCCCGTGGCTTCAGATGGGCAGCAGCTCAACGCGGCCCGGCTGAAGATGGGCCCGCGGGCGCGGCCCCAGGGGCCGCCAGGCCTCGACATCGTCGCCCAAGGGCTCGGAGGCCACGGCGCAGCCCCCGACCTGGGGCTTGAGGTAGAGGGTGGGGGCCGCGTCGTCGCTGGCATAGCGCAGGGCCCAGATCTGCTGACCATCCGCCAGCGCCGCCGCAAAGCGCAGCGGTGCCTTGATGTCTCGGGCCTTCATCAGGACTTCGGTGTGCTGCAGCACGGCGCGCATGGCTTCGGGCGCCGACATGCCCTCCTGCAGCCGGGCCATGATGAGCAGGAACAGCAGCTCCGAGTCCGTGGCCCCGCGCCGCTGCTCGTACAAGTGATCCGGCAGCTCGGTCTCCAGGGCTCGCCGCAGCTGGCCGTAGCCGCCCACCTGGCCGTTGTGGATAAAGAGATAGCGGCCGTAGTGGAAGGGGTGGCAGTTCTGCCGCGCAATGCCACCGCCGGTGGCCGCGCGCACATGGGCGAGGAACAGGCGCGACTGCACCGTGGCCGAGAGCGAGAGCAGGTTCTCATCCGACCAGGCCGGCATCACCTCGCGGTAGACGCCGGGCGTTTCGCGTTCGCCATACCAGCCGATGCCAAAGCCGTCGCCATTGGTCACCGTCTTGGACTCCTCGGCCTGCAGCGACTGCCGCACCAGAGAGTGGCGCGGCCGGCAGACCAGCTGTTCCAGATAGATGGGCTCTCCCAGGTAGGCCAGGAACCGACACATCGAGCGACCTCCGCGATTGCGCTGCTTGAATGCCCTTATGCTGCCGCGCATGCGGCGTTTGCTCAACGATATTTCGCTGCCCGCCACGGTGGCGGGCTTTGTGGCCGTGCTGGTGGGCTTCACCAGTTCGGTGGCCATCGTCTTCCAGGCCGCCCAGGCCCTGGGGGCGACCCCGGCGCAGACGGCCTCCTGGATCTGGGCCCTGGGCCTGGGCATGGGCATCACCAGCCTGGGCCTGGCCCTGTGGACCCGCCAGCCCGTGCTCACCGCCTGGTCCACGCCCGCCGCGGCCCTGCTGGCCGGCAGCACGGGCCTGGGCATGAGCGAGGCGATTGGCGCCTTCCTGATGTGTGGCGCGCTGATCCTGCTCTTTGGCGTGACGCGCTGGTTCGAGCGCCTGATGGACCGCATTCCCCTGGCCGTGGCCGCCGCCCTGCTGGCGGGGGTGCTGGCCCGCTTTGGCCTGGACGCGGTGCTCACCGTGCGCAGCGAGCCCGCCATCGTGCTGACCATGGCCGGGGTCTATCTGCTGGGCCGGCGCTGGCTGCCGCGCTATGCCGTGCCCCTGGTGCTGCTCAGCGGCGTGGTGGTGGCTGCCGGCCTGGGCCGCATCCATATGGAAGGCGTGCACTGGGGCTGGGCCGTGCCGGTCTGGACCACGCCCAGCTTCAGCCTCGCGGCCCTGGTGGGCGTGGCCCTGCCCATGTTTCTGGTGACCATGGCCTCGCAGAACCTGCCCGGCGTGGCGGCCCAGCGCGCGGCGGGCTACCAGACCCCGGTGTCGGCTTCCATCTCCGTCACCGGCCTGGCCACCCTGGTGCTGGCGCCCTTTGGCGGCTATGCCTTCAATCTGGCCGCCATCACGGCCGCCATCTGCACCGGCCGCGAGGCGCATGAGGACCCCGCCCGGCGCTACACCGCCGCGGTGATGGCGGGCGTGTTCTACATTGCCTTGGGCCTGGCCGGCGGCGCGGTCGTGGGCCTGCTGGCGGCCATTCCGCGCGAGCTGGTGGCCGCGGTGGCGGGCCTGGCCCTGCTGGGCACGATTGCCGGCGGCCTGAACACCGCGCTCAAGGACGAGCAGCACCGCGACGCCGCCATCCTCACCTTTCTGGTCACGCTCTCGGGCCTGACGGTGCTGGGCATAGGCTCGGCCTTCTGGGGCGTGGTGGCCGGCACGGCGGCCCTGCTGGTGGCCCGCTTTCGCGCACGCTGAGCACCCTGGCCGATAATCCTGCCCCCACCGACAAAGAGGCTTGCCATGAAGAAGACGTTCCAACTCCAGATCGAAGGCAAGCACCCCGAGCGCCTGCTGGAGGCCATCAAGCACGAGATCCGCCAGTACATGAAGCGCGAGCGTCGCAAGACCCTGCCCTCGCAAATGGACTTCTGGGACTTCGACTGCCGCTTCGGCCTGACGGAGGACACGGCCGAGGTCTGCCATGTGGGCGCCTTCATGGACCGCATCAACGAGGCCGCCGCCGCGGGCGCCCCGGCCTTCTACCTGGAGCTGCTGGCCAAGCCGGCCCAGCGCCGCTTTGTGCCGCGTCCCGCCCAGGCCAAGCCGGCCGAAGGGGATGAGGCGGACGAAGACCAAGAAGCCTGAGCCCCGCCGCACGGCGCCCGCCGTGCCACACTGCGGCCCGTCATCCTGCAAGAAAGCGCCACGCCCATGATCCTGCTCTTCGTTGCCGACCCGCTGGAAAGCTTCAAGACCTACAAGGACACCACCTTCTCGATGATGCGCGAGGCCGCCCGGCGCGGCCATGTGCTCTGGGCCTGCCATCCGGCGGACCTGGTCTGGGTCAGCGGTGGCCGGGTCACGGCCCGCGGCGCGCGGCGCATCGTGCTCACCGGTGATGAGCACGACTGGTTCCGCACCGAGGAAACGGCCGACCTGGGCCTGGCCGCCGGCACCGACGCCATCATCATGCGCAAGGACCCGCCCTTTGACAGCGAGTTCTTCTACGCCACCCATCTGCTCTCCCAGGCCGAGCGCGAAGGCGCCCGCATCTTCAACAAGCCCGCGGCCCTGCGCGACCACCCCGAGAAGCTGGCCATCCTGGAGTTTCCCGAGTACATCTCGCCCACCCTGGTGACGCGCAGCGCCGAGGCCATCAAGGCCTTTCACGCCGAGCACCGCGACATCATCCTCAAGCCCCTGGACGGCATGGGCGGCATGGGCATCTTCCGCGTGGGCCCCGATGCGCTGAACCTGGGCT
The DNA here is from genome assembly GCF_046300915.1 of Roseateles sp. Classification (GTDB taxonomy): domain Bacteria; phylum Pseudomonadota; class Gammaproteobacteria; order Burkholderiales; family Burkholderiaceae_C; genus Kinneretia. The sequence continues at coordinate 28,066 of NZ_JBKCLH010000088.1, read as the reverse complement.
CCATCATCGAGACGCTCAACAAGGGCGGCGCCGAGACCGTGATGGTGCAGCGCTATGTGCCCGAGATCGTCAAGGGCGACAAGCGCGTGCTGGTGATCGGCGGCGAGGTCGTGCCCTGGTGCCTGGCCCGCATCCCCCAGGGCAGCGAGATCCGCGGCAATCTGGCCGCGGGCGGCAAGGGCGTGGCCCAGCCCATCAGCCCGCGCGACCGCGAGATCGCCGAGGGCGTGGCCGCCAAACTTAGCGCCCGCGGCCTGCTGCTGATGGGCCTGGACGTGATCGGTGACTGCCTCACCGAGATCAATGTCACCAGCCCCACCGGCTTTCAGGAGATCAGCCGCCAGAGCGGCATCGACGTGGCCCAGCTCTTCATCGACGCACTGGAGCGCGCACTGGCCGACGCGCCTGCCTGAGCACCGGAGCCAGCGGCCGCCGTCGCCGCCATCAGCACAACATCGTGAAGCTGGCGCACAGCGGCTGGAGGCAGTGAGGGCTACGGCCAGGGCCGTGATATCCCCCATCAGCAGGGTTCGGCAGCGCTCAAACGCGCCCGCAGCTGGGGCCACAATCAGTCGCAATGAAACTCTGCTGAACCAGCGCCCGTTCCGCTCGTCAAAGTTCGTGACGCGTGGGCAATGGGTTATTGGACAGCGTCGTTAGGCCTCACAGATCCACAGCGCGCTTTTCTGCTCATGAAGAAATCCAACAGCAGACTCTTCCAAGTTCAAGCGCACACACGGCTTCAACGCTTCGAGGCAGTCAATGCTGCAAGAGTTGCTCTCTCTGCAGCAGGCGCATCTGTCACTGACATAAGGCACTACTCGAACAAGTCCTCCGTCTTTCAGCTCCTACTTCCCTCAGAAGCGTGGAGCGAGATGTTTCATTTACTCCGGGAGTCCACTATCACGATAGATTCCGTAGTTCCTGGAACAACCGATGAGTTGATCAAAGACAAGGACGGGGACATCAATGGAACGCTTCAATTGCTTTACGTTGGCGACGAATCTGAAACGAGAGATGAGATTCCTGCTGTCCCTGGCTGAACTGTTTCTCTAAACGTGCCGGTTGTTCAGGCAAGCAGAGGCAGGTTTATTTCCACCACGCGGTGAGCCCTCTCAAGAAACACCACCCAAGCAGTTGATCGGTAATGGTGTTTTCAGACGGGTTGAGCCACGGGAATGATCTGCATGCCCAGCTTTTGCCCGCTGGGTTCGGTTGCGCAGCACGCGGTTGCGGTAACGCGCCTCGAAGTAGTCTTGGCCCGCGTCGATGTACTCCTCGCCCTTGCTCGCATCGCGTAGCGGCCAGCGCCGAGGTTCAACGCGTCGCAAGAGGAGTTCCAGGAAAGCACATGTTCCACTCCGCTCGATTCATCAATACGTTCTCCATCGCTATCGCTGTACTGGTTGGAGCCGGCGCATCCCAAGCCAGTGCACAAGGTAGGTATTGGCCAACGCATGAGTGGCGCTATTCCTCCCCGGAAGCACAGGGGCTGGACTCCGAGGCACTGGCCGATGCCCTCGACTATGTTCGCGACCACGGTACGCGCATCCATAGTGTCACCATCGTCCGTAATGGCTACATCGTGTTGGATGCGTACTTCTGGCCGTTCCAGAATGGACAACTCCATGATGTAGCCTCCGTGACGAAAGCCGTCACCACGACGCTTGCCGGAATCGCCGGCGGCGCAGGAGCGTTCAAAGGGCCATCGCAGACCCTGGCTTCAATCTTTGCCGGGCAGCCCATCGCCAATTTGGACGAGCGCAAGCGGCGAATGACTCTCAAACATCTCATGTCGATGACATCCGGGCTGGACTGCCGCGCTGCCCCTGGAGAGTTCACGCTCTGGCAGATGAGGGAAACAAAAGACTGGACGCAGTTCATGTTGGACCTCCCGATGCGCGACGAACCCGGTAGCCGCTTTGAGTACTGCTCGGGCGGCATGCATCTGCTCTCCGGTGCCATCACGAAAGCGACGGGCGTTAGCGCGCTGGACTTCGCACGGCGCAAACTGTTCTCGCCACTTGGCATTCGCAACGCCATCTGGCCAGCCGATGCGCAGGGAATCTCATACGGATGGGGTGATTTGCGCCTTGAGCCCCGTGACATGGCCAAGCTCGGGTACCTGTGGCTCAACAATGGCCGTTGGGAAGATCGCCAGCTCGTCCCGACGGACTGGATGGAAGCGGCGATCCAGCCGCAAGCCCTGCCGCCGAACACCAACCAAAGGTACGGATACGGTCTGTGGCTTCACCAATACAGGCAGCCGTCTGAGTTCGAGGCAGTCGGCCGGGGTGGTCAGCGCATCACCGTCATTCCAGAGCGAAACCTCGTCGTCGTTTTCACGGGCGGCGAGTTCGAGCCTAGCGATGTCGGTGCGCTCTTGGGACGTGCACTCAAGTCAGATCAGTCATTGCCGGAGAACCAGTCCGGAACGGCCCGCTTGGCGGCGGCGGTTAGAGCGGCGGCAATGCCACCGCTTCCAGCTTCATACATCTCACCGCTGGCGAACAAGGTTTCGGGCAGGCGATATGCCCTCGCCGCCAACCCGCTAAACCTGAAGTCTTTTGTGCTCACCTTTGTCGACGCAGCTGACCCGCAACTTGAGCTCGAGATCGGCGATCGGCGTGATGGGCCAAGGCCCATCGGGTTAGGCGGGGTTCCGCGCTTGTCTTCCGGCGGTCCTTCCGGGCTACCCGTTGCTGTGAGCGGCGCGTGGAAAAGCGAAGACAGCTTCACGATCGAGTACGACGAAGTTGGAAACATCAATGCCTACAGGCTCCGGCTCAGGTTTACAGACACCGGCGTCGAGGTAACGTTGTCCGAGCGGTCTCAGGTGATCTCAAGCGCCACGTTTCGGGGCACGCCTCAGAGATGACGCTTGTCCCGACGGTCAGGTGGTCAAGCTCTCAGCTGTGCATCTCGGGTGACGCCCCTCAAGAAACACCACCCAAGTCGTTGATCTGCCATGGTGTTGTCAGGCGGGTTGAGCCACGGGAATGATCTGCATGCCCAGCTTTTTGTCGCGCGGACTGGCTCGACCGCAGTGGCAGCCGTTCTGCCAGATGCAAAACACTGGGAAACTGGCGCACAGCGGCTCGTGTCAGTGAGGGCCACGGCTAGGGTTGTGATATCCCCCATCAGCAGGGTTCGTCAGCGCTCACAGTCGCCCGCAGTTGGCGCCACAATCACTCGATATGAAAACCCTGCGGCACCAGTGCCCGTTCCGCTCGTCAAAGTTCGTGACGCGTGGGCAATGGGTTATTGGACAGCTTCGTTAGGCGGCACATAACGCGCCACTGTTTGCCACTGCTCCGAATACCGAAAGCCATTCATGCTTCAGCAAGGTCTCGTGGTCTTCGCCAAGAACAAGAAGCGCGTCTCTGCCTTCTACCAGCAGACGTTGGCCCTCGCAGTCGAAGAGTCGGACACCTCCCACGATCTTTTACGCGGTCATGGTTACGAGGTAGTCATCCACACCATTCCTCGCAAGTACGCCGCGGGAATAGCCATCGAGAAGCCGCCCAAGCCGCGAGAGGAAACCCCGTTCAAGCCTACCTTCGTGGTCGCAAGCCTTGCCGATGTTCGCCGCGCAGTCGAAGAAACAGGGGGCTACCTCAAGCCGGACACCGGAGCCTGGCACTTCCGCGGGCACACCGTACTGGATGGCTGGGACCCTGAAGGCAACGTTGTGCAGTTCAAGCAGCCTGAGTAGCTCATACCTCAGTAACGCCACCTGAACAGCTCCGCCGGTGCCGCCCAACGCCCCCTCTACAGGGACTCACCAGCGAATAAACCTGCCCGGAACTGACTGTTTTCGATAGGTGCCTTTGCCGTATTTCCATCCAGACCTGAGTTCGGGCTCGATGCAGCGCCACAGAGAACAGACTGCACATCTACAGGCTGCCTTGTTGCACTCGGGTTCGGTGCGGGCCCAGATACCAACCGCTTAGCAGGGTTCCATTCGTTCGCCGCCGTCGCCACAACTGGCGCGGCACAGGGTTCGTCGAGTTGGCCTGCTGCCGGTCTGACCTGTGTGATGCATCTTTGAACGCATCCGGCGCCGGCTCGCCAGCAGGGGGCCGGCCCTCGGATGGAGCTGTCGGAGACAATCGCGCCCATGGCAGTCCTCTCCATCTCCAACGCCCATCTAGCTTTCGGCCATGTGCCCCTGCTGGATGGCGCCAATTTCGCCCTTGAGACCGGCGAGCGCGTGGGCCTGATCGGCCGCAATGGCACGGGCAAGTCTTCCCTGTTGAAGATCCTGGCCGGCATCGAAAAGCTGGACGATGGCCTGCTGCAGCTGCAGCAGGGTCTGACCAGCGTCTATGTGCCGCAGGAGCCCGAGCTCAATCCCGAGGCCAGCATCTTCGAGGTGGTGAGCGAGGGCGTGGCCGAGGCCAAGGCCTTGCGCGAGCGCTTCGAGCTGCATGACCCGAACGACGATCTGGCCTGGGTGCAGGAGCGCATCGAGCATATCGGCGGCTGGACCTGGGAGCAGCGGGTGGACGAGACCCTGCAGCGCCTGGGGCTGGACGGGGCGCGCATCGTGGGCACCCTGTCGGGCGGCCTGAAGAAGCGCGTGGCCCTGGCACGCGCCCTGGTGGCCCAGCCCGATGTGCTGCTGCTGGACGAACCCACCAACCATCTGGACCTGGACGCCATCGCCTGGCTGGAGGGCCTGCTCAATGAGTTCAAGGGCTCGCTGCTGCTGATCACGCACGACCGCGCCTTTCTGGACAATGTGGCCAATCGCATCGTCGAGCTGGATCGCGGCCAGCTGCGCGGCTATCCGGGCAATTTCGCCGCCTTCCAGGCCGCCAAGGCCTATGAGCTGGAGAACGAGGCCCTGGCCAATGCGCGCTTCGACAAGCTGCTGGCCCAGGAAGAGGTCTGGATTCGCAAGGGCGTGGAGGCACGCCGCACCCGCAGCGTGGCCCGCGTGCAGCGCCTGCACGAGATGCGCGAGGCGCGCGCCGCTCGCCGCGATGTGCAGGGCAAGGTCCGCCTGGACATCGACACGGGCTCCAGCAGCGGCAAGATCGTGGCCGAGCTGGAGAACGTCAGCAAGCGCTATGGCGACCGGATGATCGTCGACGACTTCAGCGCCACCATTCTGCGCGGCGACAAGATCGGTCTGGTCGGCCCCAATGGCGCGGGCAAGACCACCCTGCTCAAGCTGATCCTGGGCGAGCTGCAGCCCGATAGCGGCGTGGTGCGCCAGGGCAGCAAGCTGACCGTGGCCTATTTCGACCAGATGCGCGACACGCTGAATCTGGACGCCACCCTGGCCGACACCATCAGCCCCGGCAGCGAGTGGATCGAGATCGGCACGCAGAAGAAGCACGTCAAGAGCTATCTGGGCGACTTCCTGTTCTCGCCGGCGCGGGCCAACTCGCCCGTCAAGAGCCTCTCGGGTGGCGAGCGCAACCGCCTGCTGCTGGCCCGTCTGTTTGCCCGCCCGGCCAATGTGCTGGTGCTGGACGAGCCGACCAATGACCTGGACATCGAGACCCTGGAGCTGCTCGAAGAACTGCTGGCCGACTATGACGGCACGGTCTTCCTGGTCAGCCACGATCGCCGCTTTCTGGACAATGTGGTGACCAGCACCATCGTCAACGAGGGCCCGGGCCGCTGGCGCGAGTACGAGGGCGATATCCAGGACTGGCTGACCCAGTCCAAGCGCGCGGCGGCGCTGCAGGCCAAGGCGGCCCCGGCGTCGGCTCCGGCCCCTGCAGCGGCGCCCGCGCCCGCCCCGGTGGTGGCCAACAAGCGCAAGCTCAGCTACAAGGAGCAGCGCGAGCTGGATGAGCTGCCGGCCAAGGTGGCGGCGCTGGAGGCGGAGCAGGTGCAGATCAATGCCCTGCTCAATGGCGTGGAGCTCTATGCCCAGGGGGCGGCCCGCATTGCCGAGGTGACGGCGCGCGCCGCGGAAATCGACGAAGAGCTGCTGGGCCTGCTGGAGCGCTGGGAAGTGCTGGAGGCCAAGTGAGCCGACATCCAGGCGGGCGGTTGACGGAACCTCAGGCTGTTTTGCGGCTCAGCTTGGCCGCCGGCACCATGGCACCCGAGCCCTTGAGCTGAACGATCAGCTCGCCATGGCTGATCACGATCTGGGCGACCCGATCCGGGCGTCCTTGATAGATCACATCCTCACCCACCCGCAAGGCGGGTGGAGGCTGGGTCAGGCTCGCGAGCAAGTCTTGCCGCTGTGGTCGCTGTCTGCTCGCCACAGCCTGCAGGCGCATGATCAGGTCAGGTCGCTCCCGTGCCAGCTTGGCCAGGGCGTCGCGCAGGGTGGTCTTGAGTTCATCGGCGGTGAAGGGCTTGCGCAGCAGGAAGCGTGAGCCCGCCGCCGTCGCCTGGGCCTGATGGGCGGGCGTGACCTCGAAGCTCAGCAAGGCCAGCCGGCAACCGGGCAGGTGGCGACGCAGCTCGGCATAGAGCTGCAGACCGCTCATGCTGGCCTTGGGAAACCAGTCCGTGATCAGGAAGTCGGGTCGGAATTCCCGTCCAATCTGCAGGGCACTCTCGGGGTCGGCGCAGTCGCGGAAGGACTCCGCGGCATAGCCCTGGCTCAGCATCAGCCGGCGTGCATAGGTGCGCACCCCTTCGAGAGGGTCGACGACCAGAAAGCGCGGCTCGTGGGGGGCTTCGGTGGGGCTCATGGGGCGCGTGCGCGGGCGAGTGTCGGGGATGGTAGATGCTAGCGGGCCGATTTGGCGATACTCATGCCAGACCTTTGGCGAGGGATCGGGCATGGGTTTGCGACTCAAGGTGGCGCTGTGGGTGTTGTTGCTGTACTTGCTGTGCGGCGGCTTGAGCCTGTGGTTGCTGCGTGAGCAGTTGCAGCGAAGTTACGGCGAACTGGATCGAGAAGCGGCCGTGGACCGGCTGGAGCTGCTGTTGCTGGCGCTGGATGACCAGTTTCTGCAGTTGGACCTGGAGCTGCGGCCCTGGAGCAACTGGGATGAGTTGCTCCAGCATGTGCGCAAGCCCGATACCGCGTTTGCAGCACGTAATCTCAGCCCACAGGCAATCGCGTCATCGGGCTTGAGCTGGCTGGCCGTGCACCGGGCCGATGGCTCTCTGGCCCTGCAGGCGGCCTCACCCGCGGCCGCCTCCTGGGGCCTGCCGCAGACCCTGTCGCCAGCCACGCGGGCGCTGATCGAGCGGGCACGGCTGGCCCAGGCGTCGGCCCCGCTGCCCTGCGGGCTGGCGCGTTCGGGTGAGCGTTTGCTCCTGCTGTGCCAGCGCCCGCTTTTGGGCAGCACAGGCCAAGTGGTGCCCGGGGATGCGGCGGTGGTCACCGCGGCGATCGCCATGGGGCCGCAGATTAGCTCGGCACTGGCACGCCGCAGCACCTTGCGTTTCACGCTGGAGCCGATTTCCCCCACGCAAGCGCTGGCGGGCGATGCACTGGCCGTCGAGCTGTCGACGCTGACGGGGTATGGGCCGGTGCGCTTGCGGGAACTGGACAGCGAGCTGCAGCTGAACTGGCCGCTGCGCGATATCGGCGGAGTGCCCGTGGTAGCCCTGCGAGCCTATTGGCCGCGCCAGGGGCTGCTGCGGGCCGAGGCCCTGCTGGAGCGTGTCGGCGCCCTGGTGCTGGGCCTGGCGGCGGCGCTGGCCCTGGGGCTGATGCTGGCCCTGGATCGTCTGGTGGTTGTGCGGCTGGCCAGGCTGGGGCGGGAAGTACGCGGGATCCGCGAGTCGCGCGACTGGAGGCGGCGGGTGTCGAAGCAGGGGGGCGACGAGGTGGCTGAGCTGGCTAAAGGCACAAACGCCCTGCTGGCCATCATTGCCGACCAGGTGCAGGCGCTGGAGGCGCTCACGCGCAGCGACCCCCTCACCGGACTGGCGAACCGGCGCGGCTTCGACGAGTACCTGGAGCAGGCCCTGAACCAGAGCCGGCGCGACGGCCGCCCCCTGTGCCTGCTGCTGGCGGATGTGGACTTCTTCAAGCGCTACAACGACCACTACGGGCACCAGCAGGGCGATCAAGCCCTCAAGATCGTGGCGGACTGCCTGGCCAGCTCGGGACGCCGCCCCGGCGATCTGGCCGCCAGGCTGGGCGGTGAGGAGTTTGCGCTGCTGCTGCCGGACACCGATCTGGACGGCGCCCGGCATTGCGCCGCCGCCCTGCAGCGGGCGTTGCGCGAGGCGGCGGTGGTGCATGAGGCGGGGCCCGAGACGGGCGTGCTGGGGCTGAGTCTGGGGCTGGCACAGCTGCAGCCCGAGGACGATGCCGAGCGGCTCTATCTGCGTGCCGACCAGGCCCTCTACCGCGCCAAGCAGGGCGGACGCAATCGCTTCAGCGAGTGAGGGCGCGGGCCGCTCAGGTGCGCTGCAGGGCGTCTCGCTCACGCTGCAGCTGGCGCCAGAATCTGGCGTCCTGGGCCGTGGCGAAGTTCAGGCGCATCAGCGTGCCGGGCTGGCGCGTGGCGCTGAACATCAGCCCGGGCGAGATGTGCCAGCCGGCATCCAGCATGCGCTGGGCCAGACGCTCCGTGTCCACGCCGGTGTCCACCCAGCCGAACAGGCCCTGGGGCGGGGCCGTGAACTGGCACCCCGCCTCCAGCGCCATGCGCACCACGCGCTGGCGGGCGGCGGCCAGCCTGTCCTGCACCCGTTCGGCATGCCGGCGCAGCTGCCCCTGCTCCAGGCACAGGGCCACGGCGCGCTCCAGCAAAGGGCTGCTGGTCAGGGTCTGCAACATCTTGGCCTCGGTGAGCCGGGTGATGCGCTCCGGGCTGGCGGCCAGATAGCCGACCCGGAAGGCCGGCGTGAGGATCTTGGAGAAACCCGAGACATAGATGCTGCGGCGCAGCCCATCCAGGGCCGAGAGGCGCGGCAGGTGGTTGGGCGCGAGGAAGGCATAGGTGTCGTCCTCGACGATGAAGAAGTCGCCCGCCTCGGCCAGTTGCAGGATGCGGTGTGCGGCGCCCAGGCTCAGGGTGTTGCCCGTGGGGTTGTGCAGGACCGAGACCGTGACATAGGCCCGCGGCCCATGCTGCTCGACCAGGCGCGCCATCACATCCAGGTCCGGGCCCTCGGCGCCGCGTGGCACGGGCAGCAGTCGCATGCCGGCCTGGGTCAGGCGCGCAAACTCGATGGCCCAGCCCGGCTCATCCACCAGCACCGCATCGCCGGGCTTGAGCAGGTTGCGGGTGATCAGGTCCAGGGCATGCGTGGCCCCGACGGTGCTGAGGATCTGCCCCGGTGTGCAGGCAATGCCCACATCGTCCAGGCGGCGGGTCAGTGCCATGCGCAGGCGCTCGTCGCCGGCGGGTTCACCGTATTGCAGCAGGAGCGGGCTGTCCTCGTCGCCGCTCTGCACGACGACGCGCCGCATGGTGGTTTGCAGCATGGCCTGATCCAGCCATTCGCTGGGCAGCGTGCCCAGGCCCGGTGCCGAGCTGGGGTCGGCCTGGAACATGCTGCGGATCAGGCTGCTGGCATCCAGCGGCTTCTCCGTCTGGCCGCCCGCGCGCGGCGTGCGTGTACCGCGTGTTGCAAGAGGCGCTGCGGGGGCGGCGCCGTCGCGTACAAAAAAGCCGCGCTGCTTGCGCGCTTCGAGCAGGCCTTGCGCCAGCAACTGGTCATAGGCGGCCACCACGGTATGGGGGCTCACACCATGGCGCTGCGCACATTCGCGCACCGAGGGCAGGCGCGCCCCGGGCAGCAGCAGGCTCTGGCGGATGCGCTCGGCATAGCGCTGTGCCAGCTGCTGGGCCAGGGGCACGCTGGAGCCGCGCGATAGCGCCGTGCCCTGTGGGCCGGCCGCGGTGCTTGTACTGGTCTTCATGCCGATACAGTGATTCTCGATGTGAGGAAAAGTGTACTGGTTCTGTATCGGTCTTGGCGCCTAGACTGGCCGCATGAGCACCGTCCATACCCCCAGCTCCAGTGAACAGACCCGCGGTCTGTGGCTGGGCTTCGTGGGTGTGTTCATCTTTGCGCTGAGCATTCCCATGACCCGCCTCGCGGGCGGTAGTGCCGAGGCGCCGCAGCTGGATCCGCTGTTCGTGGCGCTGGGTCGGGCGGCGCTGGCGGGCCTGCTGTCGGCGGTGTATCTGCGCCTGATCGGGGCGTCGTGGCCGCGCCGCGAGCACTGGCTGCCGCTGACTTGGGTCGCGCTGGGGGTGGTGTTCGGCTGGCCGCTGCTGCTGGGCTATGCGGTGCGCCATGTCGATGCGGTGCATGCTTCAGTGATCTCGGGTGTGTTGCCGCTCGCTACAGCCGCGATGGCCGCGCTGGTCTTGCGGCAGCGACCCTCGCTCGGTTTCTGGGCCTGCGCCGTCGCCGGTCTTGCCCTGGTGCTGGCCTTTGCGGCCTGGCGTGGTGCGGCGGGTCTGCAATGGGCTGATGGGCTGCTGCTGGCGGCGGTCTTGAGCGCCTCGTCAGGCTATGTGGGCGGCGCACGACTGAGCACGCAGATGGCGCCGCAGCAAGTGATCTGCTGGGTGTTGGTGCTGAGCCTGCCGCTGACCCTGCCCGCGGGCTTGCTGAGCTGGCCCAAGACGCCTGTGGCGTGGTCGGCCTGGGGCGGCTTTCTGTATGTGTCGGTGTTCTCGATGTGGCTGGGCTTCTTCGCCTGGTATCGCGCATTGGCCCTGGGTGGCACGCTGCGCGTGAGTCAGGTGCAGGTGCTGCAGCCCTTCTTGTCCATGCTGCTGGCGGTGCCGCTGCTGGGTGAGCATCTGGATGCGATGACGCTGGGCTTTGGCGCTGCGGTGATCGCGGTGGTGTGGCTGGGCAAGCGCATGCCGGTGGACCAAGTACGGAAGGACTAGACCGCATGCGGATGCTGGCCGCGACTGATTCACAATCAACCCCCTCACCCGTCGGCACCTGACCGGCGGCATCTTTCGGAGAATTTCCCATGAGCACCGTCTGGACCCAGGCCCGTCGCGCGGCCCGCATGAACCCGTCCATCATCCGCGAGATCCTCAAGGTCACCGAGAAGCCGGGCATCCTGTCCATGGCCGGTGGCCTGCCCTCGGCCGATACCTTTCCGGTGGACGCCATCAAGAGCGCTTGCGATCGGGTGCTGAGCCAGAATCCGCGCGAGTCTCTGCAGTACGCCGCCAGCGAGGGTTTTGCCCCGCTGCGCGACTGGGTGGCGAGCCGCGTGTCGGCCCTGGGCATGGACGTGAAGCCCGAGCAGGTGCTGGTGACCAGCGGCTCGCAGCAGGGCCTGGACCTGATCGGCAAGATCATGTGCGACGCTGGCGCGCCCGTGGCCGTGGAGACCCCGACCTATCTCGGCGCGCTGCAGGCCTTCAATCCCTTCGAGCCGCTGTATGCCAGCCTGGCCAGTGACGGCGAGGGCGTGCGCCCCGAAGCCCTGCGCGCCTTGCCGCATGATGCGCCGGGCACGCGATTCGCCTATCTGCTGCCCAACTATCAGAACCCGACCGGTCGCGTGATGAGCGCGGCACGCCGCCAGGAGGTGGTGGCCGCCGCACAGGCCGCTGGCGTGCCCATCGTCGAGGACAACCCCTACGGTGATCTGTGGTTCGACCAGCCGCCGCCGAACGCCCTGTCCTCGCTGTGGCCCGAGGGCAGCGTGTACCTGGGCTCCTTCTCCAAGGTGCTCACCCCCGGCTTCCGCCTGGGCTACATGATTGCGCCGCCCGAGCTGTATCCGAAGCTGCTGCAGGCCAAGCAGGCCGCCGACCTGCACACGCCGGGCTTCAACCAGCGTGTGGTCTACGAGGTGATCAAGGACGGTTTCCTGGACCAGCATGTGCCTCAGATTCGCGCCCGCTACAAGGCCAACCGCGATGCGATGGCGGTGGCTCTGCGCGAGCACCTGCCCGAGGGCTGCGAATGGCAGAGCCCCGAGGGCGGCATGTTCTTCTGGATCCGCCTGCCCGAGGGCCTGGATGCCATGGCCCTGCTGGAAACGGCGGTGGAGGCGGGTGTGGCCTTTGTGCCGGGCGCGGCCTTCTATGCCCAGCGCCCCGATCCCCGCACTCTGCGTCTGTCCTTTGTGACGCTCACGCCGGACTTGATTGGCGAGGGTGTGGCCATCCTGGGTCGCGTGCTGCGCGAGGCTCTGGCCGAGGTGCCGGCCCTGAGCACCCCCTGAACTGTCACGGAGATGTCGCGATGAGCGAGCTGCGCCGCTTTGTACAAGTCGATGTGTTCACGGCCCAGCCGCTCAAGGGCAATGCCCTGGCCGTGGTGGTGGACGCCGCTGGCCTGGATGAGTCGCAGATGGCCGCGTTTGCGCGCTGGACCAATCTCAGCGAAACCACCTTTCTGCTGCCCCCCACTGACCCGGCGGCGGACTATCGCGTGCGCATCTTCACGCCCGGCGGCGAGCTGCCTTTCGCGGGCCATCCCACCCTGGGCTCGGCCCATGCCTGGCTGGCCTCGGGCGGCGATCCCAAGCGCCCGGGCGAGCTGGTGCAGCAATGCGGCATTGGCCTGGTGCGGGTGAAGCGGGAGGGTGCTCGACTGGCCTTCGCGGCGCCCCCATTGCGCCGCAGTGGGCCGGTGCAGGAGGCGGGTCTGCGCGAGCAGGTGCTGGCATCGCTGCGCATCCCGTCGGCCGATTTGCTGGATCTGGTTTGGGTAGATAACGGCCCGGGCTGGATGGCTGCACGCCTGAAGGATGCCGCTGCGGTGCGCGCGCTGCAGCCCGATTTCGTGGCCATGCGCGGGCTCAAGCTGGGCGTGGTCGGCGCCCAGCCCGCAGGGGCCGACACCCAGTTCGAGCTGCGGGCCTTTGTGCCCACCCTCGGCGTGCCCGAGGATCCGGTCACGGGCAGTCTCAATGCCGGCGTGGCCCTGTGGCTGCAGGCTGCCGGTCTGGCATCCGACAACTACGTGGCCTCACAAGGTTCGGCCCTGGGTCGCGACGGGCGTGTGTACGTGCGACGCGAAGGAGATCAGACCTGGATTGGCGGCGATGTCACGCCCCTGATTCATGGCCAGGTGAGGCTCTGAGCGATGGTGATGCAGCTTGATCATTTGGTGGTCGGCGCCGCCACGCTGGACGAGGGCGTGGCCTGGTGCGAGCGCGTGCTGGGTCTGAGCCCGGCCCCGGGCGGCAGCCATGCCCTGATGGGCACGCACAACCGCCTGCTCAATATCAGCTCGGCGGCCCATCCTCGCTGCTATCTGGAAATCATTGCCATCGACCCGCTAGCGCCAGGGCCGGTGGGCCGGGCACGCTGGTTCGATCTGGACCAGCCCGCCCTGCAGCAGGCCCTGCGGGAGCAGGGGCCGGGCCTGATCCATTGGGTGGCACGCGTGGCCCAGATGGATGCTGCCCTGGCCCAGATGCGCAGCGAGGGCGTCGATGCCGGCGAGCCGGTGGCGGCCCAGCGCGGCGATCTGCGCTGGCGCATCGCGCTGCGCCAGGACGGTCGGCGCCTGCGCCGCGAGGGCCTGCCCACCCTCATCGAATGGGCCGCGGGCGGCCCCCATCCGGCCGATCAGCTGCCCGTCAGCGGCATCAGCCTGCAGCGCTTCGAGGCGCGCGACGGCCTGAACGCCTGGCTGGACACGCCGCGTGGCGAGGTGCAGCTGAGCCTGCTGGCTTGAGTGGCTTGAGGAGATGAGTTTGAACGAGCCTACCCAGGACCTGTTCCGTGAAGACGCCCAGCTGCGTGAATGCGGCGCCACCCTGCTGCGCGCGGACGAGCGCGGCCTGCTGCTGGACCGCACCGTCTTCTATCCCCTGGGCGGCGGCCAGGCCGGCGACGCCGGCTGGCTGCGTCTGGCCGATGGGCGGGAGATCGCCATCGCCGACACCCGCAAGGGCGAGGGCGGCGAGATCCTGCACATCCCGGCGCCCGACACCGTACTGGACGGGCTGGTGCCGGGTCTTGCCCTGACCGCGCATATTGACTGGGCGCGCCGCCATGCCCATATGCGCTTTCACACCGCCATCCACCTGCTCTGCGCCCTGGTGCCGCATCCGGTGGACGGCTGCTCCATCACGGCCGGCTATGCCCGCCTGGACTTCCACACCACCGAGCCCCTGGACAAGGAGGCGCTGACGGCGGGCCTGGCCCGCCTGGTGGCCGGCGCCCATGCGGTGAGCCACAGCTGGATCAGCGACGAGCAGCTGGACGCCAACCCCGGCCTGGTGCGCAGCATGAGCGTGCAGCCTCCGCGCGGCACGGGCCGGGTTCGGGTGCTCAAGATCGAGGGCGTGGATCTGCAGCCCTGCGGCGGCACCCATGTGGCAAACACGGCCGAGATCGGCCCCGTCATCGTGACCAAGATTGAGAAGAAATCGGCCAAGACCCGCCGGGTCGTGCTGGGCTTTGCCTCATGAGCACGCTGAAGGTTCTCGGGCGAGCCGGCTCCATCAATGTGCGCAAGGTGCTGTGGACCTGCGTGGAGCTGGGGCTGGATGTCGAGCGCGAGGAGCGCGACTGGCGCTCGCGCGAGTTTCTGGCGCTGAACCCCAACGGCCTGATGCCGGTGCTGCTGGACGGACCCGACTTCGTGCTCTGGGAGAGCAATACCATCTGCCGCTATCTGGCTGGGCGCGAGGGGCGTGTTGATTTGCTGCCGGCTGCACCGCGCGAGCGCGCGCTGGTGGAGCGCTGGATGGACTGGCAGGCCACCGAGCTGAACAATAGCTGGCGCTATTCCTTCATGGGCCTGGTGCGGCAGAGCATTGCGCACCAGGAGGCATCATTGCAGCGCGCCAGCATCGAGAGCTGGAACCGGCATATGGCGATGCTGGAGACGCAATTGCAAGCCACTGGCGGCTTTGTGGCCGGTCTGCGCTTCACTCTGGCCGATGTGGTGATCGGCCTGTCCGCCCACCGCTGGCGGGCCATGCCCATGGCGCGGCCCGAGCTACCGGCTGTGGAGGCTTATTACCAGCGGCTGTGCGAGCGGCCGGGCTTCATCGCCCACGGGCGCGACGCCGGGCCTTGAGGCCGGCGCGCCCCTCGCGCGACGCCCGAGGATCCGGCTTTGCCGGTCCTGCGGGCGTGCCCCCTTGAGGGGGCGCGCGAAGCGCGTAGGGGGTGGGCGATGCCCGCTCAAGGATTGCGGAAATCGTCGTGGCAGGCCTTGCAGGTCTGGGCGGCGCTGCCGAAGGCGGCCTTGAGTTGATCCAGGTTGTTGGCCTTGGCGGCCACGGCCAGCTTGGCGACCTCGTCCTGCATCTTCTTGGCGCCGGCATCGAACTTGGCGCGCTCGCTCCAGACATTGGCCTTGGGCGTGCCCTTCTCGGTGCCTGAGGTGCCCTCGACAAAGCCGGCGAAGGGCAGCTTGGCCAGGTCGGCCACGATCTCGGCATTGGCCGCAGCGGCGGCGCCATCGAACGGCGCGCGGCCCTGGGCCATGGCGCCGATGCGGCTGAAGTGGGTGGCCATCACGGTGAAGGCGGCCTTGCGGTACTTGACCGCGTCCTCGGGCTTCTGGAACTGGGCGGCCGCGGGCAGGGCGGCGAGCAGACCGGCCGTGGCCGTCAGGGTGAGCAGGGCTTGCTTCATCTTCATGCTGGGGTCCTCATGGGATGGGTGGATCACTCGCCGGGAACCTGGCGCCAACGCAGTGTACGGAGTCTTGCCGGGCGCTGCAGCAGTTTCGGGCGCAGGGCGTTCATGGGCTATCGTTGGGCCTTTGCAGGGGCCGGAGCTTGCGTCTTGAGCCCCGGAGCGGGATGTGGAGGTGATGCATGCAGCAAGAAGAGGGTATGAAGGCGGTTCGGGTCTGGGATCTGCCCACCCGCCTGTTTCACTGGGCCTTGGTGCTGTGTGTGCTGGGAGCGGTGCTCAGTGCCAAGATCGGCGGCAACGCCATGGTCTGGCATATGCGGTTGGGCTACGCGGTGCTGGCCCTGCTGCTGTTCCGCCTGGCCTGGGGGCTGGTGGGGGGGCATTGGTCGCGCTTTGTCAGCTTTGTGCCGGGGCCGGGCAAGCTGCTGCGCTATCTGCGGGGGCGTTCGCGGCCCGAGGAGGGCGTTGAGATCGGGCACAACCCGCTGGGCGCCTTGTCGGTATTGGCCATGCTGGGCTGGCTTTTCCTGCAGGTGGGTTCGGGCTTGATCGCGGACGACGAGATTGCCATCACCGGACCGCTGGTGCGTTTCGTGAGCACCGAAACCAGCCTGTTCTGGACCTCGCACCACAAGAGCTGGGGGCAGTGGGGCATCTACGCTCTGGTGGGGCTGCATCTGCTGGCCCTGTTGTTCTACCGTGTGATCAAGGGTCGCAATCTGTTGGGGCCCATGTTGGGCGGGGACAAGATATTGCCGCCCGGCTCGGTGGGTTCGCGAGACAGTCTGGGTAGTCGCCTGCTGGCCTTGCTGCTCTTGTTGGCCAGCGTCGCGGCAGTGGCCTGGCTGCTCAGCCTGGCGGCTTTCTGAGCTCTCGCTACACTGCTTTGATGTCCAGCAGCTCCGCCCCCACGCCCTTGATTGAGCTCACCATTGCGGCCAGCGCCGAGGACTGGGAGTTCACGCGTGCCATCCTGAGGGAGTACAGCCGCACCCTGCCGGTCGACCTGGACTTCCAGGGTTTTGAGGCGGAGCTGCAGGGTCTTCCGGGCGACTATGAGGAGCCGGGCGGGCTCATGTTGCTGGCCAAGGTCGACGGGGCCTTGGCCGGTTGTGGCGCTTTTCGCCCGCTGCCGGACGCGGACTACGCCAATGCCTGCGAGATGAAACGGCTCTATGTGCGTCCTGCGTTTCGGCGCTTCGGCCTGGGGCGCAGCCTGGCCCAGGCCCTGATGGACAGGGCCACCGAGGCGGGCTACTCCGCGATGCTGCTGGACACCCTGGACGATATGGAGGCCGCACGCGGGCTCTACGAGAGCCTGGGCTTTGTCGAGGTGCCGCCCTATTACTTCAACCCCCTGCCCGGGGCGCATTACCTCAAGGTCGAGCTTGGGTGATTCGGGGGGGCGCCGGTTACGGCCGGTTCCGCGCGTAGCATGCCGGGCATGAGCGCCAACCCGTCTTCCGCTGTCTCTTCCCTGATCGAATGTGCCAGCCCGCACCGCGCGGTGTTGGGTGAGTCGCCGCTATGGCACGAGCAGGAGCAATGTCTTTATTACGTGGACATCGCCGAACGTCAGGTTTGGCGCCTCAATCCGCGTAGCGGGGAGCAGCATCATTGGCAGCTGGATAGCCAGCCCGGCTGTATCGCGCGCCTGGATGGCGGCGGGCTGCTGGTGGCCCAGCGCAACGGTTTGTGGCGCCTGGATACGGTCAGCGGTGCTCATGAGAAGCTGGCGCCGTCCCCCTATGACCCCGAGCGCCAGCGCTTCAACGATGGCAAGACCGACGCTCAGGGGCGCTTCTGGGTGGGCACCATCGATGATGCGCGCGCGCCCCACTCGGCGCTCTACCGCTATGCCGAGGGCCGCTTCACCATGATGGCGGACGGCATCGTCACATCCAACGGTCTGGCCTTCAGTCCCGATCAGCGACGCATGTACTGGAGCGACACCAAGGCGCACGAGGTCTACTGCCTGCCGTTCGATGTCGACGGCGGCACGGTCGGCGTTCGTCAGAGCTTTGCGCGCTTTGCGCCACGTGCCCCGGCGCAATCGCTGCAGGACTACGGCGGCCGACCCGACGGGGCGGCGGTGGACGTCGAGGGCTGCTACTGGGTGGCCATGTTCGAGGGGCAGTGCCTGCTGCGGCTGTCGCCCGACGGCGCCTTGCTTGAGCGTGTGGACCTGCCCGTGCGCTGCCCCACCATGCCGGCCTTTGGCGACGACGATATGCGCACGCTCTACATCACCACGGCCAGGGAGGGGCGGCCTGCCAAGGAACTGGCCGCGCAGCCCTGGGCGGGTGCGGTCCTGAGGCTGCGAGTGGCGGTGCCCGGTCTGCCGATCGCCGCGGCGCGCCTCTGAGTTGCGAGGGGCGATTTACGCGGGGCCTGCGGGCGCTGTCGGGATTTCGCCCGTGCTCCCTGCCGGGCCTTGTCAGGCTATTGCGGGTTTCCACATATAATCTTTGGGTTTTGCCGACCGCCCCCAAGCAAACGTGAACCCAAAAGAGACGCGCGCCGGACGACTGGATGCGCAGCCCGACTGGGATGACGCGAGCCAGGGAGATGCGGCCGACGAAGTGGCTTTCAAGGCCCTGACGCGAGAAGAAGCGCAGGCCTTGCGAGCCAGGATCCCTCCGCTCTCGCCTTGGCGAGTGGTGGCGGCTCAGGCTGCTGCGGGGGTGTTCTGTGCTGCGCTCTGGTGGTTGTTCACGCAGGAGGGCAGCAAAGCGTGGTCTGCGCTGTATGGCGTGATCGCGGTGGTGGTGCCCAATGCCTTGATGGCCTGGGGTACCAGCAGACGACCGGTAGGTCATGCGGGAGCGGCCTTGCTCTCGCTGATGTTCTGGGAGTTGATCAAGATAGTGCTGGTCATTGCCATTCTGGTGGCAGTGGCCATGAAGGCGAGTGATCTGAGTTGGCCGGCTCTGCTGCTGACCATGATCGTGAGCTTGAAGGTTAATTGGCTGGCTCTGCTGATGCAGGGTCGAATCAAGAAAATTAGCGACGGAAACTGAACATGGCAGCCGAAGGTCACGCGCCCAGCGCTGGTGAGTACATCACTCACCACCTGCAACACCTGCAGAAGAACTTCTCGTTCGAGAGCGTCAAGCAGACGAGCATCGTCGACTTCAGCCTGTTCAATCTGGACTCCGTGTTCTTCTCGGTGGTTCTGGGTGCTCTGGGCTGCTTCCTGCTGTGGCGCGCCGCACGCAAGGCCACCTCGGGCGTGCCGGGCCGCTTCCAGGCTGCCGTCGAGATCCTGTCCGAGATGGTCGAGAACCAGGCTAAGGGCGTGATCCACAACGCCGAGAGCCGCAAGCTGGTCTCGCCTCTGGCCCTGACCGTGTTCGTCTGGATTTTCCTGATGAACGCCATGGACATGTTGCCGGTGGATCTGATCCCCTCGATCTGGCACAGTGCCGGTCCGGCCATGGGCTTCAAGGACTATATGCGCGTGGTGCCCACCGCCGACCTGTCCACCACCCTGGGCCTGTCCACCGCCGTGTTGCTGATGTGCTTCTACTACAACATCAAGATCAAGGGTCTGGGTGGTTGGGGCCATGAGCTGATCTCCGCGCCCTTCGGCGCCCATCCGGCCCTGTGGCCCTTCAATTTCGCCATGCAGGTGATCGAGTTCGTCGCCAAGACGGTCTCTCACGGCATGCGACTGTTCGGCAATATGTTTGCCGGCGAACTGGTGTTCATGCTGATCGCGCTGATGGGTGGCGCGTTCGCGATGACGGCTACGGGCATTGGTCTGGCTATCGGCCACATCATTGCCGGTACGGTGTGGACGCTGTTCCACATTCTGGTGATCACGCTGCAGGCCTTCATCTTCATGATGCTGACGCTGATCTATATCGGGCAGGCGCACGACGCGCACTGATCCGGCGAGTTAGTAGTTCTTTCCTTCCTTTCCTTTCTCTCTTTTTCCTCTAGGAGCAAACAATGGAAAACATCCTCGGCCTCGTGGCACTGGCTTGCGGCATCATCGTTGGTCTGGGCGCCATCGGCGCTTCCATCGGCATCGCGCTGATGGGCGGCAAGTTCCTGGAGTCTTCCGCTCGCCAGCCTGAGCTGATGAACGAACTGCAGACCAAGATGTTCATTCTGGCCGGTCTGATCGACGCTGCCTTCCTGATCGGTGTGGCTATCGCTCTGCTGTTCGCCTTCGCCAATCCCTTCGTTCTGCGCTAATTTCCGCCGGACCTTTCACGACTGAAAGGATCGTGCCGTGAATATCAACGCAACACTGTTCATCCAGGCGATCGTCTTCGCGATCCTGGTGTGGTTCACCATGCGCTTCGTGTGGCCGCCCATCACCAAGGCGCTGGACGAGCGTGCTCAGAAGATCGCTGACGGCCTGGCCGCGGCCGACAAGGCCAAGACCGAGCTGGCTTCGGCCAACAAGCGCGTCGACGAGCAACTGGCCGCTACCCGCAACGAGACCGCAAAGCTGCTGTCCGACGCGGAGAAGCGTGCCGCCGCTATCGTGGACGAGGCTCGCGGCAAGGCCAACGAAGAGGCTGCCAAGATCATCGCCGCCGCCAAGGCCGAGGCCGAGCAGCAGTCCGTGCGTGCCCGTGAAGCCCTGCGCGAGCAGGTCGCCTCGCTGGCCGTCAAGGGCGCCGAGCAGATCCTGCAAAAGGAGGTCAATGCCTCCGTTCATGCAGAGCTGCTGGGCCGTCTGAAGACGGAGCTGTAACCATGGCTGAGCTCGCAACCATTGCCCGGCCCTATGCCGAAGCGCTCTTCCAGGTCGCGGCCAAGCATGACGTGAAGGCCTGGGGTCAGCAGCTCGACGCGCTGGCCCTGGTGGCCCAGGATGCCGAGCTGCGCTCGTTTGCCGACAACCCCAAGATCACCTCGCAACAGGTGTTCGACGTCATCGCGGCCGCTGCCAAGCTGCCCCTGGCCGACGGGGTGCAGAACCTTCTGCGTGCGGTGATCGAGAACGGGCGTCTGGCAGCGCTGCCGGCGGTGGTCGGGCAATTCCATGCCCTGGCCAATGCCGCGGCCGGCGTGGCCGATGCGCACATCTACAGCGCCTACCCCATCGAGCCGGCTCAGCTGGCCGAGGTGGTGGCGTCTCTGGAGAAGCGCTTCGGCCGCAAGCTCGAAGCTCATGTTCAGCTGGAGCCTTCACTGATCGGCGGTATCCGCGTGGTGGTCGGCGACGAGGTGCTGGACACCTCGGTCAAGGCCCGCCTGGAACGCATGAAGGTGGCGCTCACCGCTTGACGACAAGCGCGACGACACTGAACGAATCACCCCTGTGTCACCCCGCGCTCTGGTAACAGACGCTAGACCAGATGGGAGCAAGCAATGCAACTGAATCCTGCTGAAATTTCCGAACTGATCAAGAGCCGTATCGAAGGGCTCGGTGCATCGACGGACGTCCGTAACCAGGGCACCGTGGTGTCCGTGTCCGACGGCATCGTGCGCGTCCACGGCCTGTCCGAGGTGATGCAAGGCGAAATGCTGGAGTTCCCGGCTGGCGCCGATGGTCAGCCCTCCTTCGGCCTGGCCCTGAACCTCGAGCGCGACTCCGTCGGCGCCGTGATTCTGGGTGCCTACGAGCACATCTCCGAAGGCGACACCGTCAAGTGCACGGGCCGCATCCTGGAAGTGCCGGTCGGCCCCGAGCTGATCGGCCGCGTGGTGAACGCCCTGGGTCAGCCCATCGACGGCAAGGGCCCGATCAACGCCAAGATGACGGACGTGATCGAGAAGGTCGCTCCTGGCGTGATCGCCCGTAAGTCGGTGGACCAGCCGGTGCAGACCGGTCTGAAGTCGATCGACTCCATGGTGCCCGTCGGCCGTGGCCAGCGCGAGCTGATCATTGGCGACCGCCAGACCGGCAAGACCGCCGTGGCGATCGACGCGATCATCAACCAGAAGGGTCAGAACATGACCTGCATCTACGTCGCGATCGGCCAGAAGGCCTCGTCGATCAAGAACGTGGTGCGCGCCCTGGAAGCCGCCGGCGCGATGGAGTACACCATCGTCGTGGCCGCCAGCGCCTCTGAGTCCGCTGCCATGCAGTATGTGTCGGCCTACTCCGGCTGCACGATGGGCGAATACTTCCGCGACCGCGGTCAAGACGCCCTGATCGTCTATGACGATCTGTCCAAGCAGGCCGTGGCTTACCGCCAGGTCTCGCTGCTGCTGCGTCGTCCCCCGGGCCGCGAAGCCTTCCCCGGCGACGTGTTCTATCTCCACAGCCGTCTGCTGGAGCGCGCCGCTCGCGTGAACGCCGACTACGTGGAAGCCTTCACCAAGGGTGAAGTGAAGGGCAAGACCGGTTCGCTGACCGCCCTGCCCATCATTGAAACCCAGGCCGGCGACGTGTCCGCCTTCGTTCCGACCAACGTGATCTCGATCACCGACGGTCAGATCTTCCTGGAAACCAACCTGTTCAACGCCGGCATCCGTCCCGCAATCAACGCCGGTATCTCGGTGTCGCGAGTCGGTGGCGCTGCCCAGACCAAGCTGATCAAGTCGCTGTCCGGCGGTATCCGTACCGACCTGGCCCAGTACCGTGAGCTGGCTGCCTTCGCGCAGTTCGCCTCCGACCTGGACGCCGCGACCCGCAAGCAGCTGGACCGTGGCGCCCGCGTGACCGAGCTGCTCAAGCAGGCTCAGTACTCGCCGCTGTCGATCAGCCTGATGGGCGCTTCGCTGTACGCCGCCAACAAGGGTTTCCTGGACGACATCGAAGTGAAGAAGGTCCTGGCTTTCGAGCACGGCCTGCATCAGTTCCTGAAGACCAGCCACGCCGCTCTGCTGGCCAAGCTGGAAGCCGACAAGGCCATGGACAAGGATGCCGAAGCCGAGCTGAACGCTGCGATCACCGCGTTCAAGAAGTCCTTCGCCTAAGCAACCATGACCGGGTGCCAGCGCAAGTGAGCACCCGGCCTTAACAGGAGAAATCATGGCAGCAGGCAAGGAAATACGCGGCAAGATCAAGTCGGTCGAGAACACCAAGAAGATCACCAAGGCCATGGAAATGGTCGCGGCGTCCAAGATGCGCAAGGCGCAGGACCGGATGCGTGCGGCTCGCCCCTACAGCGACAAGATCGGCAATATCGCCGCCAACCTGTCGCAGGCCAACCCTGAGTACAAGCACCCCTTCCTGGTCCAGAACGATGGCGCCAAGAAGGCGGGCTTCGTGGTCGTGACCACGGACAAGGGTCTGTGCGGTGGCCTCAACACCAACGTGCTGCGCGCTGTCACCGGCAAGCTCAAGGAGCTGGAAGCCGCGGGACAGAGCGCCGAGGTGGTGGCGATCGGCAACAAGGGTCTGGGCTTCATGAATCGCATCGGCGCCAAGGTGGTGGCTCAGGCCATCCAGCTGGGCGACCAACCGCATATCGAGAAGCTGATCGGCCCGGTCAAGGTGCTGCTCGACAAGTACGTCGCGGGCGAGCTGTCGGCGGTCTACCTGTGCTACACGCGTTTCATCAACACGATGAAGCAGGAGCCGGTGGTGCAGCAGCTGCTGCCCCTGTCGACCGAAGGCATGAAGACCGAAGGCGCCGGCAAGCACTCGTGGGACTACCTCTACGAGCCCGATGCCGCGACCGTGATCGACGAGCTGCTGGTGCGCTACACCGAGGCCCTGGTTTACCAGGCCGTCGCGGAAAACATGGCGTCCGAGCAATCGGCCCGCATGGTGGCGATGAAGGCCGCAACCGACAACGCAGGCACCCTGATCGGTGAGCTGAAGCTGGTCTACAACAAGACCCGCCAGGCCGCGATCACCAAGGAGCTGAGCGAGATCGTGAGCGGCGCCGCCGCCATCGGCTGATCGCGCGTCAAGCAGCAGCAAAGTTTTGGAATTGAAGGAACGAAAAAATGGCTAACACTCAATCGGTGGGCAAGATCGTTCAGTGCATCGGCGCCGTGGTGGACGTGGAGTTCCCGCGCGACCAGATGCCCAAGGTGTACGACGCCCTGAAGATGGAAGGCTCGGCGCTGACGCTGGAAGTCCAGCAGCAGCTGGGCGACGGCGTGGTGCGCACCATTGCTCTGGGTTCGTCCGACGGCCTGCGCCGCGGCACCCAGGTCTACAACACCGGCACCACCATCCAGGTGCCCGTGGGCAAGGCAACGCTCGGCCGCATCATGGACGTGCTGGGCAACCCGATCGACGAGCGTGGCCCGGTTGATCAGGCGCTGACCGCCTCGATCCACCGCACGGCACCGGCTTACGACGAGCTGAGCCCCTCGCAAGACCTGCTGGAAACCGGCATCAAGGTGATCGACCTGATCTGCCCGTTCGCCAAGGGCGGCAAGGTGGGTCTGTTCGGTGGCGCCGGCGTGGGCAAGACCGTGAACATGATGGAGCTCATCAACAACATCGCCAAGGCTCACTCGGGTCTGTCGGTGTTCGCTGGTGTGGGCGAGCGTACCCGTGAGGGCAACGACTTCTATCACGAGATGGCCGACTCCGGCGTCGTGAACCTGGAGAAGCTCGAGGACTCCAAGGTGTCCATGGTCTACGGCCAGATGAACGAGCCGCCGGGCAACCGTCTGCGCGTGGCCCTGACCGGCCTGACCATCGCTGAGTCCTTCCGTGACGAAGGCCGCGACGTGCTGTTCTTCGTGGACAACATCTACCGCTACACCCTGGCCGGTACCGAAGTGTCCGCTCTGCTGGGCCGTATGCCTTCCGCCGTGGGCTACCAGCCGACGCTGGCCGAGGAAATGGGCCGCCTGCAGGAGCGCATCACCTCGACCAAGGTGGGTTCGATCACCTCGATCCAGGCCGTGTACGTCCCTGCGGATGACCTGACCGACCCGTCGCCCGCGACCACCTTCGGTCACCTGGACGCCACCGTCGTGCTGTCGCGTGACATCGCCGCCCTGGGTATCTACCCCGCCGTGGACCCGCTGGACTCGACCTCGCGTCAGATCGACCCGAACGTCATCGGCGAAGAGCACTACAGCACCACCCGCTCCGTGCAGGCCGTGCTGCAGCGCTACAAGGAACTGCGCGACATCATCGCGATTCTGGGCATGGACGAGCTGTCCCCCGAGGACAAGCTGGCCGTGGCCCGCGCCCGCAAGATCCAGCGTTTCCTGTCGCAGCCCTTCCACGTGGCCGAAGTCTTCACCGGCTCGCCCGGCAAGTACGTCCCGCTGAAGGAAACCATCCGCGGCTTCAAGATGATCGTGAACGGCGAGTGCGACCACCTGCCCGAGCAGGCCTTCTACATGGTCGGCACGATCGACGAGGCGTTTGAGAAGGCCAAGAAGATTCAGTAATGCCTGACGGGGCGCGCCAGCGCGCCCCTCTCGCAGACCGAATCTCTTTTCTCACACGCTAAGGAAGATTGAACATGGCAACCATTCATGTTGACGTGGTGTCCGCCGAAGAGCAGATCTTCTCCGGCGAGGCCAAGTTCGTCGCGTTGCCGGGTGAAAACGGCGAGCTGGGCATCCTGCCCCAGCACACGCCGCTGATCACCCGCATCAAGCCCGGTGCCGTGCGCATCGAGACGGCTCAAGGCGGCGAGGAGTTCGTCTTCGTGGCCGGCGGCATTCTCGAGGTGCAACCCGGCACGGTGACCGTGCTGGCCGACACCGCGATCCGCGGCAAGGACCTGGACGAAGCCAAGGCGCTCGATGCCAAGAAGCTGGCCGAGGAAGCGATGAAGAACGCCAAGAGCGATATCGACTTTGCCGCCGCGCAAAGCGAGTTCGCTGCCATGGCCGCCCAGATCGCGGCCCTGCGCAAGTTCCGCAAGAAGTAATCGTCAAGAATCCCGGCGGCGCGCGCGTCACCGTAAGATTCCAGAGGCCCGCAGACGCAAGTCCGGCGGGCCTTGTCTTTTGATACTGCTGCCCCGATTGCCCCACGCCATGGCCACACCCATTGCTCTGACCCGCTACCAAGGCCTGGAAGCCCTGGAACTGCTTGCGCCCGACGGCGCGCGTGCCATCTTGCTCCTGCATGGCGCCCATCTCGTCTCCTGGACACCCTCTGGCGGCGAGGAACAGCTCTACCTCTCACCCCAGAGCGCCTTTGCCACCGGCCAGGCCATTCGTGGGGGTGTGCCCGTGTGCTTCCCGCAGTTTGCAGCGCGCGGCCCGCTCAAGAAGCATGGCTTTGCGCGGACCAAGCCCTGGCAGCTCGTGTCGGCCGAAGTCGGGGAGGATGATGCCCTGGCCGTGCTGCGGCTGACGGACGATGCGGCGAGCCGCATGGTCTGGCCGCATGGCTTCGAAGCCGAGTTGAGCGTGCGTGTTGCGGGCCAGACTCTGGAGCTCGAGTTGGCCTGCGAAAACACCGGCGAGAGCGAGTTCGAGTTCACCACCGCCCTGCACAGCTATCTGCGCGTGGGCGCCCTGGGGGACGCCAGCCTCTCCGGCTTGGCCGGCCTGCATTATCTGGACGCCGTCACGGGCCAGGAACAGCGCCAGCGCAGCGATCTGCTCCTGCCCGGCAGCCCGGGACAGGAAGACCTGGACCGCATCTACTACCAGGTGGCCGGCCCCCTGCTCCTCACAGAGCAGGGTGAGGGGCCCGCGCGCCGCCTGGAGATCCGTCAGCAGGGCTTTGCCGACGCCGTGGTCTGGAACCCCGGAGCGGCCAAATGCGCCGAACTGGCCGATATGCCCCCCGAGGGCTACGAGCACATGCTCTGCGTGGAGGCCGCATCCGTCGAGCGCCCGGTCCGCCTGGCGCCCGGCGAGAGCTGGGCGGGGCTGCAGAGCCTGACGTTGCTTTGATGCAACCGGAAGGGAAAGCCCTTTCCTACCGTTGGGGGTGTAGCCCCTCATACGCCCAAGTGTGATCGCTAACATCCGCGCGCTGCTGAACGTGCAGGGAGGACTGGCGCGGATCGGCAGGCCGGCGCCGCGAGAGGTTAATGTGCCGGGCTGTCAACGGCGGTTTGTTTGCCGCCACCCATAGTTCCCCCAAAGCAGCGCCGCCCTCCGTCCGAGGGTGGCCGTATAGAACTACATGTCCATTTTTGGGGGGTATTTCATGCTGAAGAAGTCATCTTCTCGTCTACAACGTCTGGGCCTCGGCGTCACGTTGCTGGCTTTCCTGGGCGCGTGCTCTACAGCGTCAAAGGACATCTCCGCAGCATATGTATCGCCGATGCAGTACCAAGCCTATGACTGCCAGCAACTTGTAGCGGAATCGCAGCGCATCCAGTCTCGATACGTGGAGCTAGGGGGGCGCCTCGATCAAGCAGCGTCGAATGACAAGGCGCTGGTGGGCGTTGGCATGATCTTGTTCTGGCCAGCTCTGTTTGCGCTCGGCGGAACCAAGCAGCAAGAAGCCGAGTATTCGCGACTGAAGGGCGAGTACGAAGCTGTTAGCCAGTCCAGCATCCAGAAACGTTGCGGCAGTTTGCAAGCGGCAACTCCCCCTGTGGCTGCGGCTAGCGCCGTCAAGACGAACTGATTGGACAGCATATGAAGAAGTCAGCGTACCTTGGCTGGGCCAAGCGCATCCTCACTCTGTCTTTGGCTTCACTGCTGGTCGCATGCGCAGCGCCGGCCCGCATTGATCAAATGCAGGTCAATTCCTCACTGGCGACACGAACCGCCGCGAAGGAGTCTTCGCTACGCGACAGCGTGTCTATTCGTGATGTGACCGGCGGCAAGGATACGAATCCGTTGTGGATCTCCAGCGTCTCGAGCAATGACTTCGAGCGTGCGCTGGAGGTGTCGTTGCGGGATGCTGGACTTTGGTCTCCCAATCGTCAGGCGAGCAAGTATCTGTTGGTGGTTCACCTCGAGAAGCTGGACCAACCATTTGGTGGCTTCGATATGACTGTGACGGCCAATGTGCGTTACAGCCTGGTTGAGCGAGCCAGCAACAAGGCTGTGTTTGAGCGCTCGCTTTCGACGCCGTATACGGCGAAGCTGAGCGACGCCTTTCTCGGCGTTGAGCGAATGAAGCTGGCCAACGAAGGTGCTGTTCGTACCAATATTCAACAGCTGATTGACCAACTGGTCGCGCTGAAGTTGACCGTCGCTGAACTGAAGATTCAGCAGTAGCTTCAAATCGCGCTTGCTACGACAGTAGTGGGCCGTCAGGCAACTCGTTAGGGTTCGCCTGGCCTGCGGCAAGGGGGTAGTGCTGCAGCAGCAGCGCCCCGATGCGGTCCACCGCATCGGCCAGTCCGGCCTCGAACTCGCCGCGCCTGAAGGCGCTGCGCATCTGCGCCAGCATCTCTTCCCAGAGCTCGGGCGGGACGCTGCGCGTCAGGCCGCGGTCGGCCACGATCTCGATGCGGTGCTCGGCCAGCAGCAGGTAGATCAGCACACCGTTGTTGTGCTCGGTGTCCCAGACCCGCTGCTTGCCGAACATGGCGATGGCGCGCTCGCGCGCGCTGGCGCGGCGCCAGAGGTAAGACAGGGGCAGGCTCGCCTCCACGCACAGGCGGATCTCGCCGCTGTGCGCGGCCTCGCTGGCCGCCACACGCTGGCGCAAGCGCTCCAGCGCGGCCGGCGGCAGCACGCGCCGGGCATCGGTCTCGTCCCAGAGCCGGTGGGCGATGAAGCGCCGCCAGAAGCCCTTGTGCTGCATCACCAGTCCCCCGAGGCACCACCGC
>NZ_JBKCLH010000087.1:0-4431 GCF_046300915.1 Roseateles sp. | reverse complement strand
CACTGGCGCAGCCCCAGCCCCAGTCCCAGCCCCGGCCTCGGCCGCTGTTGCCGCCACGGCCGCGTCCGCACCCCCGCCCGCCGCGGCGGGCGCAGCGCTTCGCAACCCACCGCGCCCGGCGGCGGTGGCGGCGCCGCCCGCCGCGCTGCCCGGCCGCGCCGCTGCTGCGGCACCCTGCAGCGAAGCCATGGCGGCCCTGGGCCTGTGCGTCTACCGAAGCGATTCCCCCAGCCCCTCTTCCCCCAGGAGTCCCTGATGAACCGATTGCTGAACACCGGCCTGGCGCTCCTGGCCCTGCTGTGCGCGGGCGCGGCTGCGGCCGCGGTCGACTACAAGATCGTCACCGCCTCCGAGAAAGGCACTTACTACGCCATTGGCAAGGACCTGGCGCGCCTGGTGGCGCCCGAGGCCGGCATCAATCTGGAGGTGCTGCCCACCTCGGGCTCGGCGGCCAATGTCAAGCTGCTGCGCTACGAGCCGGGGGTGAAGTTTGCGGTGGTGCAGGCCGATGTGTTCCAGGCCTTTGTGGACCGCTCCGGGGCCGGCAATGCCGAGGCCAGCACCCTGATCCGCCCGCTGCGCGTGATCCTGCCGCTCTACAACACCGAGATCCACTACATCGTGCGGGCGGACTCGCCCTACAACTATCTGCACGAGATCAAGGACGCCAGGATCAACGGCGGCCTGGTGGGCAGCGGCGCGGCCCTCATCACCCACACCCTCTACCGCATGATGTTCGGCGGCCCCGTGCCCGAGGCCCAGGCCAGCTTTCTCTCCAACGAGGAGGCCCTGGTCAAGCTGATCGGCGACAAGTCGCTCGACGTGGTGGTGGTGGCCGCGGGCCAGCCGGCGCCCCTGATCGCGAACATGAAGCCCGAGGCGCAGAAGTTCATCAAGCTGCTCAAGTTCGATCCCCAACACCCCAGTGCCCGCCAGCCCCTGAGCACCTATGCCCCGGCCACCGTGCGGGCCGCAAGCTATCCCAATCTGCTCAGCGAAGACTTCACCACCATCTCCGTGGGCGCCTTTCTCGTGACCTACGACTACAACACCCGTGGCACGGTGGACAGCATGCGTGCCTTCGGCCGCGCCCTGTGCCAGAACTTCGAGCGTCTGCAGGAGCAGGGCCATCCCAAGTGGCGCGAGGTCAAGCTGGCCCTGCCCGAGCTGGGCCCGGGCTGGAGCTACTACCCGCCCACGGCGCGCGAGCTGCGCGCCTGCACGCCCAAGAAGCGTTGCTCCAACGAGGAGCGCATCCTGGGCCTGTGCAACTGAGGCGTCGCCCCGCGCCGCATCGCGCTGCCGGCTTGAGCCCGGCCCCAGGGCTATCATCGGCGCCCACGGCGAGGGTAGTCATATGGCGGCTTTTGCCCAGGTGTTGAAAGAGGATTGATGAGCAGCAGCAGCGAGCACGACGCTCTGGCATGGCCGAGCCCGGTGCGCCTGGTCGACGAGGTGGCCCGGGTGCTGCGTCAGCGCATCTACACGGGCCACTATCTGCCGGGCGATCTGCTGCGCCAGCAGCAGCTGGCGGAGGATCTGCAGGTCAGCCGCACGCCGCTGCGCGAGGCCTTGCGCATGCTGCAGAGCGAGGGTCTGGTGGAGGCCGACGGGGTGCGTGGCGTGCGCGTGGCGCGCGCCGACCGGCGGCGCCTGCTGGACGCCTATGCCTTGCGCGAGATGCTGGACGGTCTGGCCGCCCGCCAGGCCGCCGAGCGCGGCGCCGCGCGCGCCCGCGCCCTGCTAGGCCCCATCGTGGAGGCGCAGCGCCTCACCCTGGAGCCCTGGCAGCCCTCCGAATACATACGCCTGAACGTGGAGCTGCACGCGGCCATCGTGGCCCTGGCGGACAACGAATTCCTGTCGGCCCAGCTGGCCCTGGTGCGCAAGACCTCCCAGGTCTTTGCACCGGCGGTGCTGATCAGCAAGGACCGCGCGGCCCCCTCGGTGCATGAGCATGGCCTGATCGTGGACGCCATTGCCGCGGGCGATGCCGAGCGCGCCGAGCAGCTGGGCCGCGACCATATCCGCGCCACCATGGACTGCCTGCGCCAGGCCTCGGCCGCCCTGGAGCGGGCCGGCTCGCGTCCGCGCGCCCTGGCCGCATGAGCCTGTTTCTCGCGCGCCGCCTGGCCACCCTGCTGCTGACCCTGCTGGCCGCCTCCCTGCTGGTCTTTGCCGTGCTGGAAGTCCTGCCCGGCAATGCGGCCCAGCTGCTGATGGGGCCGGACGCCGCGCCCGAGGCCGTGGCCGCCCTGGCCGACAAGCTGGGCCTGAACCAGCCTGCCTGGCAGCGCTATGGCCAGTGGCTGCTGGGCCTGCTGCGCTTCGATCTGGGTCTGTCCTATGCCTATGGCAGCCCGGTGGCCGAGCTGATTGCCGAGCGCCTGGCCCTGACCGTGCCCCTGGCCCTGCTGGCCATGGTGCTGACCACGGCCATCGCCCTGAGCACCGGCATCTATGCCGCGGCCCGCCATGGCCGCCCCGGCGATACCGGGGTGATGCTGATCAGCCAGCTGGGCATTGCCGTGCCCAGCTTCTGGTTTGCCATCCTGCTGATCCTGCTCTTCTCGGTGAAGCTGCAGTGGATACCGGCCGGCGGCTTTCCGGGCTGGCGTGAGGCGGAGGGCGGCGGCCTCTGGCCGGGCCTGCAGGCCCTGATCCTGCCAGCCCTGGCCCTGGCCGTGGTGCAGGCCGCCATCCTGGCGCGCATCACGCGCTCGGCCATGCTGGAGGTGCTGCGCGAGGACTTCATGCGCACCGCCCGCGCCAAGGGCCTGTCCCCGCGCCAGGCCCTGTGGGGCCATGGCTTGCGCAATGCCATGATCCCCGTGCTCACGGTCATGGGCCTGCAGTTTGCCAATCTGCTGGCCGGCACCATCGTGGTGGAAAACGTGTTCTACCTGCCGGGCCTGGGCCGCCTGATCTTCCAGAGCATTGCCAACCGCGACCTCATCGTGGTGCGCAACTGCGTGCTGCTGCTGGCGGTCATGGTCATCCTGGTCAACTTCGTGGTCGATGTGCTCTATGCCTGGATCGACCCGCGCATCAAGACCACCGAGCTATGAGCCGGCATCGCAGCTTCATGATCGGCGCCCTGCTGTGCGCCTTGGTGCTGGCCGCCGCCGCCCTGTCCCTGGTCTGGACGCCCTGGCCGGTGCTAGAGATCGATATGGCCAAGAAGCTGCTGCCGCCCAGCGGCCAGCACTGGCTGGGCACCGATCCCCTGGGCCGCGATGTGCTGAGCCTGATCCTGGCCGGCGCGCGCAACTCCATCCTGGTGGGCGTGATCGCCGTGGGCATAGGTCTTGGCGTGGGCGTGCTGCTGGGCCTGTGGGCGGCGGCGCGGCGCGGCTGGGTGGAAGAGGCCCTGATGCGCCTCACGGACTTCAGCTTCGCCTTTCCGGCCCTGCTGCTGGCCATCATGCTCACGGCCGTGGCGGGGCCCGGCATCGTCAACGCCATCATCGCCATCGGCCTGCACAACATCCCCACCTTCGCCCGCATCACCCGCGCCGCGGCGCGCCAGCAATGGGCGCGCGACTATGTGCTGGCCGCGCGCGCCTGCGGCAAGGGAGCCTGGCGCATCAGTGTCGAGCATGTGCTGCCCAATATCGCGGCGGTGCTCATCGTGCAGGCCACCATACAGTTCGCCCTGGCCATACTCGCCGAGGCGGCCCTGTCCTATCTGGGCCTGGGCAGCCAGCCGCCCGCGCCCAGCTGGGGCCGCATGCTGGCCGAGGCCCAGACCCTGCTCTTCCAGGCGCCGCTGCTGGCGGTGTTTCCTGGTCTGGCCATCATGACGGCCGTGCTGGGCCTGAACCTGCTGGGCGACGGTCTGCGCGACATGCTGGACCCCAAACTGGCGCGGAGCCGCTGAGCATGCTGCTGGAGCTGCAAGACCTGCACATCCACCTCGCCACCGCCCAGGGGCCGGTGGAGGCGGTGCGCGGCCTGGATTTCACCCTGGACCGTGGCCAGACCCTGGGCCTGATCGGCGAGTCCGGCAGCGGCAAGTCGCTCACCGCCCTGGCCTTGATGGGCCTGCTGCCCGAGGGCGCACGGGCCACGGGCCGCATCCTGCTGGAGGGTCAGGACTTGCTGAGCCTGCCCGAGCGGGAACTGGCCCGGCTGCGTGGCGCGCGCCTGGCCATGGTCTTCCAGGAGCCCATGACGGCGCTCAAACCCCAGCACCCCAAAGGCCGCCAGGTGGCCGAGCCCCTGCGCCTGCACCCCGGCGCCACCCGCCACGAGGCCGAGACCCGCGCCCTGGCCCTGCTGGAGCGCGTGGGCCTGCCCGATGCGCGCCGCCGCCTGGGTGCCTACCCGCATGAGCTCTCGGGCGGCCAGCGCCAGCGCGTGATGATGGCCATGGCCCTGGCTTGCGAGCCGGCCCTGCTGATTGCCGACGAGCCCACCACGGCCCTGGAC
>NZ_JBKCLH010000086.1:0-9004 GCF_046300915.1 Roseateles sp. | reverse complement strand
CGTTTTCCCCTGGGCCGGCAGGGGCGGGGCGCCGTCCTCGGGGCGGGGGTAGATCCAGACCTGGGCCGCCGGCCGCCACACGCTCCAGGCGCCGAACAGGCCCAGGGGAAAACGCGTGGCGATGCGCAGCATGGGCAGGCTCATCAGGCCGCGCCGCGCTGCCGGACAAGCCAGGCTGAGCTGAGCATGCCCACCCGCCGGCACATCCACCCAGGCGGGCTCGCCCACGCCGGCCACGCGCAATCCGATGCCGTAGCGTGCGCGGCCGCTGTTGTGCAGGCGCAGCTCCAGCTGCAGGTCCTGGCCGGCATGCACGCTGGCCGGCGGCTTGAGGTCCAGGCTCAGGCCGCGCAGATTGCCGTGTGTGGCATGCATGGAGGCAAAACCCGCCCCCGCCAGCAAAAAGGTCAGGGCATAGCCCAGGCTGAGCTGGTCATTGATGGAGGCCAGCAGCAGCACCAGCAGGGTGGCGCAGAAGAACAGCCCCGGCCGGCTGGGCAGGATGTAGATATTGCGCTGCACCAGCCGGTGGGTGTCGCTGGCCGGATGCCGGGCCTGCCACCAGGCCTGCCAGCGTTGACGCAGCTTCATGCTCAGGGCAATGGGATGGCCTCGACCATGGCGCGCACCTGCTCGCGCGCGCCGCGGCCAGCACCGGCCTTGGGGCGCAGGCGGTGGGCCATGGTCTGG
This sequence comes from Roseateles sp., assembly GCF_046300915.1. Classification (GTDB taxonomy): domain Bacteria; phylum Pseudomonadota; class Gammaproteobacteria; order Burkholderiales; family Burkholderiaceae_C; genus Kinneretia. Next base: position 8,314 of record NZ_JBKCLH010000086.1, on the reverse strand, counting down.
GGCAGGATGGACTGCAGGTCGTCGGGCGAGACATAGTCGCGCCCGTCCAGCAGGGCGCGGGCGCGCGCAGCGCGCAGCACGCCCAGGCCGGCCCGCGGGCTCAGGCCCTCCACAAACCACTGGCCCGAGCGGGTGGCGGCGAGCAGGGCCTGCAGATAGTCCAGCAGGGCCGGGGAGGCATGCACCTGACGCACGGCGGCCTGGGCCTGCAGCAGCTGCTCGGGTGTCATGACGGGCTGCAGGGCCTTGATCGCCTCGCGGCTGTCCTCGCCCATGAGCAGCTCGCGCTCGGACTGGGCGTCGGGATAGCCCAGGGAGATGCGCATCAGGAAACGGTCCAGCTGCGACTCGGGCAGCGGGTAGGTGCCCAGCTGCTCGCTGGGGTTCTGGGTGGCGATCACGAAGAAGGGGCGGGGCAGGGCATGGGTCTGGCCGTCCACACTCACCTGCTGCTCCTCCATGGCTTCCAGCAGGGCGCTCTGCGTCTTGGGCCCGGCGCGGTTGATCTCGTCGGCCAGCAAGACCTGTGCGAATACCGGACCGGGGTGAAAGGCGAAGCGCGCGCTGTCTCGCTCATAGACCGAGACGCCCAGCAGATCGGAGGGCATGAGGTCGGAGGTGAACTGCACGCGCGAGAAGCGCAGGCCCAGGCAGACCGAGAGGGTGTGGGCCAGCGTGGTCTTGCCCACGCCGGGCAGATCCTCGATGAGCAGATGGCCGCCGGCGATCAGGCAGGCCACGCAGTCCCGGATCTGGGCCGGTTTGCCCTTGATGATCGTGCTAATCTGGCGCTGCAGCGCCTCGAGAGGTCCGGTCAGTGCAGCGGCCGGGGCTGTGGCTTCCTTGAGCGTCATGCGAGAGAACATAACTCAAAACAAGAGACGACGAGTCTTTCACCAGCGCGATGTCTACTGCCTATATCAGCCATGCCGACTGCCGGCGCCATGAGATGGGTGCTGGCCACCCCGAATGTCCTCAGCGCCTGGATGCGATCGAGGACTGGCTGATAGGCACGGGCCTGGATGTGGCCCTGCAGCGCTTCGATGCCAGCAACGCCAGCCCGCAGGCGCTCGAGCGTGCGCACAGCAGCGCTTATATCGCCCATATCCGCGATCTGCTGGAGGGTCTGGCGGCCAGCGGCGAGACCCGGGCCATCGATCCGGACACTATCGCCAATCCCTACACCTGGTCAGCCGCGCTCAAGGCCGCCGGTGCCGCGGTGCAGGCCACCGATCTGGTGCTGGATGGCCGGGTGGAAAATGCCTTCTGCGCGGTGCGCCCGCCCGGCCACCATGCCACGCGCGACCAGGCCATGGGTTTTTGCTTCTTCAACAATGTGGCAGTGGCGGCGCGTCATGCCCTGGACGTGCGCGGGCTCAAGCGCGTGGCGGTGGTGGACTTCGATGTGCACCACGGCAACGGCACCGAGGACATCCTGGCCGGCGACGACCGGGTGCTGATGGTCAGCATCTTCCAGCACCCGCTCTATCCCTTCAGCGGCGCCGTGCCCAAGGGCGAGAACATGGTCAATGTGCCGGTGCCGCCCTACACCAAGGGCGGCGAGGTGCGCGAGCTGATCGAGGCCATGTGGATGCCGGCCCTGGAGCGCTTCAAGCCCGAGATGATCTTCATCTCGGCCGGCTTTGACGCCCATCGCGAGGACGATCTGGGCCAGCTCGGCCTGACCGAGGCCGACTACGAGTGGATCACGCTGCGCCTGCAGGATGTGGCCCGGCGCCACGCCAAGGGGCGCATCGTGTCCTGCCTGGAAGGCGGTTACCACCTGGACGCCCTGGCGCGCAGCGTGGGCGCACATCTGCGGGTGCTGGCAGGCGTCTGAGCCGCCTCAGGGCTTGTTGCCGCCCTTGTCCTCGACGCGTGCGCTGCTCATGAGCGCACGTACATGCCGCGTCGGTATGGCGTAGCTGATGCCCGTGGGTGAGCTCAGTGCGGACTCCCGCGTGCCCTTGATCAAGGCCATGCTCAACACACCCACCACCTCGCCCGTGGCAATGTCCAGCACCGGGCCGCCGCTGTTGCCGGGATAGCTGATGATGTCCAGCTGCAGGATCTCGAAGGCGCCCTGGCGCAGCTGGGCCACATTGCGGGCATTGAGCGTCTGGGCATTGAGCGAGGGCAGGCTGATGGCCGTATGGGCCGCCACCACGCCGCGGTGCGTGACGTGGGAGTAGCCCAGCAGGCCGCCGATGGGGAAGCCGATCAGGGCGATATCGCTGCCCTCGGGTGGCGGGGCATCACTGGCCAGCCGCAATGCCGGCGCGGGCGGACCCTCAAAGCGCAGCAGAGCCACATCATGGGCCGGGTCATTCATCAGCACCGTGGCCATGCGCGGTGTCCATTGGCGATCTGCACCCCAGACCTGCACGGCCAGGCGGCGCTCCTGGGTCTCCACCATCTGCAAGGGCGGCAGCACATGAGCGCCGGTGACCGCGAGAGTGCCATCGCCCACGACAAAGCCGGTGCCACGAAAGCCGAAACGGGGGCTGTCGAGGGCGCCAAACGTGCCCACCAGCAGCACCGAGGGTTTGGCCCGCGCGACCAGGCCGGGCAGATCCTGGGCCAGCAGGGCAGCAGGGGTCAGCAGGCTCAGGGCCAGGGCTTGCTGCAGCAGGCGGCGTCGTCCGATGCGGGCGGCGCGGGCCGGGGTGGGGGGCGGTGGCATTTGCATGATGGGCGGACGATAGCAAAGCCCGACCCTTTGCGCAGCCGGGCTCCTCTGTCAAACGCCGGCCGTCGGGCTGCGGCGACAATGCGGGCATGAATCAGCCCGTGATGACAATCAATGAATTGCTGGCCTTGGGCCGCAACTTTTTCAAGCCGGCCGTCCTGACCGAGCTGGGTCTGCTTGTGGCCTGTGTGGGCCTGGCCTGGCTGATCGTGCGTCTGATCCAGCCGCGCCTGGCCTCGCAGCAGCTCAAGCATTCGGTGCTCTTCGGTCAGCATGTGGTGGACGGCGCCCTGTTCCCCGGGCTGGCCCTGCTGCTGGCCCTGGGCGCCAAGCGCCTGCTGCCCTGGCTGGAGCTCACGCCCGCCCTGTTCAAGCTGGCTTTGCCGGTGCTGATGTCCCTGCTGGTCATCCGCCTGACGGCCCGCGTGCTGCGCGCCGCCCTGCCCGAGGCCAACTGGGTCAAGGTGGTGGAACGCAGCGTGTCCTGGATGGCCTGGGGGGCGTCCGTGCTCTGGATCACCGGCCTGCTGCCCGAGATCCTGGACGAGATGGAGAGCATCCGCTGGAAGATTGGCGCCAGCCAGGTGTCCCTGCGCGCCCTGCTGGAGGGCGGATTGACCGCGGTGCTGGTGATGATGCTGGCCCTGTGGCTGTCGGCCGTCATCGAGGCTCGCCTGCTGCGCGATGTGACCAGCGATCTCTCGCTGCGCAAGATCGGGGTGAACATCACCCGGGCCCTGCTGCTGTTTGCCGGCCTGATGTTCGCGCTGTCTGCCGCGGGTATCGATCTGACCGCGCTCAGCGTGCTGGGCGGTGGCCTGGGTGTGGGCATCGGTCTGGGCATGCAGAAGCTGGCGGCCAACTATGTCTCGGGCTTTGTGATCCTGGCCGAGCGCTCCCTGCGCATCGGCGATATGGTCCGCGTGGACAATTTCGAAGGCCGCATCAGCGATATCAAGACCCGCTACACGGTCATCCGGGCCCTGGGCGGGCGCGAGGCCGTGGTACCCAACGAGACCCTGATCACGACCCGGGTGGAGAACCTCTCGCTGACCGATCCGCGGGTGCTGCTGAACACCGTGGTCCAGGTGGCCTATGGCACGGATGTCGAAGCCCTGATGCCCTTGATGGTGGAGCGCGTGCTGCAGGTGCCGCGCGTGCTGGTCGATCCGGCTCCCTCGGTGCAGCTGAGCAATTTCGCGGCCGACGGGCTGGAACTCACGGTGTTTTTCTGGATCTCTGATCCGGAAAACGGTCAGGGGGGGCCGCGTTCGGATGTGAACCTGGCCTTGTTGCGCCTGCTCAATGAACGGGGTGTCGAGATTCCCTTCCCGCAGCGGGTGGTGCGCAGCGTGCAAGGCTGAGCCTCGCGGTTCAGTGCAGGCGGCGGTGTTCCGGCTCGATGCGGCGCAGCGGCGGCCACAGCGGCATCTCCTTGTAGGGCATGGGGTGGGCAAAGAGATAGCCCTGCATCAGGTGGCAGCCCATCTCGCGCAGCAACTGGACTTGGGACTCGGTCTCCACCCCTTCGGCCACACATTCCAGGCCCAGGCTGGCGGCCATGGCGATGATGGCCCGGACCAGGGCGCGGTCGCCCGCGTTTCTGTCCAGGTCCTGGACAAAGGAGCGGTCGATCTTCACCGCATCGACCGGAAAGTGCTTGAGGTGGCTGAGGCTGGAGTAGCCGGTGCCAAAGTCGTCCACCGCCAGGCGCACGCCCAGGCTCTTGAGTTGCAGCAGGGCCCGTCTTGATTCCTCGGGGCTGCCCATCAGGGCGGACTCGGTGATCTCCAGCTCCAGTCGCGGCGCGGGCAGGCCGGTTTCGCGCAACAGGCGCTGAACGTCCTCGGGAAAGCGGGTGTCGACCAGCTGCTGCGGCGACACATTGATGGCCAGGCGCAGCTCCGACTCCAGCAGATCGCGGCGCTCGGACAGCAGCCGGGCCACCAGCTGCAACACATGGCGGCCCAGACTCAGCATCAGGCCACTCTCCTCCGCCACGGGAATGAACTCGGCCGGTCCGACCTCGGGGCCGCTCCCCGGTGCCCAGCGCAGCAAGGCCTCTGCTGCGACATAGCGAGCGCCTTCGACGTCCACCTGGGCCTGCAGCATCAGATACAGACGCTCGCCCTCCATGTCTTGCCGCAGCTGCTGGGCCATCTGCAGGCGTTGCACCGCCGTGGCGGCCATGGCCGGGTCGTAGAGGCAGTAGCGGTTGCGGCCCAGTTGCTTGGCGCGGTAGAGCGCGATATCGGCGTGCTTCATCAATTCCTCGGCACCCTGTCCGTCGTCGGGATACAGGGCCAGGCCCATGCTGAGGCTCGCCGTGACCTGGCGCGCGCCCAGGGCGATCGGCTCGGCCACCTGACGCAGCAGCTTCTCCGCCACCCGCTGCGCATGTTCCGGCCCCTGGACTTCGCTGAGCAGGAGCACGAATTCATCACCACCCAGGCGGCACACCGTATCGGTGCTTCGCAGTTCGCCGCTGAGGCGCTGCGCCACAAGCTGCAGCAGCTGATCGCCCATGGCATGGCCCAGGGTGTCGTTGATCAGCTTGAAGTGATCCAGGTCCACGAAGCCGATGGCAAAGCCCTGACCCTTGCGTGCCGCACTGGAGCAGGCCTGCTCGATACGATCCATCAGCAGCACCCGGTTGGGCAGGCCCGTGAGGGCATCGTGGTGGGCCATGTGGTTCAGGCGTCGCGCATCTTCACGTGCGCGGCTCACATCCTGGAACACCATCACGACCCCGCGCAAATGGCCTGTGGCGTCGTGGATGGGCGAAGCGCTGCCGGTCATGGCATAGCTGCAGCCGTCGCGGGCCTGCAGCACGCAGTCCGGCGGCAGTGTTTCCATCCGGCCGGTGGCCAGGCAGCTGCCCACGGGGTCGAGTGTCCTGGCCTTGTCCTGGGCGGCACGCAGGTTCAGCACCTGTGTCACCGCATGCCCGACGGCCGCGTTCATGTCCCAGCCGCTGAGTCTGGAGGCGCTGCGGTTGATGAAGATGATCCGTCCCTGTTCATCGGTGCTGAGCACGCCGTCGGCAATCGAGGTCAGGGTGGTCTGCAGCAGTTGCCGCTCCTCGTCCAGTCGCTTGAGCAGGGCCTGCTCCTCGGTCACATCGCGCAATGAGGCCATGCTGCACAGGCCCTGCTCGCGCCCGGCATCTTCTTCCCAGACCATGGACAGGCGTACCCGCCGCAGTCTGCCGTCGGCACGTCGGGCCAGCATGGGCAGATCCTCGACCGGTTCGCCCGCGGTGAGCACGGGCAGCAGCTCGGGTGAGGCCAGTCCCTGCGGGTCCAGGCTGATGAAGTCCGAGATCTTGCGGCCCAGCACCTCGGACTCGCGATAGCCGAAGTGCTGCAGCCAGGCGCTGCTGACGCTGAGCAGGCGCCCCTCGATATCGGTGGAGTGCAGCAGGGTGGGGGCCCGGGTGTAGAGGCTGTGGTAGCGCGCCTCCCGTCGCGCCAGCTGCTCGGCATTGCGCCGTCGGCTCTGTTCCAGGGCAGCCCCCAGCAGCAGCGGGCTGAGCACGGCCAGCAGCAAGGGCAGCAGGTGCAGGGCGTCGGCACCTGGGCCGGTCTGGGGAGGCAGCACCATGAGTCCGCGTGAGATCAGCCCGAAGCAGGCGGCCACCGTGATGGGGGCGGCCAAGCTGGCCGAGGCAAAGCCCCCGCAGTAGGCGGCCAGCATGCCGATGGCCGCCACATAGACGTAGGGATAGGGCAGGCTGCTGAAGGCCAGCAGGGTGACGCCGGCGACCAGCAGGGCCAGGGGCAGCTGCAGCGCTTGCAGACAGGTCTGCAGCGCCTGACGCGGACCCAGTGCCAAAGCCAGGGCACCCAGCGGGAACACGCAGACCCAACCCAGGGCAGCGCCCAGCCACCATGTGGTGAACGTGCCGAGCAAGTCCCCCGCCGGACTGAGCATGAAGAGCGTGATGCTGCCGGCCAGAGCCCCCAGGCCGGCGGCCAGTGCCGGGCCGAACAGCAGGGCCTGGAGCAGGGCATTGGGCTCGTGGATCACGCTGCGAACATTGCCGTGGCGCCGCAGCAGCCATGCGCCCATCCAGGCTTCCAGCACATTGCCCGGCACGAAGGAAAGCGCCATGGCGACATGGCTGCCCGTCAGCATATTGGCGCCCAGCACCGCCAGACCATGCGCGGCCAGCAGTGCCGGCCAGCGGCGCGGCGTGTAGGCCAGCATGGCGCAGGCGATGAGGGTGTTGCTGAGCCACAGCGGGGCGATGCTGCCGGGCTGACGCATGAGCATGATGCAGCTCAGGGCTGCCAGCAGGCTCAGCAGCCCCCAGAGCAGGGGGGACCAGAGGGCCGGCGGGCCCGGTGGTGTGGCGGCTGGCTGCTCGGGCATGAGGCGGTCGCTCATGAGCCGGCCTTGCGTGCGCGATGGCGCATCACGAAGAACAGACTGAGCAGGCCCGCGGCGATGCTGAGGCTGGCGATCAGGCGCAGATCGGCCTGGCGCGGATCCTGGTAGGCGAAACGCCCTTCCGGTACCCAGTGCTGGGTGATCTGGCGACGCGTTTGCTGCGGCAGCTCACGCAGGGCTTTGCGCAGCAGCTCCCCGATGTCGGGCCGCCCGATGGGATAGGCAAAGCTCAGCGAGTACTCGAAGCCGATGTGCTGGTGCACCTCGAAGCGCAGCGCTGACGCATCGCGCTGGTTGAGAAAGTGCAAGGAGGCCAGGTCGGCCACCACGGCCTCCACCTCGCCGCGCACCATGGCCTGCAGCGCCAGGCGGTCGTCATCAAAGCTCACCCAGCGCACGCCGGGATAGCGCTCACGCACAAAGCCCTCTACCGCATAGCCGCGCCCGACGCCCACGGCATGCCCGTTCAGGGCGACCAGCTCGCGCTGGCTGGTCTTGCCCGTTGGCAGGGCCAGCACCGCCGGCACGCTGATATAGGGTTCGGTGAAGGCGAGAAAGCGGCTGCGCTCCGCGGTGGGACGCAGGGAGGAGATGAGGTCCACCTCGCCGCGCTGGGTGGCGCTCAGGATTTCATGCAGGCTGCGCGGGGGCAGGGTGCGGATCTGGAAGCCGCCCAGGGGTGCCAGGGCCTGCAGCAGCTCGACCGACAGGCCGCGAACCTGGCCCTGGGCATCGGCGTAGACGAAGGGGCCGTAGTCGGCCTCGGGGGCGAAGCGCAGCTCCACGCCCCAGGCCAGTGCAGGCCAGGCCAGCAGCCATAGCAAGGAGCAGGAATGCGCAGCCTTCGTCATGGACCCTCCCCAGGGCAGCTGCTGCCGCCTTGCCTGGCCGGTGCAGCCAAGCAAGCGTAAGGCGCCGCGCTCAGGGGGTCAATGCGGGGCTTCGGGCCTCCCCCATTGGGGTGGCCCGATTTGGTACAGGATCAGGCCACCGACACGGGGATCTTGCCGATCTTGCCCTGCCCGATCTTGTCGGCCCACTCTGCCGGGCCGGTGATGTGGGCGCTGGTGCCGCCGGCGTCGACGGCCACGGTCACAGGCATGTCCACCACATCGAATTCGTAGATGGCTTCCATGCCCAGGTCCTCGAAGCCCACGACCTTGGCGGCCTTGATGGCCTTGGACACCAGATAGGCCGAGCCGCCCACGGCCATCAGATAGGCCGACTTGTGCT
>NZ_JBKCLH010000085.1:0-18097 GCF_046300915.1 Roseateles sp. | reverse complement strand
CGGTCTGGTGGATGTGTACCGCCAGCTGCACCCCGACACCACGGACGCCTGCTACACATGGTGGAGCAACCGCGGCCAGGCCTACGCCAAGAACGTGGGCTGGCGCCTGGACTACCACTTCGCCACGCCCAAGCTGGCCGCGCTGGCGCAGCGCGCGGCGATCTACAAGGACCAGAAGTTCAGCGACCATGCACCGCTGACGGTGGACTACGACTTCAAGCTCTGAGTCACAGCCCGCAGCCCAGGGCCCGCCCCTCACCACTTGACGATGCCACGCATCACCTTGAGGCCGCCGCGTAGCGTGGAGCCGCCATAGTCCCGGGCCAGACGTAGCAAGGTGTCGTGGAAGCCGAGATTTGGAAACGCGGCTTCCACGGCAGCAATGTCCGATCGGGCCAAACCCTTGCGCAGCAGGCCCTTCGAGGCATCGATCCAGTCCGCCTTGCGGCAGGCCTCGACCACTTGCGCATGCGGCCCGCGATAGGGTCGGATCTTGTGGTGCCAGTGAATGGTGTTCCTCAGCAGCACTGGATCCAAGCCCCAACCCAGGCGCTGGTTGTCTGCCAGCGCCGCAGCTTCCGAGGGTTCGAGATAGGCCAACTCGCGGTCGGTCCACAAGCCGATGTCGTGGTAGACGAAGGCTGTCTCCACCAGTCTCTCATGCGCGGGATTTCCATCCAGGAAATGCATCGCATAGCTGATGCATCGATAGACATGGTTGCGATAACCCGGCAGATCGGGGCCGATCTGGCTGGCGTAAGGCGCAAGCAGGGATTCGACAAGCGGGCGGCGGGTCTTGATCTCAAGGGGCGACATGAAAGGCTCGAAGGCTATGCTGAGAGACTGAACGCGGGGATCTTCCACCGCGTTCAGTAGAAGCAACATGTTCCAGACTTCGCCGGGCCCCAACCAGGGCCGGTTGGGCCAAACATCGCTAGCATCAGGCCAAACACAGCCTCGCAGCCCTTCCGTGATGGCCTCTTCCACGTCCTACGCCCCTCTCTCGGTGGCTGTTATCGCCTTTGAAGGCATCAGCCCCTTCCACCTCGCCGCGCCCTGTGTGGTGTTTGGCGAAGCTCATCCCGGCATGCCACGCATCGACTTCAAGGTCTGCGCGCAAGTGCCCGGCCTGCTCAAGACCCCCAACGGCTTCGACATTCGAGTGGCTCATGGGCTGGAGGCCCTGAAGGGGGCCGACATCGTGATCGTGCCGAGCTGGCCCGCACCGGACCTCGCGGCACCCGCGGCCGTGCTGGAGGCCCTGCAAAAGGCGCACGCGGGAGGCAGCCTGATGCTGGGCCTGTGCCTCGGCGCCTTCGTGCTGGCCCAGGCAGGCTTGCTGGATGGCCGTCAAGCCACCACACACTGGGCTCACGCCCAGGATCTGCAGCGCTTGCACCCCAGCGTGGAGCTGACGTCCGATGTGCTTTATGTGGAAGATGAGCGCGTTCTCACTTCCGCCGGCACCGCGGCGGCGCTTGACTGTTGCCTGCATCTATTGGGCCAAAGGCTGGGCCACGGCGTCGCGGCGCGAGTGGGCGAGCGCCTTGTGAGTGCGCCCCATCGCATTGGCAGCCAGGTCCAGCGCCTTGAACTGCCCCTGCCCGCCACGAGTCGCCAGGAACGTGTCAGCGCCTTGCTCGGTGTGCTGCAGTTCCGACTCGCCGAGGCGCATTCACTGGAGAGCTGCGCCGCTGCGGTACATATGAGCCGCCGCACCTTCACAAGGCAGTTTCGCCAGATCACCGGGCTGAGCCTGGGAGACTGGCTGCTGCAGAACCGGCTGCAGCGAGCCCGGCAGCTCTTGTCGGAAAGCGATCTGGGCCTCGACGCCATCGCCGCGAAAGTCGGCCTGGGGTCGAGCGTCTCGATGCGCAAGCACTTCAAGCAGCACACCGGCATGACGCCACAGCATTGGCGCAGCCAGCAGCGAATCCGTGCCGACATCATGAGCCAGTAGGCCGTGCCATGAGCGGCTGACACCGCCCTTCAGATCGGCAGCGGCTCGCCTCTCAGCTGTGCTTCCAGCAAGGGCAGGAACTGACGCAGCCGGGCCGGCATCAGACGCGAGACCGTCACCAGATACACCGGCACGGGCCTGAGCCGCCACGCGGGCAGTACCGGCAGCAAGCGCCCGGCCGCGACATCGGGCGCGACCAGCAGCTCATCCAGGGCGGCAATGCCGGCCCCACGCAGGACCAACTCCCGCTGCATGCCCATGCTGCCCGCCACAAAACGAGCCTGCACGGGCACGGACAACGACGACGACGACACCTCGGCCTCGCGCCGCTGCAAGTGCCACTGCGGCTGGGCCAGGCTGCGGCGCAGGCCGACGAGCAGGTGGTCTGCAAGATCTTGCGGCTCCTGCGGGCGTGGCTTGCCCGCGAGGTAATCCGGCGAGGCATACAGCGCCCGGCCCAGCTGTCCCAGGCGCCGGGTCACCAGGCTGGCCTCGGTCGTGGGGCCCAGGCGTATGGCGGCATCAAGCTGCTCGCTGAACAGATCGGCATAGCGCGCACTCAGATCCAGCTCCACCCCCACATCGGCATGACGCCGCGTGAAGGCCAACAGCGGCTCTGGCAGGTACAGGCTGGCGAACTCTGGCGTGCAGCTCAGACGCAGCACACCGCTCACCCGGTCCTGCAGCACGGCCAGATCCGCATGCGCCTGCCGGGCCTCCTCGACCAGCGGTGAGCAACGGGCGTAGTAGGCCGAGCCCATCTCGGTGAGCTCCACACGGCGGGTCGTGCGGTTCAGCAGCCGACTGCCGATGGCTGTCTCCAGCTTGGCAATGCGGCGTGACAACGTCGAGGCGGGCAGGTCCAGACGCTCGGCAGCGCGCGAGAAGCTGCGCGTGTTCACCACCTCCACGAAGAGCGCGATATCGCTGAGATTGGGCTCCACGACTATTCCAAAAATGAAATATTAAGTTTTCTTAAATCTATTTATCTTGATTTTGCACGAATCTAGACTGCCGCTCGTCAAGATCACCCACCTCACAAAAGCACCCATGAACTCCCAAGACAGACGCCACTTCATGGCCGGCAGCGCCGGTGCCATGGCCGCACTGGGCGGCCTGGCCGTCGGCTCGGCGCCAGCCAACGCTGCCCCCTCGAAACCCGCCCGCAACAGCAAGGACCTGCCCATGATGCAAGGACACGCCGCCTGCAAGATCGACAACACCGCCGTCGTGCTGATTGACCACCAGGTCGGCACCATCGGCTGGGCCGGCGAACTGGCCAACGACGAAGAGCGCCAACAGCTCAAGATGTGGGTGCGCGTGATGGCCGGCTTTGCCAAGTCGGCCGGCATGCCCGTGGTGCTGACCAGCAGCCTGGAAAATGAAGCTCAAGGCCCCCTGCTGCCTGAGTTCAAGACCCTGCTGCCCCAGGAATACGAGGCCCGCGTCCAACGCACCGGCGTGATCAACGCCTGGGACGATACGGCCTTCGTCAAGGCCGTGCGGGCCACCGGCAAGAAGAACCTGATCATGGGCGGCTTGACCACCGACGTCTGCCTGGTGCCGCCAGCCCTGTCGGCCAAGGCCGATGGCTTCAACGTGGTGGCCCTGATGGACATCTCGGCTGCCTGCACGCGCATTGCGGCGCAGAACTGCCGCGAGCTGCTCGGCAAGGCCGGCATCGATCTGATGACCGTCACGCCCATGATCACCAGCCTGCTGGGCAACTACAAGAACCCTGCCTCGGCGGGCTTCTTCAAGGCCTTTGAGCGCGAGGGCGTGTTCCAGGCCTTCGGCAAGGGCAATCTGCGCTGAGAGGTCCCCGGTCCCTGCGGCTTGGCCACGGGGACCGGCACAACATCATGACCAGCTTCAGACACCTGCTGTCGCGCACACGGGGCCAGTCACAGGGCTCCATCACGCGCCTGATCGACCCCTACGTTCTGGGCGAGAAGCTCAAGCCCTTCATTTTTCTCGACTACTTCGAAGGTCGAGTCCAAACTGGTTTTGGCTTCGGCATGCACCCGCACTCGGGCCTGGCAACCCTGACTTGGCAGCCCCACACGGACGTGCGCTATCACGACACCACCGGACAAAGCGGCGTTCTGCCCGCTGGCGGCGTGGAGTGGATGAACGCAGGCGGCGGTGCATGGCATCGCGGACATCTGTTGGGGCAAGGATTGGCGCGAGGCATACAACTCTGGGTGGCCATGCCACCTGAGATCGAAGAAGCCACGGCTGTGGGCCTGTACATCCCCCCTGCTGCCGTCCCGCTGCAGGCCTTGCCCGATGGACAGATGCGTGTGCTGCTCGGACGCTACGGCAGCAGCGGCAGCAGCATTCCCGCGCACCAGGACATGTTCTGCGGGGTACTGGAACTGCGAAACGCCACCGAATACCACGTGGACGTCCCCTCCGAACACGATGTCTGCTGGGCCTGTCTCTTCGAAGGACAGGCCACGATTGCAGGGGTTCGCGCTAGCCGCGGTGAATTGCTGGTGCTTGGAGGCGCAGGCAGCATCCGGGTCAAGAGCTCCGGACCTGCCGCCGTGCTGATAGGCACAGCCAGGCGGCACGAGTTCCCTCTGGTGCTCGGCGGTAGCTCCGTGCACACCAATCCGAAGTCTCTGATCCGGTCTCAACACCGCATACGGCAGCTAGGCCGCGAACTTGTACAGGCTGGTCAGCTGTGAGGTCTGCTGCCTGCCCTCAACCCTGAAGGGTCAGCAAGCTTTCATCCCAGTCGGGATGCTTGTCATAGCCCAGCAGATTCGCCGTGGTGGCCGCCACATTGGACAGGCCGGCTTCGGGCGTCTGCTTCAGGCCCAGCTTCAGGCCCGGGATGTTCTGGTACAGGATCAGGGGCACCGGGTTGAGCGTGTGCGCGGTCTTGGCCTTGGGGCTGCCGTCCTTGTTGAGCGCGGGCTGGCCGGTCTTCTTGTCCAGCTCGAACATCTCGTCGGCATTGCCGTGGTCGGCCGTGATCAGGGCCACGCCACCGGCGGCGTCCACGGCCTTGAGCAAGCGCCCCAGGGCAAGGTCCACGGCTTCGATGGACATGGTGGCAGCGCGGAAGTTGCCGGTATGGCCCACCATATCGCCGTTGGCGAAGTTGCAGCGCAGCAGCTTGTGCTGGCCGCTCTCCAGGGCGGCGACCATCGCATCGGTGATTTCGGCGGCCTTCATCCAGGGGCGCTGCTCGAAGGGAACCACATCGCTGGGCACTTCCAGATAAGTCTCACCCTCGAACTTGCCCGAGCGGTTGCCGTTCCAGAAGTAGGTCACATGGCCGAACTTCTGGGTCTCGGAACAGGCGAACTGGCTGATGCCCATCTTGCTGAACCACTCGCCCGAGGTGTTCTTGATGGCGGGCGGCGCCACCAGAAAACGCGCGGGCAGCTTCAGATCGCCGTCGTACTGCAGCATGCCGGCAAACACCACCTTGGGGCAGCGCTGACGCTCGAACTTGTCGAAGCCAGCGCCCTCCTCGAAGGCGCGGGTGATCTCCAGCGCCCGGTCACCGCGGAAGTTGAAGAGCACCACCGCGTCGCCATCCTCGATGGTGCCCACGGGGCGGCCGTTCTCGGCGATCACGAACTCGGGCAGGTCCTGGTCGATCACGCCCGGGTGCTGGGCGCGCAAGCCCTCGATGGCCGCCGCGGCCGAGGCGAACTGCTGGCCCTGGCCCAGCACATGGGTCTTCCAGCCGCGCTCCACCATGGGCCAGTTGGCGTCATAGCGGTCCATGGTGATGGTCTGGCGGCCGCCGCCCGAGGCAATGCGGGCGTCAAAGCCGTCCGTGCTCAGCTCGGCCAGCAGGGACTCGAAGGGCAGGACATAGTCCAGGGCGCTGGTCTCGGGCACATCCCGGCCGTCGATCAGGGCATGCACGCGCACCGAGCGGATGCCCTCCTGCTTGGCGCGCAGCACCATGGCCTTGAGGTGGTCGATATGGCTGTGCACATTGCCATCAGACAGCAGACCCATGAAGTGGATGCGCCCCGTGCCGGCCTTGGCCGCGGCCACGATCTCCTGCCAGGCCTGACCCTGCCAGAGCTCGCCCGAGGCAATCGAGTTGGCCACCAGGGCCGCGCCCTGGGCATAGACCTGACCGGCACCCAGGGCGTTGTGGCCCACCTCGGAGTTGCCCATGTCATCGTCCGAGGGCATGCCCACCGCCCGGCCATGGGCGCGCAGCTGCACATGCGGGTAGCTGGCGAAGAGGCGGTCCAGCGTGGGCTTGTTGGCGGCGTCAATGGCGCTGCCCGCGCCGGTCTTGGACAGGCCGTAGCCGTCCATCACGATGAGCACGACGGGGCCAATGGCGGCGCGGGTCTCGGAAAGGGCTTGAAGGGTTTGCAGCATGGAATTTGCCTGGGGAATGAGCTTGCGGTTCACCGCATGTGAACAGCCGCCATTCTGACCCAGGGCCAGGCCGCGGGGCGCCGCGCGCCGGTAACTCAGCGGAACACGCCGATCGCATCGGCCAGCAGCTCGGCCTGCTGGCGCAGGCTCTGCGAGGCCGCGGCGCTCTGCTCCACCAGGGCGGCGTTCTGCTGGGTCACCTGGTCCAGATGCCCCATGGCCGTGCCCACCTGCGCAATGCCCTGCGACTGCTCGCGGGTGGCCGCGCTGATCTCGCCGATCAGATCCGAGACCCGTCGCACCTGGGCCACGATGTCCTCCATGGACTTGCCGGCCCGGTCGGCCAGGGCCGTGCCCACCTCCACCCGCTCCACACTGCTGCCGATCAGCACCTTGACCTCGCGCGCCGCCTCGGCACAGCGCTGCGCCAGCATGCGCACCTCGCTGGCCACCACGGCAAAACCGCGGCCCTGCTCGCCGGCGCGGGCCGCTTCCACGGCGGCGTTGAGCGCCAGGATATTGGTCTGGAAGGCGATCTCGTCGATCACGCCGATGATGTCGGCCATCTTGCGGGAGCCGGCCGAGATCTCGCCCATGGTGGCCACCACCTGGGCCACCACGCTGCCGCCCTGGGCTGCCGACTCGCGCGACACCCCGGAGATCTGGGTGGCCTGGGCCGCCGTCTCGGCATTGTTGCGAACCGTGGCGCCCAGCTGCTCCATGGAGGCGGCCGTCTCCTCCACGCTGGCGGCCGACTGCTCGGTGCGCACGCTCAGGTCCTGATTGCCCACCGAGATCTCGGTGGCCGCGGTCTGCACGCTCTGCGCCTGCTGGCTCACATCGTCCACCAGCCAGCGGAACATCAGGCCCAGCTGGCCAACGCTGCGCAGGGTCATGCCGATCTCGTCCACGCGGTCCATGCGCAGCACCTCGCGGCTGGCGCCGCTGGCCACGGCCAGGGCCTGTTCGCGCAGCAGCTCCAGGGGCCGCGCCAGCTGGCGCTCCAGCAGCAGGGACATGAGCAGGGCCGCCAAGCCGCCCACGGCGGCAAAGCTCGCCAGCTGAGCCGGGCCGCCTAGCAGGCCGCCCGCCAGGCTCAGGCCCAGCCACAGTGCCAGCATGTTCAGGCGGATGCGGCTGCGCACCGAGATCGTCTTGCCCAGGGTGAACACGGCCTTCCAGCCCCGCTTCAGCAGCACGCCCTTGTGCAGGCGGATGCCGGTGGCCCGCCCCTCGCGCATCTCGCGGTACAGGGCCTCGGCCGCGTCCACTTCCTCGCGCGAGGGCTTGGTGCGCACCGAGAGATAGCCGGTGTGGCGCCCCTCGCGCACCACCGGCACCGCATTGGCGCGCACCCAGTAGTGATCACCATCCTTGCGGCGGTTCTTCACCAGGGCCGTCCAGGGCTCGCCGCCCTTGATGGTGGCCCACATATCGGCAAAGGCCTCGGCCGGCATATCGGGATGGCGCACCAGATTGTGGGGCTGGCCCCTGAGCTCCTCGCGGCTGAAGCCGCTGGCCGCCACGAAGGCGTCATTGGCATAGCTCACATGGCTGCGGGTGTCGGTGGTCGACATCAGGGTGCAGTTGTCGGGCAGCGGGTACTCGCGCTGTGTCACGTGCGACTTCAGGGGCATGGGGTCCGTGGGATCAGCAAAGGCAGGCCAAGGCCGCTCCGGGCAAAGCATCGCCGGGGCAGGCCGTTCAGGAACTCAGAGAGGGCGGGGCGCTGTCAAGAAACCGGGGCGAAGGTCCGAAGCTGCGCGGGCCGCATGGGCTGATGACGACCTGGCCGGCCGGCAACCCCGCTGTCGTGATCCGCCTGCACAAAACAGTCGAACGGTAGACCGGAAGCTTTGCGACCCCGTCTTTCAAGCGGGTGTGCCATTGAGCATGTGGGCGCGAATTGTCATTGACACAGATCGACACACACTCAAAGGCCGAGCCCCACCATTCCATGACCAGCCAGCGGCGTGAAATGCTCCACACCGGGCAGGAAGGGACTGGGCCGGCGACTGTGGCCTAAACACAGCGCCCACTCGGCAAAGGGCGCAAAGCGCCCTATAAGCTGAGTTGGGACCGCAACAAGCCAGGGCCGCAAAGGCCCACCACCCAAGGAGACAAGTCATGAACGCAAGCGCTTGGAGTTTCAGGCGTCGCATCGGCCTGCTGATTGCCAGTGCCGTGCTGGGCATTCTGGCCATCGTGGGCTACAACGCCGCCAAGTCCTATCAGTCGGTGATGGAGCAGCGCAGCGAGGTGCTCAAGGCGGCCGTCGAGTCGGTGCACAACACCGTGATGCACTACCGCAAGCTCGCCGTGGACGGCAAGCTGGCACAGGATGCCGCCCAGGCCGCGGCGCGCGAGGCGGTGCTGGGTGCGCGCTTCGGCGGCAAGGACAGCCGGGCCGAGTACTTCTATGCCTGGACCCTGGATGGCGTGAGCGTGGCTCACCCCGTCAAGCCCGAATGGGCCGGCAAGAACATGGCCGACAAGATCAAGGACGGGCAGGGCCGCTACACCCTCAAGGACATGGCGGCCGGCCTGCGCAGCAGCGGCGCCAGCGGCCGCGCCTTCGTGGACACCTATTTCCCGCGCCCTGGCGGCACCGAAGCCCTGCCCAAGCTGCAGTACGTGATCCAGGTCGAGGGCTGGGGCTGGATGGTGGGCTCGGGCCTCTATATGGACGATGTGATGGCCGAGGTCTGGCGCGCCGTGCTGCAGTCGCTGGGGGTCGGCCTGCTGGGTGTGCTGGCGGTGGGCCTGATCGGCCTGGCCATCATGCGGGGCGTGCTGCGCCAGCTGGGCGGCGAGCCCGCCCAGGCGATTGCCGCCATGCAGGCCGTGGCCCAGGGCGATCTGAATCTGCGCATTGCCGACCCGAATGACCCCAGCCTGATGGGCCGGCTGCAGGCCATGGTGGACTCGCTGCGCCAGACCGTGGGCCAGGTGCGCGGGGCCACCGACTCCATCAGCACGGCCGCCGGCGAGATTGCGCAGGGCAATCACGACCTGTCGGCACGCACCGAGCAGACCGCCTCCAATCTGCAGCAGACGGCCAGCTCCATGGAGCAGATGAGCGGCACCATCGCCCAGTCGGCCGATACCGCACGCCAGGCCAACCAGCTGGCCGTTTCGGCCGCCGAGGCCGCGCTGCGCGGCGGCCAGGTGGTGGAGCAGGTGGTGCGGAGCATGGACAGCATCACCCAGAGCTCGCGCAAGATCGCCGACATCATCGGCGTGATCGACGGCATTGCCTTCCAGACCAATATCCTGGCGCTGAACGCGGCGGTGGAAGCGGCGCGTGCCGGCGAACAGGGCCGCGGCTTTGCCGTGGTGGCCGGCGAGGTGCGCAATCTGGCCCAGCGCAGCGCCGAGGCGGCCAAGGAGATCAAGAGCCTGATCGGCACCTCGGTGGGCAATGTGGAACAGGGCGCCACCCTGGTGGAGCAGACCGGCCAGGCCATGCAGGACATCGTGGCCAGCGTGCGCCGGGTCTCCGACCTGATCGGCGAGATCGCCGCGGCCTCCAGCGAGCAGCGCGACGGCATCCAGCAGGTCAATCAGGCGGTGACCCAGCTCGACCAGATGACCCAGCAGAACGCTGCGCTGGTGGAACAGTCGGCCGCGGCCGCACAGTCCATGCGGGATCAGGCACAGCGTCTGGCCGAGGCCGTGTCGACCTTCAAGCTGGGCTGAATGAGCTGCCGGGCGGCCCCCTCAGGGGCTGCCCACCAGCGCGGCGACCTGCTCCTCGGACAGACGCATGGGCAGCGCCTGCGCCGGCAGCAGGGCCACGATGGCGTAGTCATCGCGCGCACTGTCGCGCAGCTGCGGGCTCAGGCGCGGCTCGCCGGCCGCATTGGTCAGCGCGGCCACGCGCGGCTGGTGGGCCTTGTCGCCCACGCCCACCACCAGCCCCAGCTCGCCCGAGGCCAGCCGCACCACGCTGCCCGGCGGGAAGATGCCGAAGGCCTTGATCACCGCCGCCGCCAGGGGGCTGGTCTCGGCCATCTGGTGCAGCTCGCGTCCGGCCTGCTGGGCGCTCATGGCGGGCCGGTTGGACCGGGCGCTCAGGCGGGCGGTATAGACATCGGCATAGCGCAGCATCTCGGCCAGCTCGCCCACATCGCTGAGCTTGCGCGGATAGCCCGAGCCGCCGCTCACCTCATGGTGCTGGATCACGGCCTCCAGCCAGTCGGCGTCCTCGATACCGGCCTCGGCGAGCATCTCGGCGCTGCGTATGGGGTGCTGATGGATCTGTTCGCGCTGCAGCGCCGTGAGCGGCGAGACCTGGGTGGCCAGCTTGGCCTGCAGGTCCAGCATGCCCAGGTTCATGGTCAGTGCCGCCTGGAAGGCGCGGCGCTGGGCCGCCGCATCCCAGCCCAGATAGCGCGCCGCCGCGTGGCAGGCCGTGGCCGCATGAATGGAGTGATCCACCCCATAGTGCCCCCCACCACCCTCGGGCTGGCGCACCACCTGCGCAAGCGCCACATTGGGCGCGCTGTCGATCAGGGACATCAGCAGATCGGTGCTGCTGCGCACCGCTGCGGCCAGCTGATCCGACCGCGTCCCCAAGGCGCGCCGCACATCCCCGCCGGCCTGCTCCCAGGCGGCAGGCAGTTCGGCCGCCGAGCGGCGCGTCGGCCGCTTGCTGCGCACCGGCTGCTGCATGGCACGCGCCAGCTCCTCCACCTCCACCAAAGCGCCGCGCTGGAACAGCTCGGCGAGCTGTGCATCGTCGGCGATCACCTGCCCTCTTGCGAGCAGCAGCATGCGGCCGGCATCACGGACGCTGAAAGGCAGCGGCTCGCCCAGCACGATGCGATTCTTGACGGAGGCAAGCGAACAGACACGCATGACAGGCGCAGGAGCGGGAGCGGAAAAGGGATGGGCGCCCGCTGTGCTGCGGGTCTGGAGTGCTTCTCACTCTACATCGGTTACGCGGACGCCAACTTGACAAACAGACCGTCCAGCGGCCACTTGGCACACCACCAGAGCCGCTATTCGCCCGCCGCAGCCCTGCGCAGCCGTTTCGGACAAGCTCAGTCGCGCCCGCCCTCTACGGGCAGCCCTTCCGCGCGCCAGCGCAGCATGCCGCCGCGCAGATTGGCCACGCGCTCCAGGCCGGCCTTGCGCAGGAGCACCGTGGCCTGGGCCGAGCGGGCGCCGGAGCGGCAGATGGTGACGATAGGGCGGCTCGCGTCCAGCTCGACGATGCGCGCACCGAGCTCACCCAGGGGCAGCAGGCGCGCGCCGGGCAGATGGCCCAGGGCGTCCTCGAACTCCTCGGGCTCACGCACATCCAGCAGCTGCAGACCGGCCGTGGGAGACAGGCGCTCCACCAGGGTGGCAGGGCTGATCTCCCAGATGCCGCCAAAGCTCAGCTCCAGCGGCGCCCAGTCGGGCTCGCCGGCCTCGGCCTGCTCCTGCTCGGGGCGGCCGCAGCGCAGATTGGCCGGCACGGCGATGGCCATCTGCTTGGGGTGAGGCAGGCCCAGATGGTTCATATAGCCGCTGAAGTCAGCCTCGCTGGCATCGCCACCCAGGCGCGGGTTGTAGCGCAGCTCCTCGGCCACGCTGGTGACGGTGAGGCCGCGGTAGTCATGGCCCGGATAGAGCAGGCAGGCCGGCGGCAGGCTCAGGATCTGCTCCCGCACCGAGCGGTAGAGCTGGGACGCACTGCCCTGCTGGAAGTCGGTGCGGCCACAGCCGCGGATCAAGAGGGCGTCGCCGGTGAAGGCCATGCTGTGATCATCCAGCACATAGCTCAGGCAGCCATTGGTGTGGCCCGGCGTGGCGCGCACTTCCAGATAGCGCCCGCCAAAAGCCACCTTGTCGCCCTGGCTCAGCAGGCGGTCGGCGTTCTCGGCGCCGGCCGCGGCCGAGAGCAGGATGGCGCTGCCGCTGCGCTGCTTCAGGCGCCAGGCCGCCGTCACATGATCGGCATGCACATGGGTGTCCAGCGTGGCCACCAGGCGCAGGCCCAGCTCGCGCAAGAGGGCCAGATCGCGCCGCTCCTGCTCGATCACCGGGTCGATCAGCACCGCCTCGCCGGCATCGCCAAGCAGGTAGGTGTAGGTGGATGAGGTGGGGTCGAAGAGCTGGCGGAAGATAAGCATGGCGGGGCAGGAACAAGGGCTGAGGCCCTCACTTTAGCCCTGCGGCAGATCGGCGGCCAGGCCTCGCAGCTGCTGCTCCAGCAGCGGTGCCAGGGTATTGCGCAGCACCGCCTCGCGGGGTGCGCCCTGCAGCGCATCGTCCAGCTGATGGGCCAGCTGCAGGTGGGCAAAGCCGTGAACCACGGACCACACGGCCAGCAGGCCCTGCAGCTGCGTCGCGGACAGTGGCGCCTGCGACGGCAGCCGGTACAGCGCCCGCATGCCGTCCTCCAGCACGCCATAGGCCGCCCGGCCGCTCTGCCGCAGCTGCGCGTCATGGTTGTCCTCGCAGCGGAACATCAGCCCGAAACGACCCGGGTAGCGCAGGGCAAAACCCACGTAGCCCAGGCCCTGCTCGCGCAGCCGCGCGATCGGGTCGTCGCCGCCGCGCGCATTGCCGGCCTCCAGCGCCTCGCGCAGTCCGTCAAAAGCCTGGATCGCCACCGCGGTCAGCAGGCCATGAGCATCGCCGAAGTGATGGGCCGGTGCGGCCGGGGACACGCCCGAGCGGCGTGCCACCTCGCGCAGCGAAAAGCCCTCCAGGCCGCGCTCGGCCAGCAGGCCCTCGGCCGCCTCAAGCAGGGCTTCGCGCAGCGCGCCGTGGTGGTAAGCGTCTCGCGGCGCAGCGCTGCGGGCGCGTGGAGGTTTCGGGGGCGAGGCGGGCATGAAAGAAGGAAAAGAAGGAGGGGAACTTGACAGCGTTCAAATCATAGTCGAGACTGCATCTGAACAATGTTTAGATAAATCCATGCTCATCCCCCTGCTCGAACCCGACACCGTCTTCAACTACGGCAGCCGCCTCGCGATGCTGGGCTGGCTGCTGCTGGCGCTGTCGCCGCAGGGTGCGCGCTGGACGACCCGCGCCCGCTGGATCAGCGGCCGGCTCATCCCCGGCCTGCTGGCCCTGGCCTATGTGGCGCTGTTCCTTCAGAACGGCATGGGCGATGGCGGCTACGACTCGCTGGCGGCCGTGCGCCGCCTGCTGGACCAGCCCGCCCTGCTGGCAGCCGGCTGGTTGCACTACCTGGCCTTCGACCTCTTCGTCGGCCGCTGGATCGCCGAGCGCTGCGGCGCGATGGGTGTGCACCACCTGCTGCTGCTGCCGCTGCTGGCACTGACCTTTCTGTTCGGCCCGGCCGGCCTGCTGGCCTATGCGCTCTTGCGCGCCGGCTGGCCGCGCCGTCCCGAACCCACCCCTGCACAGCCTGCTTGAGGAGCCACGGATGCAAGCCCTGACCCTGATCCCGTCGACCGCCGGACCGAGCTGGTGGCGCGAACTGCTGCGGCGCGAGCGCCGGCTGGCGCTCTACGGTGCCCTGCTGCTGGCCCTGGTGCTGCCGATGGCCCTGGCCTGGAGCCTCGATGCGCGTGAGCTGCGCGGGGCGAACGTCTGGATCAAGCCGATCAAGTTCGCCCTGTCCATCTCCCTGCTGGCCTGGACCACGGCCTGGTTCGCCGGCCACCTGCCGGCCGCGCAGCGCCAGGGCCGGACGCTGAGCGCCCTCGTGGCACTGCTGATCGCGACCGCCAGCTTCGAGTTCATTTACATCACGCTGCAGGCGGCCCTGGGCCAGGCCTCGCACTACAACACCGGCGATGCCTTCCACGGGCTGATGTACACGCTGATGGGCCTCGGTGCGCTGCTGCTGACCGCCACCCAGCCCTGGCTGGCCTGGCTGCTGTGGCGTCACCCGGATCCGCGCCAGCCGCCCGCCTTGCGACTGGCCATGCTGCTGGGCCTGGTGCTGACCTTCGCCCTCGGGGCCAGCGCGGGCACGCTGCTCGGCCCGCGCCAGCCCCCCGAGGGAGGCCTGCCGCTGCTGGGCTGGGTACTGTCCGGCGGCGATTTGCGGCCGGCACACTTCCTCGGCATCCACGCGGCCCAGCTGCTGCCGCTGCTGGGCCTGCTGTGGCCGCAGCGCGGCTGGGTCTGGGCCTGCGCCAGCGCCTACACGGCCGGCTTTGCCGGGCTGGTCGCGCTGGGTCTGTCCGGCACCTGAACACCGCGTGTCGCGAGGGCGGCCGTACGGCGCCTTGCGGGAGCGTGGCTTATGCGGGACTGCCTTGACCGTGGCAGGCACAGGCCTCGCCATGGGCGGCGGCCACCAGCTCCTCCAGGATGCCGCAGCCATGGTGGGCATGGTCGGCGTCGCAGCGCGCGCGCAGGGCCACCAGCTGCTTTTCCAGGGCCTGCATGCTGGCCAGGCGGGCGCGCACCTTGGTCAGCTGGGCCGCCACCAGGGCATCGACCTCGGCCAGGCGGCTCGCGTCCGTGGTCTGCAGGCTCTCCAGCAGCAGGGCCACATCGGCCAGGGACATGTCCAGCGCCCGGCAGTGGCGGATGAAGGCCAGGCGCTCCAGATGCTGCTGGGTGTAGGCGCGGTAGCCGTTCTCGCTGCGCGCGGGCGCGGGCAGCAGGCCGCTTTTCTCGTAAAAGCGTATGGTTTCGATGTCCACCCCGGTGGCCTGGGACAAGGCGCCGATTCGCATCATGATGATCCGAGCATAGCTTGACTCTGGAGTTGCTACAGACTGTGCAATGAGGCCATGGCTCATCAACACCACCACGCCCACGACACCCTGGCCGCCCCGGCCTCCGCCTGCTGCGGCGGCCATGAGCACCCCACCCAAGCCGCAGCCACCGCCAGCGCGCCGCCACCACCGCCTGCAGCCGCCGCGGGCCAGCGCCGCAGCCGGCTGCACATCGCCGGCATGGACTGCCCCACCGAGGAAGCCCTGCTGCGCCAGGCCCTGGCCCCCCTGCAAGGCGTGAGCGCCCTGCATTTCGACCTGATGGGCCGGGTGCTGAGCGTGGATCACAACCTCAGCGACGAGGCCCCCCTGCTGCGCGCCATTGAAGCCACCGGCATGCAGGCCAAGGCGCTGGAGGCTGCCGCCCAGCCCCCGGCCCCCGCGCCCGCCGTCTCGCGCCGCCAGCGCTGGATGATGGGCCTGGCCGGCGTGGCCGCCGTGGGTGCCGAGGCCCTGGCCTTTGCCGGCTGGGGCGACCGCCATCCCGCGGTCATCGCCCTGGTGCTGGCCACCCTGCTGCTGGGCGGCCTGCCCACGCTGCGCAAGGGCCTGATCGCCCTGCGCCATCTGCAGCTCAATATCCATCTGCTGATGAGCCTGGCCGTCATCGGCGCCATCATCCTGGGCCAGTGGCCCGAGGCCGCCATGGTGGTCTGGCTCTTCGGCCTGGCCGAGATGCTGGAGGCCCTGAGCCTGGAGCGCGCGCGCAAGGCCATCCAGGCCCTGGCCGAATTGGCGCCGGAGAGCGCCCTGATGCTGCAGGCCGACGGCCAGTGGCTTGTGCGCGAGGCGGCGAACATTCCCCTGGGCGCGCGCCTGCGCCTGCGCCCGGGCGAGCGGGTGGCGCTGGATGGCCGCGTGCTCAGCGGCGAGTCCAGCGTGGACGAGGCCGCCATCAGCGGCGAAAGCCTGCCCGTGGCCAAGGGCCCGGGTGACCTGCTGCTGGCCGGCAGCGTCAACCAGGCCGGCCTGCTCGAGATGGAGGTCACCGCCGCCAAGGGTCAGACCTTGCTGGACCGCATGGCCGAGGCCGTGCAGCAGGCCCAGGGCCAGCGCGCGCCCACCCAGCGCTTTGTGGACCGCTTTGCCCGCATCTACACGCCCATCGTGGTGCTGGGCGCCGTGGCCCTGGCCCTGCTGCCGCCCCTCTTGATGGCCGGTCAGGACTGGAGCACCTGGTTCTACCGCGCCCTGGTGCTGCTGGTGATCGCCTGCCCCTGCGCCCTGGTGATCTCCACCCCGGTCACCATCGTCAGCGGCCTGACCGCCGCCGCGCGCCGCGGCCTCTTGATCAAGGGCGGGCTCTATCTGGAGCAGGGCCGGCATCTGAAGACCATCGCCCTGGACAAGACCGGCACCCTGACCGAGGGCCGGCCGGTGCTGAGCGAGGCCCTGGCGCTGGAGCCCGCGCTGGAGCGGGGCCAGGTCTTGCATATTGCTGCCTCCCTGGCCGCGCTCTCCACCCACCCGGCCTCGGCCGCCATCGTGGCGGCGCATGAGGACCAGGCCCAGGCCCTGCCCCTGCTGGCGGTGGAGGGCTTTGAATCCCTGGCCGGCCGCGGCCTGGCCGGCCGCATCCAGGGCCAGACCTGGCTGCTGGGCAGCGCGCGCCTGATGCGCGAGCGCGGCCTGCCCGATGGCGGGGCCGAGCGCGAGCGCCTGGAGGCCCAGGGCCAGACCGTCAATGTGCTGGCCCGCGAAGGCCTGCCCGTGGCCCTGCTGGCCGTGGCCGACCCGCCGCGTCCGCACAGCGCCGAGGTCATCCGCCAGCTGCACGCCCTGGGCCTGCGCTGCGTGATGCTCTCGGGCGACAACCCCGGCGCCGCGGCGGCCGTGGGTCGTGCCGTGGGCCTGGATGTGGCCGGCGGCGAGGTGCGCGGCGGCCTGCTGCCCGAGGACAAGCTGGCCGCCATCGCCCAGCTGCCGGGCCCCGTGGCCATGGTGGGCGACGGCATCAACGACGCGCCCGCCCTGGCCCGCGCCGACATCGGCATCGCCATGGGCGCGGGCGGCACGGCCATCGCCATCGAGGCCGCCGATGTGGCCCTGATGCAGGACGATCTGCGCCGCCTGCCCGAGTTCATCGCGCTCTCGCGCCACAGCGCGGCCGTGCTGTGGCAGAACATCGCGCTGGCGCTGGGCATCAAGGCCGCGGTGCTGCTGCTCACCCTCTTCGGCCTGGGCTCGCTGTGGCTGGCGGTGTTTGCCGATGCCGGCGCCAGCGCCCTGGTGGTGCTCAACGGCCTGCGCCTGCTGCGCTGGCGCGCGCCCCGGCCGCAGATGACGGCGGCGTAATCCCGCAGCCGCCACGCCGTCATTCCCCGCCGCTACACTCCGCCCCCATCATGCTGCGCCGTCTGGTCCTGATCCTGATGCTTGCCCTGCTGCCGCTCCAGTGGACCTGGGCGGCCGCGGCCAGCGTCTGCCAGCATGAGGAGATCGTGGCCACGGCGGACGGCAGCCTGCCCAGCCCGCATTTCGGCCACCACGTGCATCAGCACCAGGGTGATGAGGAGGCCGGCCCGAACGAGCAGGACCTGGACTGCCCCAGCTGCCATCTCGGCACGCCCGCCCTGCTGATGCCGCGGCTCGATCCCCAGCCCCCCCTGCTGGCCGCACACGTGGCCACGCCCTACCAGCGCTCCATCACCGCCGGCCTGCCCGAGCGCCTGATCCGACCGCCCCACAGCCCGCTTCTCGCCCGCGATTGAGACGCCACGGTCCGCCTGCCGGACCGTGCCCATCCATCCCGCCGCCGGGCCTGCCGTGCCCGGCGCTGAGAGAAGGCTGTGCTTTTCATGTTGACAAGATTCCGGACGGGCCTGCGCCGTCTGAGCGGTCGTACCGGTTTGGCCGGCCTGGCGCTGCTGAGCGCCGGGGCCCTGGCCCAGGCGGACACGCCCCCCATCACCCTGGCCCAGGCCTTCGAGGCCGCCTGGGCCCGCCAGGCCGAAGCCCTGAGCGCCCCCACCCTGCGCGAAGCCGCCCGGCAGCAGGGCCAGGCCGCGCGGCGCTGGAGCGCCGAGCCCCCCACCCTGGAACTGAGCCTGGCCAGCGCCCGCTCTCTGGGCCGCAACAG
>NZ_JBKCLH010000084.1:0-10713 GCF_046300915.1 Roseateles sp. | reverse complement strand
TGGCCGAGCTGCTGAGCAGCGATGCGCTGCAGCTCAAGCCCGGTCAGGCCGTTCGCATCGAACGCTGGGGCGGGCCGGGCAGCTTGGCGGGCCAGGTCAGCCGGGTCGAGCCGGGAGCCTTCACCAAGGTGTCGGCGCTGGGTGTCGAGGAGCAGCGGGTGCGGGTGCAGATCGCGCTCAGCAGTCCGCTGGCGCAGCGCCAGGGCCTGGGCGATGGCTACCGCGTCGCGGTCAAGGTGATGACGCGCCGCCAGGAGGGTGCGCTGCTGGTGCCGGTCAGCGCGGTCTTCCCGCTGCCCGGCGCCGAGCCGGGCCGGCATGCGCTGTTCAAGCTCGAGGCCGGCCGGGCCCGGCTGAGCGAGGTGCAGCTGGAGGCGCGCAACAGCCAGGTGGCCTGGATCGCCAAGGGCCTGGAGGCCGGCTCGACGGTGGTGGTCTATCCGCCGCAGGGCCTGACCGACGGCGCGCGGGTCAAGGCGCGCTGAGGCCATCAACGCTTCAGCAGGGGGGCGATGGTGAAGCGGTAGCTTTGCACTTGCGGGTTCAGGTGCTTGCTGTAGGGGCGCATATCCAGTTCGCCGATGCCGGAGCCGAACTGCTTGAGGAATCGCCGTGCCGTGGCCTTTGCAAACAGCGTGAACATGGGGCGCTCCAGCTCCAGCCCTTCGTCGGCAAAGTCGCGTCCCTGCTGGTGGTCGTACAGCATGACCAGGGCCCAGGCCCCGGCCAGAAAGTGTCCGCCAGCCAAGGCGTCGAGCCGGCCCTCGATGAGAGCCTGCATGGCCTCGTTGGAGGTGTTGATGGCCGAGAAATAGTGCTCAAGCCCTGGCCTGGCGCCCGTCTGGCTGAGAGCTTCCATGGCGCCCAGGGCCATCTGGTCGTTGCCGGCCCAGACCAGGCGCGCCTCGGGGTGCCGCCGCAGCAGGCCCGGCATCTGCTCACGCGCGAGCTCACGGCGCCAGTCGGCAAACACGGTTTCAGCCAGCTCGACCTGCGGCGCCTCGGCCACAGCCTGGCGCATGCCCTCGTTGCGCGCGACGGAGGTCGGCGTCGAGCGGTCGCCAGCGATCGCGAGCATCTGCAGCTTGCCGCCGGGCTGGGCGCGCAAGGCCTGCTGGATCAGGGCCTTGGCGGTCAGATAGCCTGCCTCGCGCGCATCGGGCTCCAGGCTGCCCAGCAGCAGGGGCAGGCTCTGCCTGGGCGCCCAGCTCTTGCGCTCCTGAGGCAGCAGTCCGTTGAAGACGGCAAAGGTCCTGATGCCGGCCGCACCCAGGGTCTGCGCATTGCTGACCAGGGTGCCCTTTTCGTTGACCAGCAGCACGTAGTCGGGGCGCTGCTGTGCCGGGCGCCCGGCGATTTCGCGCGCCAGGCGCAGCGCCCGCTCGGGTTCGCGCTCGGCATATAGCACTTCCAGCTGGATGCCCAGACTCCTGGCCGCTGCCTGCATGGCCTGCGTGGCCGTCAGCCAGAACGCTTCGTCAGACCGCCCCGGGTTGATGAAGCTGACACTCATGGCCTGCACAGGTCCGAGGCTCAGCAGCATCAAGACCAGCAAGACAAGCTTCCGCAACATAGGCAAGGCCGCAACTCCCGGGTTGGAAAGCAGGCATTGTCGCTTTGTCGTGCGCTCTAGCTCGCCGCCAGCTTGAGATCCGCGAAGCCCATCAAGCGCAGCAGGACGTAGCCCATGGCCGCTTCGCCAGCGTCGTCGCCGACGCAGACGATCTGGGCATGGCGCGGCAGGCCGGCCTTGGCCAGCAGGCTCCAGATCTCGTGCGCCGGCTTGGGGCGGCCGCTGGCATCCAGCAGCTGCGCGTAGGGCAGATGAACGACCTTGCCCGGCAGTTCGGGGGCTGGCGGGCGCGAGCCCAGGGCGAGATAGACCCGTGGCATGCCGTGAGCGGGCGGCTTGGCCGCGAGTGCTGCGCTGCTCATCAGGATGGCACGTGGTCTGGCCTGGTAGTCCACCGGGGCGATGGTCGGGTCCAGCGGCGGCTTGCGGGCGCCCACGCGGGTGGGCTCACGGCTGAGCTGCAGGCCGCGCAGTTCCCAATCCTCGGCCGACTCCAGCAAGAGCGAGACCTTGCGCTGACCCAGCTGCTCCAGCAGCGCGAACGCCAGTGCCGCTTGCTTGTTGAGACCGCCCTGCGAGACGATCACCGCCTCATGCGTCGGATCAACGCCCGCCGGCCCCAGCAGAGCGGCCAGCTGCTCCGGCGCCGCGAGCGCGGCTTGGAATCGCTGCGACGGCAGGCTGAGCGCAAAGGGCACATGGCCTTTTGCGTAGTCTTCGGCCGGGCGCACATCGATGATGCTGATCGGGCTGTGGCTGAAGGTGCGCAGCATGGTGTTGCTGAAGCCATTGAGCCAGTCGGCGTTGCGCAGCAGGGACGGCGCGGCATAGCTCCACAGCGGCAGCTCGCGCGCATCTTCCAGCCACTCCTTCTGCGAGCCCTGGTAGAGCGCCACCTTGGGATAGTCGAGCAGGAACTTCAGGGCAAAGTAGGGCACGCTGGCGGCCACGCCGCCGCCGCAATAGCTGTAGACCTGCTGCTCGCGGCGCACCCCCAGATGGTCCAGCATGGCCTGCAGCTCGGCGCGCGACTTGAAGGTCTTGTCGGGGCGGAAGTAGTCGTCCGCCGGCGACAGCAGGGCGTGGGGCACATGCCCGCCGCGGTTGAAGAACTTGGCGCCGCCGTAGTAGTAGGGCGGGTCCAGGGCCTCCAGCAGCGCATGTCCCGCCGGGTCGCCGGAAGCCGCGAGGAACTCCGGCAGGCGCGCACGGGCGTCCTCGCGCGCGGCGATCACCCGGATATTGCCGGGTGTCGGAGGCGGCGTGGCCTCGCTGACGAGGGCGCCGCCTGCGGCCTTCCAGGCGGCCAGCCCGCCGTCCAGCAATCGCAGGCGTTCGGGGGCCACACCATGGCGGTAGAGCTCGTAGAACAGCCAGGTGGCCAGCATCGTGCCGCCCTGGTCGTGGATCACCAGGGTCTGGCCGCTGGCGTTGTCGGCGATGCCCCAGGCGCGCAGGCGGGCCTGCATGGTGGCGGCATCCACCTCGCGTGAGCCGTGGCTGTAAAAGTCCGCATTGATCGCGCCGGCGATGTGTCCGGCCGCATGCTGCCGGGCTGGCGAGGCATCGAGCAGCAGCGGTGGCGTGCTGCTGGTCAGGGCCCGGCGCAGCCACGGTGTATCGACCAGGGGGCCGGCCGCCTGGGCCGCGGCGCCCATGAACATCAACACAAGGGTGACGGCCAGCATCAGCCAGCGGCGCGGCAATCGATCTGTCATAGCCCAGCTCCCGAGATGAAAGCGGGCAATGTCGCAGCTCCTGGGTGCCCAGACCCGCCGGCTGCGACAGACTGCATGCATCGATGGACAGGCGACGCTGGCGCCGGACGGGTGCCGCCCGTCAGACCTGTGCCGCAAGCACCTCCACCCGCAGCTGCTCGTGCAGCTCGCGCTTGAGTACGGAGAACTCGGCCGTGGTCTTGACCGAGTAGTGGCGCGGGTGTGCGAAGGGGGAGGGCAGGTCACTCTTGATGCGTCCCGGCCGCGCGCTCATCACCACCACGCGCGAGCCCATGAAGATGGCCTCGTCGATATCGTGGGTGACGAAGAGCACGGTCTTCTTCTCACGCTCCCAGATGCCCAGCAGCAGCTCCTGCATCAGCTCGCGGGTCTGGTGGTCCAGGGCGCCGAAGGGCTCGTCCATCAGCAGCATGCGCGGCCCGTTGGCCAGGGCGCGGGCCAGGGCCGTGCGTTGCTGCATGCCGCCGCTGAGCTGCTTGGGGTAGTGGCCGGCGAACTTGGCCAGACCCACCTTGGCGATGAAGTCCTGGGCAATCTCCTGCTGCTGCGCTTTGGGCAGTCCCCGCTCGCGCAGGCCGAAGGCCACGTTCTCCAGCACCGTGAGCCAGGGGAAGAGGGTGTAGCTCTGGAACACCATGCCGCGGTCGGCACCCGGGCCCTGGACCTTGCGGCCGTCCAGCAGCGGCGAGGTGCTGCTGGGCGCATCCAGGCCGGCCACGATGCGCAGCAAGGTGCTCTTGCCGCAGCCCGAAGGACCGAGGATGGTCAGGAAGTCGTTTTCGGCCACGTCCAGATCGGTAGTCTGCAGGGCCACGGTGGATTGACCGTCATGGCCGGCGAAGGTGCGGGAGACGCCGCGGATCGAAAGAATGTTGTTCGTCATCGGCCGAGCTGTGCCCAGGGAAAAAGGCGGCGGTTGAAGGCCTTGAAGGCGAAGTCGCTGACCAGGCCGATCAGGCCGATCACGATGATGCCGAAGATGATCTGGTCGGTGGCCAAGAGGGCCTGGCTGTCGGTGATCATGTGGCCGATGCCGCTGGAGGCGCCGATCAGCTCGGCCACGATCACATAGGTCCAGGCCCAGCCCAGCACCATGCGCAGGATCTCGGCGATCTCGGGCGCGGCCCCGGGCAGGAGCACGCGGCTGATCAGGCTGCGGTCCGAGACGCCCAGGGTGTAGGCCGCCTCCACCAGGTCGCGCCGCGTGTTGCCCACGGTCACCGCAATCATCAGGGTCAGCTGGAAGAAGCTGCCGATGAAGATCACGGCCAGCTTCTGCGCCTCGCCGATGCCCACCCAGAGGATGAGCAGGGGGATGAAGGCCGAGGCCGGCAGGTAGCGGGCAAAGGACACGAAGGGCTCGAAGAAGGCCTCGATGGGCTTGTAGGTGCCCATCAGCACGCCCAGGGGCAGGGCCAGGGCGGCGGCGATCACAAAGCCCCCCAGCACCCGCCACACGGTCATGCCAATGTCCTTGGCAAAGCCCATCTCGGTCAGCAGGGTCCAGCCGGACTTCAGCATGGTGAGCGGGTCGGCCAGAAAGGTCTTGCTGACCAGGCCGCCGAAGGTGACGGCGGCCCAGAGCGCGGTGAAGAGCAGGAAGAAGGACAGGCCCAGACAGAGCCTTGTCCGAGCAGATACGGCTTGAAGAGGTCTCATCGCGTGCGGTTCAGGCATTCCCGGGCGACGCCCGAGGGTCCGGCTTGGCCGGCCCTAGGGGCGTGCCCCCTTGAGGGGGCCGGCGAAGCCGGTAGGGGGTGGGTCACTGGATAAAGCGCGTATCGGCCAGCTTGGAGAGGTCGGGGATGGCCTTGATGATGCCCACCTCCAGCAGCAGCTCGGCGGCTTCCTTGCTGAACTGGGCGTGCTCGCCGGCAAAGAACTTCTTGTTGGCCTCGCGGTCCTGCCAGCGCAGGAAGGCCTGGCTCTTCTCAAAGGCCTCGGCGCTCTGCTTCACATCGGCGCCCATGATCTCGAAGCTCTTCTTGGGCTCGGCCTTGATCATGGCCAGGGCCTCGAAATAGCTGTCGGCCAGGGCCTTGGCGGCCTTGGGGTTCTCGGCCAGGAACTTGGGCGTGCAGCCGAAGGTGTCCATCACCATGGGGTAGTCCAGGGTGGTGGCGAGGATCTTGCCGGCCTCGGGCTTGGCGCGCACGGCGCTGAGGAAGGGCTCGTAGGTCATGCCCGCGTCCAGATTGCCGGCGCCGGCGATCAGGGCATTGGCGGCGGCCTGGGGCTCCAGGTTCACCACGTTCACGTCCTTGATGGACAGGCCGTTCTTCTTGAGCATCCAGGCCAGGGTGAAGTAGGGTGCGGTGCCCGGCGCGCTGGCGGCCACGGTCTTGCCCTTGAGATCGCTGATCTTGCTGATGCCGGGCTTGACCACCATGCCGTCGGCGCCAAAGCTCTTGTCGAGCTGGAAGATCTGGGTGGTGGCCACACCATTGGCGTTCCAGACGATCCAGGTCTCCACCGTGGTGGCCGCGCATTGGATGTCGCCGGAGGCGATGGCCAGATGGCGGTCTTTCTGAGGGATCTTCTTGATGCTGACGTCCAGGCCGTTCTTCTTGAAGAGGCCGGCCTCCTTGGCCAGGGTCAGGGGTGCAAAACCGGTCCAGCCGGAAATGCCGATGCCGACCTTGACCTCCTGTGCCTGAGCCGACAGGGCCAGGGTGGCGAGTGCGAATGCAGACAGGATCTTCTTCATGGTGCGAGGGCTCTCCGTTGGACTGAGGTGGGCTCAATGATGGTGCGCGCGCCCGGACTTGCCTCTCGGGAAACACCCGGTGCCGCGCGCGCCAGGGACAGCGCTTGCTGCATGCAGAAGACGTGCCAATGGTTGGCGGCCTGTGCGCCTGCCGCGCGCCCTGTGCTTCGGTGCTGCATTCGCCCAAAGAAAAAGCCCGCTTCCCTGTTCGGGGAGGCGGGCTGATGGGCCCCGCCCAGTTCTCTGGGAGGGACGTAGCGCGAGATCGGGATTCAGCCGTAGACGCTCAGGGGGCTGTGCGTGCAGGCGATGCGGGCGACCGCGCCCTCGTTGACCAGGGCCGTGGCCGCCTCGATGTCGGGCGCCAGATAGTGGTCGCTGGGCATGGCGCGGCAGCGCTGGCGGATCAGGGCGTGCGTCTGCTCCAGCGCCTGGGAGCTTTGCAGCGGGCGCAGGAACTCGATGCCCTGGGCGGCGGCCAGCAGCTCGATGCCGATGATGTGGGCCGTGTTGTCCAGCATCTGGGCCAGGCGGCGCGCGCCGAAGGTGGCCATGGACACATGGTCCTCCTGGTTGGCGCTGGTGGGCAGGCTGTCCACGCTGGCCGGGTGGGCCAGGCTCTTGTTCTCGCTGGCCAGGGCTGCGGCGGTCACGTGGGCGATCATGAAGCCCGAGTTGAGGCCGGCGTTCTCGGTCAGGAAGGGCGGCAGGCGGGAGACGCCGGCATCGATCAGCATGGCGATGCGGCGCTCGGCAATCGCGCCCACCTCGGCCACGGCGCAGGCCAGGGCGTCGGCGGCCAGGGCCACGGGTTCGGCATGGAAGTTGCCACCGCTGACCATGGCGCTGCTGCCGTCCTCGTTGGCAAAGACCAGAGGGTTGTCGGTCACGGCATTGGCTTCGCGCAGCAGCACATCGCGCACATAGCGGGCCTGGTCCAGGCAGGCGCCCATGACCTGGGGCTGGCAGCGCAGGCAGTAGGGGTCTTGCACCCGTTCATCACCCTCCTGGTGCGAGGCGCGGATGGCGCTGCCCACCAGCAGCTGGCGGTAGGCGGCGGCGGCCTCGATCTGGCCGGGCTGGCCGCGCACCGCATGGATGCGGGGGTCGAAGGGGCCGTCGCTGCCGCGGGCGGCATCCAGGCTCAGTGCGCCCGACACGACGGCCGAGGCGTAGACGGTCTCGAAGCGCAGCAGGGCGTCCAGGGCCAGGGCGGTGCTGGTCTGGGTGCCGTTGATCAGGGCCAGGCCTTCCTTGGCCTGCAGGCTCAGCGGGGTGATGCCGGCGGCCTGCAGCAGGGGCAGGGCGGGGCGGCGCTGGCCGTCCACCAGCATCTCGCCCTCACCCATCAGGGCCAGGGTCATGTGCGAGAGGGGCGCCAGATCACCCGAGGCGCCCACCGAGCCCTGGCAGGGGATGTAGGGCACAAGACCCTTGTTGAAGGCGTCCAGGATGCACTGCACCACCTCCAGGCGCACGCCCGAGTGGCCGCGGGCCAGGGAGGCGGCCTTGGTGGCCAGCATCAGGCGCACCACGCCGGGCGCCATGGGCGCGCCCACGCCCACGCAGTGGGAGCGGATCAGATTGAACTGCAGGGTGGCCAGCTCTTCCTTGCTGATGCGCTTGGAGGCCAGCTTGCCGAAGCCGGTGTTCACGCCGTAGACGGCGGCGTCGCCGGCCGCATGGGCCTGGACGATGGCGGCCGAGCGCTCGATGGTGGCCACGGCGGTGGCGTCCAGACCCAGCTGCACGCCGCCCTGGCGGATCTGGCGCAGCTGTTCCAGCGTCAGGGCACCGGGGGTGAGGGTGATCATCATCGTCATGGGGTCAGTCCTTGAGCATGGGCAGGTTCAGGCCGCGGTCCTTGGCGCAGGCCTGGGCAATCTCGTAGCCGGCATCGGCATGGCGCATCACGCCGGTGCCGGGGTCGTTGAAGAGCACGCGCTCCAGGCGCTTGGCGGCCGCGTCCGTGCCATCGGCCACGATCACCACGCCGCTGTGCTGGCTGAAGCCCATGCCCACGCCGCCGCCGTGGTGCAGGCTCACCCAGGTGGCGCCGCCGGCGGTGTTCAGCAGGGCGTTGAGCAGGGGCCAGTCGGACACGGCATCGGTGCCGTCCTTCATGGCCTCGGTCTCGCGGTTGGGGCTGGCCACCGAGCCGCAGTCCAGATGGTCGCGGCCGATCACGATGGGCGCCTTGAGCTCGCCCTTGCGCACCATTTCGTTGAAGGCCAGGCCGGCCAGATGGCGCTGGCCCAGGCCCAGCCAGCAGATGCGCGCCGGCAGGCCCTGGAAGGCGATGCGCTCGCGCGCCATGTCCAGCCAGCGGTGCACCCGGGTCTCTTCGGGGAAGAGCTCCTTGATCTTGGCGTCGGTCTTGTAGATGTCCTCGGGGTCGCCCGAGAGCGCCACCCAGCGGAAGGGACCGCGGCCCTCGCAGAACTGCGGGCGCACATAGGCGGGCACGAAGCCGGGGAAGTCGAAGGCGTTCTTCACGCCCTGGTCCAGGGCCACCTGGCGGATGTTGTTGCCATAGTCCACCGTGGGCACGCCCATGGCCTGGAAGTCCAGCATGGCCTGCACATGCACGGCGCAGCCCTTGGCCGCGGCATCCTTCAGTTTCGCATGCTGGGATGAATCGGCCGCGGCGGCCTTCCACTGCTCCACCGTCCAGCCGGCCGGCAGATAGCCGTTGATCAGGTCATGAGCCGAGGTCTGGTCGGTCACCACATCGGGCTTGGGCGCGGTGCCTGCGCGCGCGCGCTTGACCAGCTCGGGCAGGATCTCGGCGGCATTGCCCAAGAGGGCGATGGAGATGGCCTTCTTCTCGGCGGTGTACTTCTTGATGCGGGCGATGGCGTCGTCCAGATCGGCGGCCTGCTCGTCCACATAGCGGGTCTTGAGGCGGAAGTCGATGCGCGACTGCTGGCACTCGATGTTCAGCGAAACGGCGCCGGCAAAGGTGGCGGCCAGGGGCTGGGCGCCGCCCATGCCGCCCAGGCCCGCGGTCAGCACCCAGCGGCCGGCCAGATCACCGCCGTAGTGTTGTCGGCCGGCCTCGGCAAAGGTTTCGTAAGTGCCCTGGACGATGCCCTGGGTACCGATATAGATCCAGCTGCCGGCCGTCATCTGGCCGTACATCATCAGGCCCTTGCGGTCCAGCTCGTTGAAATGCTCCCAGGTGGCCCAGTGCGGCACCAGGTTCGAGTTGGCCAGCAGCACGCGCGGCGCGTCGGCATGGGTCTTGAACACGCCCACCGGCTTGCCCGACTGCACCAGCAGGGTCTCGTCCTCGTTCAGGGTCTTGAGTGTGGCGAGGATGGTGTCAAAGCATTCCCAGTTGCGCGCGGCCTTGCCGATGCCGCCGTAGACCACCAGCTCATCCGGGTTCTCGGCCACCATGGGGTCCAGATTGTTCTGGATCATGCGGTAGGCGGCCTCGGTGAGCCAGCTCTTGCAGTGCAGCTGGGTGCCGGTGGGGGCGCGAACGGGGCGGGCTTGCGAGCTCATGCGGTTCTCCGGAGCGTAGGGAATGCGCGGAACTCTAGTTGTCTATACAAGTAAAGTCAACTACCATCCGCGGCATGGCGACCATGGCACGCAAGACACCCTCAGGACCCGAGCCGCAGTACCTCAAGGTCAAGAACCATCTGCGCGACGGCATTGCCAGCGGCCGCTGGGTTCCGGGCGATCTGCTGCCCTCCGAAGCCGAGCTGGGTGCGCAGTTTGAGCTCAGCCGCATGACGGTCAACCGTGCCCTGCGCGAGCTGGCGCAGGAGGGCATGATCGAGCGGGTGCAAGGCGTAGGCAGCTTTGTGGCCCAGCTGCACCGCATCTCCTCCACGCTCACGGTGCGCGATGTGCATGAGGAAATCGCCGCGCGCGGTCACCGGCACGAGGCGCGCTTGCACTCTCTGGCCAAGATCAAAGCCACGGCCGAGCAGGCGGCCGAGTTCGGCCTCAAGGCCGGCGCGCCGCTGTTCCACAGCGTCATCGTGCATTTCGAGAACGGTGTCGCGATCCAGTGCGAGGACCGGCTGGTCAACCCGGTCTGTGCGCCCGACTACCTGGCGCAGGACTTTGCCCAGCTCACGCCCACGCACTACCTGCTGGACGTGGCGCCGCTGTCGGAAGCGCGCTATACCATCGAGGCGACATTGCCGGCCGAGTTGGAGGCCAAGCTCCTGGGCATTGCCCGGCGTGAACCCTGCCTGGTGGTGCGGCGCCTGACCTTCAGCCGCGGTGTCCCCGTCACCTCGGTGCGGCTGACCCACCCCGGGTCGCGCTATCTTCTCGAAGGAGGATTCCAAGCATGAGCTGGAGCATCATCTCGGCGGACCAGGTGGCGCCGCAGCGCTGGAAGAACAACGGCGGCTGGACCCGCGAGCTGCTGGCCTGGCCGCACCCGGCGCAGTGGACCCTGCGCATCAGCGTGGCGGATATCGAGGCGAACGGCCCCTTCTCGGCCTTCGAGGGCGTGCAGCGCTGGTTCGCGGTGCTCTCGGGGCACGGCGTGCGGCTCTACGACTATGAGCTGCATCCCGGCAGCGAGATCCTCAGCTTCGACGGCGCTCTGGCGCCCGACTGCGAGCTGGTGGACGGGCCCACGCGCGACTTCAATCTGATGCACCGCCGCGGCCAGGGCCGGATGCGGGTGCAGGCGGCCGATGGGCCCCTGGCGCCGCCCCTGGGCC
>NZ_JBKCLH010000083.1:0-8413 GCF_046300915.1 Roseateles sp. | reverse complement strand
TGCTGGCTGCGCTGGGCACGCAGCGCGGTGT
This sequence comes from Roseateles sp., assembly GCF_046300915.1. Classification (GTDB taxonomy): domain Bacteria; phylum Pseudomonadota; class Gammaproteobacteria; order Burkholderiales; family Burkholderiaceae_C; genus Kinneretia. The sequence goes on along the minus strand of NZ_JBKCLH010000083.1, from coordinate 8,382 downwards.
TCAGGCCGGCGCTGCCGTCGGGCCGGTAGGCGCGCTCGGCCAGTGTGGGCGTTTCGCGGGCCTGGCCCAGGCTGGCAAACCAGCGGGTCTGGGGCGCCAGGCGGCCCACCAGACCCAGGGCCGGCAGGGCCACCGGGCTGCGGGCCCGCCCGCCATCGTCGCCATTGCTCAGAAAGCGGTCCTGGCTGCGCAGGCGCTGCTGCCCCAGGCGCAGGCCGGTGTGCAGCACCAGGTCCGGGCTCAGCCGGTGTTCGCCCTGCACATAGACCTCGGCCGCCAGGGCCTGGTTGCGTTCGTCGCGGCGCAGCGCGCCCGTCACGCCCAGGCTGGGGCCGATGAAGTTCTCATAGCCGCGCCGCTGCTCCTGCTGGGTGTCCAGCTGCAGGCCCAGGGTCCAGACGGGGCCCTCGTGGCGCAGGTCGGCACCCAGCTGCCGCCGCTCCAGCGCGATCACCCCGCCGGGGTGGCTGGGCGGCAGCTGGCTGGCCACCGGCAGGGCCTGCCACTGCCACACCTGCCGGCCCAGCAGCCAGCTGCGCAGCTGCCAGCCCCCGCCCCAGCGGCCGCTCAGGCCCAGCTGTTGCTGCTGCAGGCTTTTGCGGCTGTTGAAGGCCAGGGCCGCGGGCGTGACGCCCTCGGGATCGCTCAGCCACTGGGCGCGGCTCAGGCCCAGCGCATCCTCGGCCGGCTGGCTCTGCAGATTGAGGCGGGCGCTCCAGCCGGGCACAAAGTCCCAGCGCGCGTCCAGCAGGCTGCGCTCGGCCTGGGACTGCGGGCGCTGGCCCGCGCTGCGCCAATGCGCCAGACCCAGACGCCAGGGCGCGCTGGTGGCGCCGCCCTCGGCCTGCAAGCGCACTTGCTGCTGCTCATCGCTGGCGGCCCAGATATCGCCCTGCCAGCGCGTGGGTCCGCCCTGCGGTGCGCGCGTGTGCAGGCTGAGCACGCCGCCGCTGTGCACCCCGTGCAGGGCGCTGAAGGGGCCGCGCAGCAGCTCCAGCCGCGCTGCCGCATCCAGCGGGAAATGGCTCACGGAGCCGCTGCCATCGGGCGCCGTGGCCGGCAAGCCGTCCACAAAAAGGCGCAGACCCCGCACGCCGAAACTGGCGCGCGCACCGAAGCCGCGCACGCTGAGCTGCAGATCCGGCGCGGCATTGCCGCGATCGGCCGCCCACACGCCGGGCATCCGCCCCAGGGACTCGCTGAGATGCACCCCCGGACCGCTCTGGGCCAGGGCCTGGGCATCCAGCAGGGCCACGGCCGCCGGTGTTTCGAGCAGCGGCCCGGCGCGCAGGCCGCCGCTGATCTGCACCGGCGGCAGGGCCACCGCCGGGGCCAGCAGCAGGGTGGCGATCAAGGCTTGAGGCGCAGGAGGCGGCCGGGCTCGTCCTCGGTCAGCACATAGAGCAGACCATCGGGGCCTTCACGCACATCGCGCACGCGGCCGATGTCCTGGGCAAAGACCTGGGGCTTGCCCACGATGCGGCCCTCGGCATCCAGGCTCACGCGCTGCAGCTGGCGGAACTTGAGCGCGCCCACCACATAGCTGCCCTGCCAGTCGGCACCATAGGCGCTGCTGCTGATGCGGGCAAAGCCCGAGGGGGCGATGGAAGGCGTCCACTGCCACACCGGCTGCTCCAGGCCGTCCTTGTGCGTGATGCCGGCGCCGATCTTGCCGCCACCGTAGTTCTCGCCATAGGTGATGAGGGGCCAGCCATAGTTGCGGCCAGGCAGCACGCGGTTGATCTCGTCCCCGCCCTGGGGGCCGTGCTCATGGATCCAGAGCTGGCCGGTGGCGTCCAGCAGGGCGCCCTGGGGGTGACGGTGGCCCAGGCTGTAGATCTCGGGCAGGGCGCCGGCGGTTTTCACAAAGGGGTTGTCCGGGTGGGGGCGCCCGTCCTTGAGCACACGCACCACCTTGCCCAGATGGTTGTCCAGGGTCTGGGCGCGTTGCATGCCGGTGAAGCGCTCACCCAGGGTCAGGAAGAGGCTCTGCCCATCGGCCGACTCCACGATGCGGCAGCCGAAGTGGTGGCGCCCTTCCATCTTGGGTGCCTGGCGGAAGATGATCTGCACCTGCTCCAGCCCCGTGCGGTCGGCCTTGAGCGTGGCGCGGGCCAGGGCCGTGCCATTGCGCCCCTTGTCGGCGCCCGCACCCGCCTCGGTGAAGCAGAAGGACAGGGCGCGGCTGCGCTCGAAGTCGCGGTCCAGCACCACATCCAGCAGGCCGCCCTGGCCCGCGAATTCGATGGCCGGCAGGCCCGTGAGCGGCGCCCCGATGCGGCCCTGGGCGCTCACCACGCGCAGGGCGCCCGGCTTCTCGCTCACCAGGAAGTCACCGCCGGGCAGAAAGGCCAGGGCCCAGGGACGCTCCAGGCCGCTGGCCACGGTCTCCACATGGCGGGGAGCGGGCGTCTGGGCCAGGGCCGGTGTGCCGGACAGGGCGGCGGCACAGATCAGCAGACAGCAGGCGGGTGACAGCTTGAGGGTCATGGCGGCGGTGGGCGGCTGGCTGTAAAGCGGAAGCCGTATCTTGCCCAAAGCCACAGCGTGGTGCCGGCGCAGGGCTTTGGCAGGCGCATAGGTTCGCCCCCCACTGCACCGCGCCGGCCTTTCCCAACCCAGGCCTTGATGCCGGACTGTCCAACAGTCTGCGGCGACAATGGGGCGTCTCAAAACCGCCTCGATATGTCTTGAATCGCACCGAACTCGACTTACCCCTGCGGATCGTGCAGACCCTCGTGCTGTATGCGCTCGGCGAGCATCAGCTCGGACACGCGAGGCGTATTGTCGTGAACTGTTCCGGTACCGAGTTCTCGGTTTCCGACGATGGGCGAGGGCATGCCGTCTCTCGCACGGTCGAGGGCGCGCCATACCTGGACTTCATCTATGGGCATCTGGCGTTTCCGTTTGGCCGTACGGACTCGCCGCCGGTACAGCTGCAGGGACTGGGTATATCGCTGCTGAACCAGCTGTGCGCGAGCCTGGATGTCACAGTCCGGAAACCGATGCAGACGCTTCGTCTGCGCTTCGAGCGTGGCGAGCTCCTCGCGCACGAGCTTGTCGACGAGCAAAACCTTGAAACCGGCAATTGCCTTGCCGGAGAAGTGTTGGCCGCGCTTGCCGCTGAACCCATGGACGTGGCTGCCCTTGCCAAGTGGCTGGGCGCTGTGCAAGAGGTCAACCCAGGGCTTGAGCTGCTGCTCAATGGCAAGCCACTCCCTGCCGTGACCGATGGTGCCTGAACCCGGAAGGGGCTTAGAGCACAGGGTTGGCCTCGATCATGGCTGGGCTTTGTGCCTCTTGAGCTGCTCCAGCTCCTTGGCCAGCATGCGCTCGCGCAGGCCGCCGCCGTTCAGGGCCAACAGGGTCACCAGGCCGTGGATGGCCAGGCCCAGGCCCCAGCCCCAGAGCGGGAACTGGGTCCAGCGCTGACCGTCACCCAGCAGCGCAAAGCCCAGGTTCACCAGCACGAAGACGCTGGCGTGCGTGAGCCAGCCCATCTTGAGGTCCACGCGGCGGCGCGCCTGGCGCAGCAGCTGGCGCTCCGCCTGCTGTTGCTGGGCCTGGGCTTCGCAGCCCTGGCTGCTGTCGGGCTGGCTGTTGTGCAGGGTGCTGTTCATCTCGGTCTCCTGGGTCGCGGTGGATGCTGTGCCCGCGGTGGCGGGCGATGAGCGCATCTTGCCGGGCACCCTTGTTGCGACCCAGGCGCTTGCGACGGATGGTCAGCCAACGGCGTGGATCGACGCGGGCGCAGAGCCTGTGGCTTGACCGCTGCTGCGCTTGCAAGGACGCCAAGGAGGTGGCGCGACAATGCAGGGAGGCGGAGTCTGGCTTGTTGCGGGGCTTTGTGCCAACCCTTGATGGCGGAACAGCCCGATATGCAGAAGACTCAACCCGTCCGTCGGTGCCGGTTTCAGGCCGGCGCCCTTCTGGTCTTGGTGATGGCCAGCGGGCTGGGTGCCCCCGCCATGGCCCAGCAGTCCCCTGCGGAGTCCGAGGCCTATCTGTCCGAGTTGCTCAACGAGCCGCGCCATGCCCGGGCCTGGCGCGCCATGCTCAAGGGCGAGCGGGATCTGGATGCCTGGCTCTCGAACTACGCGCAGACCCGCCGTGGGCCGACCGCGCCCGAGGACGATGTTGTGATCGAGGGGCGGCACTACCGCGGCCATATGGTGTGCAAGACCCATGATTGCGGGGCCAATCTCTTTTACGTCATCTTCGCGCCCGATACCTCCCAGGCCTGGGGCTTGCTGCTGCGCAGCGGGCGGGAGCCACGTTTCCTGGGCCGGCCCGATGCCGCCATGCAGGACGCGCTGCGCAAGCTGGCGCGTCTGTGACGCGATCGAGGCGCAGCGGGATCAACGCTCGAACAGCAGGCCCAGCTCCAGATTGAGGGGCTCGGAGACCGCGGGCAGATACTCGGCCCGGATCCGCAGGGCGCGCAGCCCCTGCTGCCCCGTACAGGGCAGCAGCATCTCGTGGTGTCGTGAGCGCCAGTCGGAGCTGGCGGGCGCCGACGCGCTCCGGGCATCGGTGGGGGGCTGGTGTGTGATCTCACGGGCAAGCGTGGCGGACGCCGGGGGAATCTCGCAGCGCATGTTCAGGCCGGATTTCATGGCGGCCTGGAAGGCCAGCCAGCGCCCGTCCTGCCAGAGGGCCGCGGCCTGGCGGGGATCCAGGGGCACGGCTTTGTCGGCCCAGACGGGCCCCGCCCCCAGGCAGAGCAGCGTGAGGAGCAGCCCCAGCGTGGGGCGCCCGGGCTTGTGGCGTTTGTTCATATGCACGGGAGGGTCTCCATCGCGGCTTGGGATTGGCCGGCCGTGGCTGCCGATTGACGCGCCCTTGGGGGCCGCGTGACGTTAGCATCGGTGCCGAGCCTTGTTGAAATCTTCATGCCATGCCGGGAGTTTCGCCCATGAAGCCGGTCCGCCGTATTCCGCTGCTGTGCCTCCTCTTGCCGGGCCTGCTTGGGCCCTGCCTGGCCTGGGCGGCCATGGCTCCGGCCTACGAAGCCCAGGCCCTGCTGGAGCGGCTGGAGAAGGGTTCAAGAGAGCGGGCGGCCGCGCCGCTGAGCCTTCAGGCCACCGTGCTCACCATCGAGCGGCGTGAGGAGCCGGGCAACGGCTGCCCGGCCCTGCAGCATGTGCGGGCGCAAGTGCAGGTGGAGGGGGTGCTGCGCGGCGAGTTGGCCGTGGGTCGGCGGCTGACGCTGCGCTATACCGAAGCCGAGTACCGCTGCCCGGGGCCGGGCCGCAGCCGGCTGCCGGAACTCCGGGTCGGCCAGTCGTCGAGCCTGCTCTTGCGCTGTGAGGCCAGCGATTGCGAACCGGCGGCGGGCGCCTTCAGCTTCGACAGCGATGCCGAGTTCGAGCGTCGGCGTGAGGAGGCGCGAGCCCTGGCTGAGCGTTACCCACTGCAGCGGCGCGTCGATGTGCCGGTGCAGCGAGCGCCCTGAGTGGGCTGCGGCTCGGCCCACCGGGCCGCGAGAGTGGCGCCTGGATAGGGGACAAGGCCGCGCCAACCAGCTCACCCGGTGCTAGGCTGCAAGCCCACCCGAAACCCGGAGCAAGCCGCATGGCACACGCACTGGACTGGTTTGAGATCCCCGTCACCGACTTCGCCCGCGCCAAGGGCTTTTACGAGACGGTGCTGGGCATCAATATCGAGCCCATGAGCATGGGCCCGCTCACCCTGGGCATGTTGTCCAGCGACCCCGAGGCCGTGGGCGGGGCCCTGGTGCACGGTGAGGGCGGGGAGCCGTCCGACCGTGGCACGCTGGTGTACCTGAATGGCGGAGACGATCTGGCGCTGATGCTGGCACGTGTCGAAGGCGCGGGAGGCCGGGTTGCCGTGCCCAAGACCGAGATCGGCAATGGCTATGGCTTTTTCGCCCACTTCATTGACACCGAGGGCAACAAGGTGGGCCTGCACTCGATGAAGTAACGGGTCGGCGCCGACTGCGGCCCGCAGTGCCGCTCAGCCGCGGGCCTTCATCCGTGCCAGCTCGCTGCTGAGCATGCGCTCGCGCAGATCACCGCCGCCCAGGGCCATCAGGGTGACCAGGCCGTGGATGGACAAGCCCAGGCCCCAGCCCCAGAGCGGGAACTGGGTCCAGCGCTGGCCATCGCCCAGCAGGTACAGGCCCAGGTTCACCAGCACAAAGATCGTGGCGTGCTTGAGCCAGCCCAGCTTGAGCTCCACGCGGCGGCGCGCTTGGCGGCGCAGCTGGGCGTCTTCGCGGCTCAGGCTGTCGGTGGCGGTGCTGTTGCTGATGATCATGGCGTTTCCTTTGTCGTGGTGCTTGTGGCTGTCGATGAGTGGACTGTGCGCGTCGCGGTCTCTTGCGCCCAGCGGCTTGCGACGAGGGGCAAGCCGGCGGCGTGAAGCGTCAGGCGCCGGGTGCCAGTGGCAGGGCTTCGGCCGCCGCCGCATGGCAGCCGCGGTTATGCTGGCCACACCATGCAGCTCGGCATCCACGATCTCCCGCTTTTCATCGTCTCTGGCCTGCTCTTGAACATCGCGCCGGGGCCGGACTCCATCCTGATCATGACGCGCAGTGCCACCCAGGGCTGGCGGGCCGGTTCGGCCGCGGCGCTGGGCATAGGCGCCGGCACCTGCGTGCATGTGCTGGCGGCGGCCCTGGGGCTCTCGGCCCTGCTGGCGGCGTCCAGCTGGGCCTTCACCTTGCTCAAGTGGGTGGGCGCGGCCTATCTGGTGTGGATAGGCCTGCAGATGCTGTTGGCGCGGCGGCGCCAGGGTGGTGAGGCGGCGTCCACCGGCGGGGTGGCGGCAGCCAGCGTGGCCCTGCCACTGCGCAAGATCTTCGTCCAGGGCTTTCTGAGCAATGTGCTCAACCCCAAGGTGGCCCTGTTCTTCCTGGCCTTTGTGCCGCAGTTCATCGCGCCGGACGCGCCGCACAAGGCCCTGGCCTTCATCGTGCTGGGGGCTATCTTCAACTTCAACGGCATGCTGTGGTGCCATTTCCTGGCCCTCTCCACGGCTTTCGCCAGCGCACGTCTGCGTGTGGGCGGGGCCCTGGCACAGTGGCTGAACCGGGCCATTGGGGCCCTGTTCCTGAGCTTCGGGCTCAAGCTTGCACTGTCGGAACGATGAGCAAGACACGCCGGCCCCTCAAGACCGCCCTGCTGGCCCTGGTCCTGATGGCGGGGCTGGCGCTGTACGCCACGCCCTATCTCACCGTGCACCAGATGCGTGAGGCGGCGCGCGAGCGCGATGCCCAGGCCCTGGCCGCCCATGTGGACTTTCCGGCCCTGCGCCAAAGCCTCAAGCTCAGTGTGCAGGACCGCCTGGCCGGGCGCGAGCGCAATGAGCGCGGCGACCCGACGCCCGCCGCCGCCATGGGCGCGGCCGTGGCCGCCGCCCTGCTGGGGCCCATGGTGGATGTGCTGATCACACCCGAGACCCTGGGGCGCATCCTGCAAGGCGAGTCGCCCCTGAGCCTGCCCGGCGGCCGCGAGCCGCCGGCCACACGCGAGGATGGCCGACCCCGCCTGCATACCGAGATGGGCTACGAGAGCCTGGGTCGCTTTGTGTTCAGCCTGCGGCGCGAAGGCGACGGCGAGGAGCCGATTGCCCTGGTGCTGCACCGCCAGGGCCTCATCGGCTGGCGGCTGGCGGAGATGAGGCTACCGTGATGGCGCTGGACGAGGCCCAGCGCCATCTGCTGTGGCGGCTGGAGTGCGAGCTGCACGGCCTGGCCACGCGGCAGGATCGTGCGCGGCTGGAGCAGCTGCTGCATCCCGCGTTTCGCGAACATGGCCGATCCGGCCGGCGCTACAACCGCGAGGAGATCCTGACCCGTCTCACCGCCGAAAGCGTGGAGGTTTGCGTGCAGGCCCAGGACTTCGAGCTGCAGATGCTGGCCGATGGCGTGTGCCTGCTGACCTACCGCAGCGCGCATCGCCAAGCCGATGGCTCCTTACGGCAGCACAGCAATCGCTGTTCAATTTGGAGCTACGAGCCCGTTGCGGGTTGGCAGATGCGCTTCCACCAGGGCACGCCCAGCGAGCCCTTCGAGGCTTGAGTGTCGGCCTCGCGCCACCGCTCAGCGCATCACCGCGCTGGGCAGCAGGCCGGTCCAGCGCTTGAAGAAGCGGCGGAAGTTGGCGCCGTCGAAGAAACCCAGGGCCTGGGCCACGGCCTCGTTGGGCTGGCCGCGCAGCTGCAGCAGGTACAGGGCCATCAGGGCGCGCAGCTGGTCCAGCTCGGCCTGGTAATGGGTGCCGTGCAGGGCCAGGCGGCGCTTGAGGGTGGCGGGGCTCATGCCCAGTTCCGCGGCCAGCTGCTCCAGGCTGGGCGGGCTGTCCAGCGCGGGCAGCAGGCGGTCGTGCAGGGCCGCGATCAGGCCGCGGGCCTGGGAGC
>NZ_JBKCLH010000082.1:0-57739 GCF_046300915.1 Roseateles sp. | reverse complement strand
CTTCAGCAGCCTTCGCCACCTTGTTTCGCGTCGCTGATCAGTGATCAGCACAGAAGCGAGATTATGACTTATTTTTCTCAAACTCGTCAAGCGTTTTAAACATTTATTGTTTGTCGCGCTTTTCGCTTCTCTTCACCCATCACCGCCGCTCTTGCGAGCCGCTGTGATCAGCGAAGCCCGCAACTGTAGCACAGGATTTCTGGCGCACAAGCAACTATCGGCACTTCGTGCTCCAGCCGCGCATCGAGTCTTATCGGGCGCCGCCCAGGGCGCACATCGCCATGCGCAGTTACTGCATCGGAGTGTTGCCGCGCTTCGAGGTCAACAGCAGCTCAGCGGCGCGCTGTGGGTCCGGGCTCTCTAGCAATTGAGGGAGCACCTCAGCCAATCGGCTGGCGTCTGCCCTCAGCACTCGCTGCTTGACCGAGGGGATCTGCGAGGGGTGCATCGAAAAATTACGCAGGCCCATAGCAAGCAGCAGATCGGTGAAAGCGGGGTCGCCCGCCATCTCGCCACAGACACTCACGGACTTGCCTGCCGCGCGCGCTTGCCCAATTGAGCTCGCGATCAATTGCAGCACGGCAGGATGCCAGGGATCGTAAAGATGCGCGACCGCCTCATCCGCACGGTCTATCGCCAACGTGTACTGGATCAGGTCGTTCGTGCCTATGGAAATGAAGTCCACATGCGGCAGCAGCAGCGGCAACATGACCGCGGCGGCCGGGATTTCAATCATCACGCCCAACTCGACCGTCGTAAAAGCCTGCCCCGCGTCGGTCAGTTGCTGCTGCACTCGCTTGAGCGTCTCGCTCACCTGGCGAATTTCGGACAGGTGGGCCACCATGGGGATCAGAAGACGCAGCTTGCCATAGGCGCTGGCGCGGTAGATAGCTCGCAGCTGCTGACGAAACATGCTCGGCTCCGCCAGACTCCAGCGAATCGCCCTCAACCCCATGGCCGGGTTGAGCACATGCTCGTGACGCAACTCGCTGGCGCTCATGCGATCGAGGGGCTTGTCCGCACCAATATCGACCGTGCGTATGGTCACGGGCATGCCCTTCATCGCCTCAACCGCCGCCCTATAGGCCTCGAACTGCTCGTCCTCGCTGGGCAATTCGCCATTGCGGTTCATGAAGAGAAACTCGCTGCGAAACAGTCCGACTCCTGTAGCGCCAGCGTCAACTGCGGCAGCCGCATCGGCCGGCAATTCGATATTGGCCTGCAGTTCGACCCGCTCGCCATCCAGAGTCACGGCGGGCGTGTGACGCAGCCGAGCCAGGCGCGCTCGCTCCAGCTCGCTCTGGCGCTGGCGGAAGCGGTACTCCTCCAGCACGATGGGCGAGGGATTCACGATCACCGCCCCGAGGTCGCCATCAATGATGACCCAGTCGTCCTGGCGAATCAGGCGAGAAGCCTCGCGCGTGCCCACAACCGCAGGGATGTCCATGCTGCGCGCAACAATGGCCGTGTGCGAGGTCTTGCCGCCAATGTCCGTGATGAAGCCGTGAAACACGCTGCGCTTGAACTGCATCATGTCGGCCGGTGCAATGTCCGCTGCGACCAGCAATAGCGGGTCCTCGCCTGCGAAGTCACGTTGCACCACGCTGGAGGCATCCACCGGAGCCTTGCCTTGCTCGCGAGCGAGAGCACCCAGGATGCGCTCCACCACCTGCTCAAGGTCGGCCTTGCGCTCGCGCAGATACTCATCCTCCATCTCGTCGAACTGACGGGCCAGCACTTCGAGCTGGGCAGACAGGGCCCACTCGGCGTTGTAGTGCCTATCGACGATCCACTGCTTGGTGGCGCCGGTCAGGGCCTCGTCGTGCAGCAGCATCAGGTGCACATCCAGCAGCGCCGCGAGTTCATGCGGCGCATCCCCCGGCAGATCGTCCCGCAAGGCCGTGAGCTCATGGGCGACCTCGTCGCGGGCGCGGACGGCGCGCTGGATCTCTGCCTCCACCTGGTCGGGCGCAATGAAGTAATGGGCCACATCCACACGACTGGAGGCCACAAGCACGGCGCGGCCGATGGCCACGCCGCGGGAAACCGGAATGCCGAAGACCTGGAAACTCATGATTGGCCGACTGTAGCAGCGCCCGGCTTCACGCATCGGTCACTCCACAGTCATGCCTGCGTCACCCTCCCGCCCGAGCATGCCCAGCAACCCAATCATGACGAGGTTGCCCATGCGGGACATTCCTTCGCCCACACTCCCGATTGCCGAACTGAGCCACGCGGCGGCCCAGGCCAATCGCCCGACCGCCGCTCCCCGCGCACGACTGCTTGTGCAATGGGCTCGCCATGAAGACGAGGTGCGCGAAGCCCAGCGCCTGCGCTATGAGGTCTTCGTTAACGAAATGGGAGCTCGGCTCAACCCGCCCCAGGGCGCGCCGGCGGCCCATGACATCGATGCCTTTGACCCCTTCTGCGAACATTTGCTGGTACGCGCCATCGAGTCGGGGGAGTGCAGCGGCCCCGTGATTGGCACCTACCGGGTCCTGACACCAACGGCCGCCAAGCGGGCGGGTGGCTTGTACAGCGAGACCGAGTTTGATCTGACCCGGCTTCGCGGCCTGCGCGAGCAGATGGTCGAGCTGGGTCGTTCCTGCGTGCACCCGGCGCACCGCAGTGGCGGCGCCATCATGCTGCTCTGGGGCGCGCTAGCAGAGTTCATGCATCGCAATCGGCTGGACACCATGGTGGGCTGCGCCAGCATCAGCATGCGTGACGGCGGCCACTACGCGGCCAGCCTGTGGCAACAGCTGTCACAGACCCATATGGCGGGCATCGAGCATCAGGTCCGCCCGCGCCTCCCGCTTCCCGTCGACGAACTGCGGCAAGACCTTGCAGCTGAACCGCCGCCACTGATCAAGGGCTATCTGCGCTGTGGCGCCAAGTTGCTCGGCGCCCCGGCCTGGGACCCAGACTTCAACACGGCAGACCTGCCCCTGCTGATGCGCATCGCCGATCTACCCGAACGCTATCGCCGTCATTTCATCGACCCGAGCTGAGCGCTGAGGGCTGGCAGTGCCCTGACGAGCCTCACTGGCCCTCGCCGAACTTGTCGTTCACCAGGGCCGTAATGGCGTCCAGCGCTGCCTGCTCATCCGTGCCATCGGTTTCCAGCTCCACCTGGGAGCCCAGACCGGCCGCCAGCATCATCACCCCCATGATGCTCTTGGCATTGACGCGGCGGCCATTGCGGCTCATGAATACCTCACACTGAAAACTGCCGGCCAGCTTGGTCAGCTTGGCCGAAGCGCGGGCATGCAGCCCCAGTTTGTTGCTGATGGTGAGAGTAGTCTTGAGCATCGGCCGTTCAGGTTGTAGGGGGACAGGGAATGGCGGGGGCGGCAAGTTCGGGCGCACCGCCAAGCACGATGCCGCGGGCGCCGCCGTCGCTGGCACGCTGCACCAGCTGGGCCACCGGTTCCGCGGCGTAACACAAAGACCGCCAGAGCATGGGCACATTGACGCCGGCAATCACGCGAACATGACCGGCGTCGTCCAGCAAACGCTGGGCGGCATTGCAGGGCGTCGCACCGAACACATCGGTCAGCACCAGAAACTCGGCATGGCCGGCCGCCGCGAGCAGGGCCCGAGCTTCGCGTTCCACGGCCTCCACCGACATCTCCGGCGTCACATCCAGAACGGTCAGCTGCGGGGCGCAGTTGGGAAATGTATGCTCGGCCACCGCCTTCAGGGCGGTGGCCAGGGGAGCATGGGCGATCAGCAACAAGCCGGACATGCGCCCATTATCCCCGGCAGACCCCACACTTCAGGGCAGCAACTTCAATCCCGTGAGAAAGGTCTCCCAGGCTTGCTCGTCAAGGCCTGCTCCCATCTGCGTCAGCTGATAAACCCGGAGACCTCGGGCGAAGACCGCCACCCTCGCAGCCTGATCTCGTCCCTGCAGTCGCAGCTGAACGGCCTCCATCTGGGGCGTCATGCCGGGCACGACCAGCGTCTGGGCCTCTGGTAGCGGGGCGCCCAGCTTCACCGCCAAAGCCTCGCGCATGGCGCGCAACGCCGCGCCGACCTGGGCGGGCTCGGCCACCTCGGCCCAAGACAGCGAGAAACTCTGTGCCGCCGCCTTGCAGACCACCAAGCCCCTGGGGCTGGGCGCCGGGCGCACATCGATATCGGGCTTGCAGGGAAACAGCGCTTGCGCACCGCTGCCCTCGGGGCGCAGCTCTCGCCAATCAAGATGGGGTGAGCACGCCGCCAAAGCCAGTCCCACCAAGAGGCAGACGCCGGGCCGAGCCGCCCCCGGGAGCGGGGTCGCGGGGCGGACTGCGAGCGGTTTGTTCATCATGCGCCCATTATGGACAGCCGCGCCTCAGGGACGCGGCGACAGACCGCAGCGCTGCAGCACAATGCCCGCATGAACAAGCAAGCCGACCGCGACACGCAAGCCCAAACTCCCGGAGCCCTCAGCGGGGTCCGGGTGCTGGACCTCTCGCGCGTGTTGGCCGGCCCCTGGTGCACCCAGACCCTGGCCGACCTGGGGGCTGACGTGATCAAGATCGAGCGCCCCGGCAGTGGCGACGACACGCGCGCCTGGGGCCCGCCCTATCTGAAGGACCGCGAGGGTCAGGACAGCTCCGAGGCCGCCTACTACCTGGGCGCCAACCGCAACAAGCGCTCCCTAGCGGTGGACATCGCCAGCACCGCGGGCCAGGCCCTGATCCGCAAGCTGGCCGGCCAGGTGGACGTGCTGGTGGAGAACTTCAAGGTGGGCGATCTGGCTCGCTACGGCCTGGACGCCCAGAGCCTGCTGGCGCAGTACCCGGGCCTGGTGATCTGCTCCATCACCGGCTTCGGCCAGACCGGCCCCTACAAGGACCGCGCCGGCTACGACTACGCTGTGCAGGGCCTGGGCGGCCTGATGAGCGTCACCGGCGAGCGCGACGATCTGCCCGGCGGCGGCCCGCAGAAGGTGGGCGTGGCCGTGGCCGATCTCTTCACCGGCCTGTACAGCACCGTGGCCATCCTGGCCGCCCTGCGCCACCGCGACGCCACCGGCCAGGGCCAGGTCATCGACATGGCCCTGCTGGACACCCAGGTCGCCATGCTCGCCAATCTGGGTGCCAACTACCTGTGCACGGGCGTCGCGCCGCGGCGCATGGGCAATGCCCACGCCAATATCGTGCCCTATCAGGCCTTTGAGGCCAGCGATGGCCACCTGATTCTGGCTGTGGGCAATGACAACCAGTTCGCCAAGTTCGCCGAGATCGCCGGCCGCCCGGACTGGGCGACCGATGCGCGCTTTGCCCGCAATGCCGACCGGGTCCGTCATCGCCAGCTGCTGGTGCCCGAGATTGCGGCCACCCTCAAGACCCGTCCCCGACAAAGCTGGCTCGACGCCCTTGAAGCCGCCAAGGTGCCCTGTGGCGCCATCAACAATCTGGCCGAGGTGTTTGCCGACCCGCAGGTCCAGGCCCGTGACTTGCAGGTGTCGATGGAACACCCGCTCAGCGATTCGCTGCGCCTGGTCGCCAATCCCATCAAGCTCTCGGCCACGCCGGTCAGCTACCGCCGCGCGCCCCCCTTGCTGGGCCAGCACAGCGAAGAACTGCTGGTGGAAGCCGGTCTCAGCGCAGACGAGATCGCGCAACTCAAGGCGCAAGGGGTCGTGCAATGAGTGACTTCGTCCTGGTGCACGGCGCTTGGCATGGTGCCTGGTGCTGGAAGCGGGTTCTGCCGGGCCTGTGGGCTGCGGGCCACAGGGCTTTCACCGTCAGCCTGACAGGCGTGGGCGAGCGCGCCCATCTGGCCGGCCCGGGCGTTGGCCTGTCCACCCATATCGAGGATGTGGTCGCCGTGATCGAGGCGGAAGAGTTGCAGCACTGCATCCTGGTGGGCCACAGCTATGCCGGCATGGTCATCACCGGCGCAGCCCAGCGACTGGCCGCGCGCATCGGCCAACTCGTCTATGTGGATGCCAGCGTTCCCCTGCCCGGCGAGGCCTGGAGCAGCGCCCACGCACCCGAGACCCAAGCGCAGCGCCGTGTCACCATCACCGCCCTGGGGCATCTGCCGCCCTCTCCGCCCGATGTCTTCGGACTGCAGGCCGAGGATGCTGAATGGGTCAGCCGGCACCTGACACCCCAGCCCGGGGGCTGCTATGACGAGCCCCTACATTTCGATGCGGACCGCATTGCGGCACTGCCGCGCAGCTTCATCGATTGCACCGATCCAGCCCTGCCCACCATAGACCGGGCACGGCGCCGTGTACGCGAGCAGGCGGGCTGGCAGGTGCTGGAGATTCCCACGGGCCACGATGCCATGATCAGCGCACCCCAGGCCCTTCTGCGCCATCTGCTGGCCGTGGCTGACGCGCCTCGCGGCGTGAGATAGTGCCGGAGGGGGCGGCGCGCACCACCTCGCCACGGGGGTTTCCCCCGGGACGGGGGATGGACGGGTCAGAGGCCCGCCCAGACCATGGCGACCGCTCCCACTGCCCCACCCCATTCAGACAGCCATCGCCAACAGCGCAGCCAGCCTCGCCCATGGAAAGCCCCAAACCCGCCCCTACAGCCGCGCCGATCACGGGCGCAGCCAATGATGTGGCGCAGGAGCTGACCGCGGCGCAATGGGCCCAGATCATGCAGCAACTGGGCGCCGAGATTGCGGGCCCCTTGTCGGCGGCCCTGGAACGCATCCACAACCTGACCGTCACCGGCCAGATCGATCGACAAGGCCTGCGAACCTTGCGCGAGTCCGTCGGACATGCCCGCGAGGCCGGCATGCTGGGCCAGCAACTGGCCCGCCTGGCTTCGGGCAGGCTGCGCCTGGCCCGCGAGCGCCTGCACCTGGCCCAGTTGTTGCGCGGCGTGCTGGCCCAGCGCAGCCGGGAAACCCAGGCCCGCGGTATTCAGATACGCCAGATGCTCAAGCCCATCGAGGTCATGGCCGACGGCGCGCTGATGCACTCCCTGCTCAATGCCCTGATGGACTGGGCCCTGAACAGCACCCACTCCTCCATCGACCTGCGCCTGGATCTGACGCCCTGGCCTCACAAGGCGAGGCTGGTGTGCCGTTTCGCCCACCGCTCCCAGGACCTGACGCAGGCCGCCCTGAACTCCGCCGAGCCCCCTGCCACGCTCAACTCCCTGGCTTGGCGGCTGGTTGAACAGACCGCGCTCACCATGGGTGTGCTGCCGCTGCGCGAAGACCAGGCCGGCATCACCGCGCTGACCCTGGAGTTCCCCCAAACCATGGGTGAGGACGACGCGCCCGCGCCGCCAGCGCCGCTAGCGCCGCCCCTGGCCGAACCCGCTGGAGCCGCCAAGCCGCTGACAGGCAGTCACTTGCTCATCGTCTCGCCACGCCAGGAACTGCGCAGCCAGCTGCAGTCCGCTGTGCAGCATATGGGCCTGCTGACAGACGCGGTCGACTCCGTCGCGCAGGCCGCGGACTTCTGCGCCGAAGGTCTGCCTCACGTCATTCTCTTTGAGAGCGCCCTGCGCAGCCCCGAATTGGAGCGCCTGCGTCAGAACCTGAGCCTGGATGCGCCGGGGCTTTGCTTCATCGAAGTCCTGGACGGTGAACAACTCACGCAGCTCTCCACCGCCACGCCTGAGGGCATTGCGCGCATCTCGCGGAGCCATGTCGACGACGCCCTGCCGTCGGTGTTGAGATTCGAGCTGTCCAAGCCGCAGTAAACGCGCGGCACTGCGGGCGCTCGCCCCCTGGTCTACACTGCCAGCCATGAAAGCGAGCCGACTTCTCGGGCCCCTGCTGGCCGTGGCGCTGCTGGCCGGCGCTGGCCTGCTGACCTACCAAAGCCTGGGTCAGCGGGACAAAGCCCCTGCCATCAGTTATGTGCTGCTGGACGGCAGCAAATTCGACTCCGCCCAGTGGCAGGGCAAGGTCATGCTGGTGAACTTCTGGGCCACCAGCTGCACCACCTGCGTGGCCGAGATGCCCGAGATCGTCGCCACCCACGAGAAGTTCAAGTCCCGCGGCTTCGACACCCTGGCTGTGGCCATGAGCTACGACCCGCCGGCCTATGTGGCCAACTTTGCCGCCAGCCGCAAGCTGCCTTTCGGCGTAGCCATCGACAACACCGGGGCAATCGCCCAGAAGTTCGGTGATATCCAGCTGACCCCCACCACCCTGCTGATCAACAAGCGCGGCGAGATCGTCAAGCGCTATGTGGGTACGCCGGACTTCGCCGCGCTGCACGGCCTGGTCGAAAAGCTGCTGGCAGAAGCCGGCTGAGCAGCGGAGCCTCGCATGCTGGCCCCGTGCATCCTGCGGCAGGCACTTCATCGTGGGGGCTTGGTGGCCAGGGCCACCCTGACTCTGGCACTGATGCTTGGCGGATATTCCTCAGCAGGCGCGCAATCAGCAGCCCCTGCGCAGCCGACCGCCGAAATCGTGTTGGCGGGGGAGGACGACTGGCCCCCTTACAGTTCGGCATCGACTGCCGAGCCTCAGGCTGCTCCTGTCGGCTTCGCCGTCGACTTGGTACGCGCTGTCTTTGCCTCTCAGGGCCTGACTGTCAAAATCATCTCCGTGCCCTTCGCTCGCTGCATGCTGTACGCCAAGACCGGACAGGTGGCGGGCTGCTTCAACGCCACGATCACCGACGACAACCGGGGCGACTATGTCTGGCATCAGCCGGCGATGTTCGAAGAGGAGTTGTCCATCTACGGACGTGTGGAGGAAACCGCATCGGAGATGCGCTTGTCCGACCTGCGCGGCAAGCGCGTGGCCTATACGAACGGCTACACC
Source organism: Roseateles sp. (assembly GCF_046300915.1). Classification (GTDB taxonomy): domain Bacteria; phylum Pseudomonadota; class Gammaproteobacteria; order Burkholderiales; family Burkholderiaceae_C; genus Kinneretia. Next base: position 48,997 of record NZ_JBKCLH010000082.1, on the reverse strand, counting down.
TACCCCAGCGAGTTCATGCATGACAGCCGCATCCAGAAGTTCAGCGCGGTCTCGGACACGGCACTCATCCGCATGCTGTTGAGCAGGCGTGTGGACTACATCTTGCTCAATCGAACGCCTGGCTCCATGCGGATCGACAACACGCCTGAGTTCCGTGGTCGGGTCAGGCGCACCGGCATCGTCTCGATGGACGGCTTCTGGCTGGCCTTCTCGAAGCAGCATCCGCAGGGCGAGCGCCTTGCCCTGCAATTCGGACAAGGCCTGAGCCAGATGCGCAGGGATGGCAGCTATCAGCGCATGCTCGACGAATTCAGGAGCCGCGTCGGCTACCGCTGATTCGCCGAAGCGGCTTCAAAGCACTTCGCGAGCACCGGCTTTCAGCACATCGTGGGCCTGCTGGTCGGCATGGTAGCTGCTGCGCACCATGGCGCCCACGGCGGCATGGGTGAAGCCCATCTTGTAGGCCTCTTCCTCGAACATCTTGAAGGTATCCGGGTGCACATAGCGGCGCACCGGCAGGTGGTGGCCCGAGGGCGCCAGGTACTGGCCGATGGTCAGCATGTCGATGTTGTGCTCGCGCATATCGCGCATGACCTGGAGGATTTCCTCGTCGGTCTCGCCCAGGCCCACCATGATGCCGCTCTTGGTGGGCACGCCCGGCACTTCTTCCTTGAAGCGCTTGAGCAGGTTCAGGCTGAACTGGTAATCCGAGCCCGGGCGTGCTTCCTTATACAGGCGCGGCGCGGTCTCGAGGTTGTGGTTCATCACGTCCGGCGGGGCGGCCTTCAGGATGTCCAGCGCGCGGTCCATGCGGCCGCGGAAGTCGGGCACCAGCACCTCGATCTGGGTCTGGGGGCTGAGCTCGCGCACCTTGGTGATGCACTCGGCAAAGTGGCCGGCGCCGCCGTCGCGCAGATCGTCGCGGTCCACGCTGGTGATCACCACGTACTTGAGCTTGAGCGCGGCAATGGTCTTGGCCAGGTTCTCGGGCTCGTTCACATCCAGCGGATCGGGGCGGCCATGGCCCACATCGCAGAAGGGGCAGCGGCGGGTGCACTTGTCACCCATGATCATGAAGGTGGCCGTGCCCTTGCCGAAGCATTCGCCGATATTGGGGCAGGAGGCTTCCTCGCAGACCGTGTGCAGCTTGTGCTCGCGCAGAATCTGCTTGATCTCGTAGAAGCGGGTGCTGGGCGAGCCGGCCTTGACGCGGATCCAGTCCGGCTTCTTCAGGGTCTCGGCCGGCACGATCTTGATGGGGATGCGCGCGGTCTTGGCCTGGGCCTTCTGCTTGGCTGACGCATCGTAGTCAGCGGCGCTCTGCGCCTGGTGGATCACGTTCTCGGTTGCCATGGCGGCTGCTCGCTTCTTGTGGATGCGGAAGAATCAGCGGCTCAGCTGGGCTTGAAGCCGCTCGCCGAATCGCCGGGCCACCTCGGGCCAGTCCGTGGAAACCCCGATTCTAGCGAGGTCCACCGTCTCCAGCCCGGCATAGCCACAGGGGTTGATGCCGCGAAAGGGCGCCAGGTCCATGGCCACGTTCAGGGCCGCGCCGTGATAGGTGCAATGGCGGCTGACCTTCAGCCCCAAGGCCGCGATCTTGCCCAGGCCCTTGAAGGGGTCGCTGGGATCGGCCGGGCCGCTCAGCGCGCCATGGGCGCCGGGATCGTCCAGGCGCACATAGATGCCCGGCGCGCCCGCCACGCGGTGCCCGGTGACGCCGAACTGCTCCAGGGTCTGGATCACCGCGGCCTCCAGGCGGAACACATATTCCTTGACGAAGATGCCCAGGCGCTTGAGGTCCACCAGGGGATAGGCCACCACCTGGCCGGGGCCGTGGTAGGTCACCTGGCCGCCGCGGTTGGTCTGCACCACGGGGATGCCCTGGGAGTTCAGCACATGGCCGGCCTGGCCGGCCAGGCCCTGGGTGTAGGTGGGGGGGTGCTCGCAGAGCCAGAGCTCGTCCTCGGTGTCCGGGCCGCGTGCCTCGGTGAAGGCGCGCATGGCGGCCTCGGTGGGCGCGTACTCAACCCGCCCCAGGGTTTTCACAATCATGGGCAGGATGTTAGCCTCAGCCCCTAAGGCCTGAGCTTGGCGGGGCGACTGAGCTGGACAAAGCACTCAGGCGCCGGGCACCCAGACCATGGCCAAGCTCACCCAGACACCCACGCTGAAATAGGGCGTGAGCCACAGGGCATCGGCCTTCCAGGCCGCCCAACTGCCGCTGGGCACGCGGCGGCGCCAGGCATCGCGCGCGCCCTGGTCCAGCGGCATATAGGCCTGGCCGCGGGCGCGGCCCGCCTGGTAGCGGCGCCAGTACATGGGCGCATCCACCATCAGCACATAGCTCACAAAGGCCAGGGCGCCCACGATGCCAAAGCCGGCCAGGGCAGGCACCCAGCCATCGCTGTTGACCGCGATCAGACCCAGCAGCGCGGCCATCAATGTGAAGCCCGCGGCCCAGAGCAGAGACTCCACGGCCTGGGTGATGTGGTTGAGCGTGAGCACGCTATGCCAGCAAAAGCCCTGGGCCAGGGTCATGAAGATCGGAATGGCCCAGGCCGCGCGCTGCACGCCGGGCAGGCCGGCATGGCCGGCCAGCTGATGCACCAGCAGGCCCAGCTGCAGGGCAAAGCAGATCTCGGCCACGGTGGCCGCGGCACGGCCCAGAAAGATGCTGGAGAGGTGGCTGTCCACCACCACCAGGCGCTCCAGGTCCACCCGCGGCAGCACCGAGCGGTAGGCGCAGACCAGCACATAGACGCCCGACAGCGCCAGATGCGCCTCGCCATAAGGGCTACCCACCGGCCCCAGATGCAGCATGGTGAACCACAGGCCCACATTCAGCAGGGCCAAGGCGCAGAGCAGGCGCCACCACAGCAAAACCCGCGCGTCCGCTGCAGCAGGCTCTAGCGAAAAAATATGGCGAAATGATGACATGGCGCCGTGAGCGTAACCGTGCTCTGCGCCGCGCGGCAAGCATGGCCCGGATGGATCATGGCCACCCCGGAGCCCGCAGCGACAATCGGGGCCCGCCGGGCGCTCAGGCCCGAGGCTCCCCGATTCTCTTTGGCTACACCGCGTGTCCCACACCCTTGAACAACTGCGCGCCGGCGCCCTGGCCGGCAGCCCGCGCATCAGCCTGAACGGCGCCGGGCTCACGGCCCTGCCGCCCGAGCTCTTTGAACCGGCCATGGCCCAGACCCTGGAGATCCTGGATGTCTCGGGCAATGCCCTGGATACCCTGCCCGAGGCCCTGGCCGCGCTGCCGCGCCTGCGCATCGTCTTCGCCTCGGCCAACCGCTTCACCGCCCTGCCCGAGGTGCTGGGCCGCTGCGCGCAGCTGGAGATGGTGGGCTTCAAGAGCAACCAGATTCAGGAAGTCACGGACGCCGCCCTGCCGCCGCGCCTACGCTGGCTCATCCTCACCGACAACGCCATCGAACAGCTGCCCGAGGCCCTGGGCGAGCGTCCCCGCCTCCAGAAGCTGGCCCTGGCCGGCAACCGCCTTCGCGCCCTGCCGCAGCGTCTGGCCCAGGCCCGGCAGCTGGAGCTGCTGCGCATCTCGGCCAACCGGCTGGAGGCCCTGCCCGAGGGCCTGCTGCAGCTGCCGCGCCTGGCCTGGCTGGCCTGTGGCGGCAACCCCTTCAGCGAGGCGCGCGAGCAGGCCGCCCTGGCCCACACGCCCGTGCCCACACTCACCTGGACGGCCCTGCGCCTGCACGAGCGCCTGGGCGAAGGCGCCTCGGGCGTGATCCACCGCGTGGAGTGCGAGGGCCAGGCCCTGGCCCTCAAGCTCTTCAAGGGCGAGGTCACCAGCGATGGCTGGCCGCACAGCGAGATGGCGGCCTGGCTGGCCGCCGGCAGCCACCCGGGCCTGATCCCGGTGACGGGCCGGCTGCACGCTCACCCCGAGGGACGCGCCGGCCTCTTCATGCCCCTGGTCCCGCCCAGCTTCCGCGCCCTGGCCGGCCCGCCCAGCCTGGACTCCTGCACCCGCGACATCTACCCCAGCGGCCTGCGCCTTGACCTGGGCTCCGTACGCCGGCTGGCCGGTACGGTGGCCGCTGCGCTGGCTCAGCTGCACGAGCGCGGCATCAGCCATGGGGATCTGTATGCCCACAACATCCTCCACGGCCCCGGTGGCCAGGCCTATCTGGGTGACTTTGGCGCAGCCAGCCTCTTTGAACCCGACACGGCGCATGCCCGCGGCCTGCAAGGCTTGGAGGTGCGGGCCTTTGGCTACCTGCTGGAGGAACTGCTGGCGCACTGCCCGGATGGAGAAGATTCCTCCGAGCTGCGGACGCTGATGCAGGCCTGCCTCGTGGAAACGCCCGCGGAGCGGCCGCTGTTTGCGACGCTGGCGCGGGCACTGGGCTGAGCAGACGGCTCCGCCGTCCGTCTTCAGTCCTGCTTGACGGGGCAGGTGCTCATGCCCAGCAGGGGGTAGGCGGGGCAGAAACGAAACAGCCCCGTCAGCAGGGGCACCACGCCCAGATAGCCCCACAGGCCCACGGCGCCCGTCGCCGCGGCGGCAATGAGCGCCGCGCCCACAACGATGCGCAAAACGCGGTCGATGCCGCCGACATTGCTTTTCATGATTCAGCTCCTCGCGATTGAGTGGTCCGGATTGCCACGGATTTCGTGATCCGTGACCCCACTGTCGCAGCGGTCTCGGCCCGCGTCTGTGACCGGGGTCACTTAAGCCTGGCCGCCGGCCAGAGCGCGCAAGGCAGCGGCATCAAGAATCTCGATGCGCTCCCGTCCCAGGAGCAAGCAGCCCTCGCGCTCAAAGCGCTTGAGCAAGCGGGTCACGATCTCGCGTACCGTGCCCAGCTCGTCGGCAAGCTGCTGATGGGTGGTCTGCAGAACGGCACCATGCCCCAGCAGGGCGCCGGCCAGGCGCTGGTCAAGACGCTGAAAGGCCACGGCCTCGGCCAGGGCCATGAGCTCGGCAATGCGGTCGGCAAAGATGCCGAAGACATAGCGTCGGAAGCCTTCATCGGCCGTCCATTGCGCAAAACCCTGCGGGTCAAGCAGGATCAGCTCACAGGGCTCGGTGCTCACACCGTGCGCGGCCAATACCGCATGCCCGAACAGGCAGGAGGTCGAGGCCACGCAGAGCTCACCATGCTGCACACGGTAGAGCTCCAGCGAGCGACCATTGGGCGCGCCGCGCGCCACGCGCACCTCGCCCTTGAGCACCATGGGGAAGCCCTGGCAGGGCTGCCCCTCGCTGAACAGCAGCGTGCCGCCCGGCACCTGCAAAGCCACGGCATGCTCGGCCAACACGGACTCACGCATCGCGGCGGGCAGGGCGGCTACCGCGGGGTAGCGCGCGAGCAAGTCTTCAATCTGTGCCGCATTCGGGGCGCTGGAGTTCATGTGATCTCGGGGGTGATGTCAGCGGCGCCGGCACGCCCGGGGTCCGGGCCGATGAGCCCAGTCGGACGGCTCAGAGCACCACCTTGACCATGGGATGGGTGGTCAGGGTGCGGTAGAGCTCATCGAGCTGCTCGCGGCTGGTGGCCGTGATGGTGATGGTCAGGCCGAGGTAGTTGCCGCCCTTGCTCGGGCGCTGCTCGATGGTGGCGGCGTCAAACTCCGGATCGAACTGCCGAGCCACATGGGTGATGGCTTCGATGAACCCCTCCACATGCGCGCCCATCACCTTGATGGGAAAGCGCGAGGGGTACTCGATCAGCGACTCTTCGGGGGAAATGTCACGCATGGTGTGTCGGTCTTTCAGATCGATTGCAGGGGCTTGGCCCGCTGGTAGGCCTCGTACAGGCGCGCATAGACCGGCCCTGGCTTGCCGCGCAGGGCGCCATGCCCTACGGGCTCATGGTCCAGCGTGGTGACGGGCAGAACTTCCTTGGTCGCCGAGCTCAGCAGGATCTCGTCCGCCGTAAAGACCTCGCTCTCGGCGATGGGGCGCAGATTGAAGGCGATGCCGCAGTCCTCGCAGAGCTCACGCAGCAACTCCACGCGTATGCCCTCCAACACCTGCTCGCTCTTGGGTACGCCCAGCAGGGCGCCTTCCTTGACGATCCACACATTGGAGGCCGAGGCCTCGGTCAGATGACCGTCGCGGAACAACAGGGTTTCGAGCGCGCCGGCATCGGCCGAAATCTGGCGGGCCAGCACATTGCCCAGCAAGGAGGTGCTCTTGATATCGCCACGCTCCCAGCGGAAGTCACGCGCGCTGATGCAGGCCACACCGTGATGGCGCTGCTCCGCGGTGGGCAACTTCGCCGGCACGGCATAGGCAAAGGCCGTCGGTTCGCAGTCCTCGGGCATCACATGGTTGCGCGGCGCGGGACCACGGGTGACTTGCAGATAGATCCACTGATCCTCGGCAGACTGGCCATCGACCAGCCGTCGGCACACGCTCAGCCACTGATCCCGACTCAGGGGATTGGGGATGCGCAGCTTGGACAGACTGCGGTCCAGGCGGTCCATATGCTGGACAAAGCGGAACAGGCGTCGCGCATAGACCGGGATCATCTCGTAGACACCGTCACCGAAGATGAAGCCCCGGTCCATGACCGAGACTCTGGCCTGGGCCAGAGGGCCGTACTCGCCGTTCAGATAGCACTGAACCTCGGGCAGCTCGATCATGCGCACCTCCTGAGCAGAGTGCTCAGCATAGGCTCAAAGCCTTACTTGATCCACAGGCGGATGGAGTCCCAGGCGCGGCCGAAGATACCGGCCAGGGGCACGTCCTGCTGCACCACCAGGGGCACCTCGGCCACGGCCACGCCGGCGGTCGTGGTGACCTTGAGCGTGCCCACGCGCTGCCCCTTGGTGAGGGGGGCCACCAGGGGGTCGGTGCGCTCGACCTTGGTCTGCAGCTTGCCACCTTCGCCGCGCGGCACGGCCACGAAGACCGGGCCCAGGGCGCCCAGCTTGGCCTCGGGCGCAGCGCCCTTCCAGACCGGCACGGTGGAAACGGCCTGGTCCTTGTCGAACAGGCGCACCGCGTCGAAGGCCGCATAGCCCCAGTTCAGCAGCTTCTGGCTCTCGGCGGCACGGGCCTCCTTGGAGGCCGTGCCCATGACCACGCTCAGCAGTCGGCGCTTGCCATTGGGAAAGTCGCGTTGAGCGCTGGACACCAGGCAATAGCCGGCGGCATCGGTGTAGCCGGTCTTCATGCCATCCACGCTGGGATCACGGCCCAGCAGCAGATTGCGGTTGTGCTGCTTGATCTTGTTGAAGGTGAAGTCGCGCTGCGAGTAGTAGGTGTAGTACTCGGGGAAGTCCTGAATGATGCGCGAGGCGATCACGGCCATGTCGCGGGCCGAGCTCTTGTGGCCGGGCTCGGTGATGCCGGTCACATTCTTGAACTGGGTGTTCTTCAGGCCCCAGGCCTGAGCCTGGCGGTTCATCATGGCGACGAACTGCTCCACCGTGCCGCCCACGCCCTCGGCCAGAGCCACCGAGGCGTCGTTGCCACTCTGGATGATCATGCCCTTGAGCAGCTCATCCACCTTGGGCGTCATCGTGGTGTCGATGAACATCAAGGAGGGATCGCCCTTGCGCTCATCCCAGGCTCGCTTGGACACAGTCAGGGGCTGGTCCAGCGTGAGGCGCTTTTCCTTGAGCGCATTGAAAACAATGTAGGCCGTCATCAGCTTGGTCAGCGAGGCCGGGTCCTGGGCCACATCGGCCTCGCGCTCGGCCAGCACCTTGTTGGCGGTGACATCGAGCAGCAGGTAGTTGCGCGCCGCGATCTCGGGCGGCTGCGGAGCCTGGGCCAGGGTATTGGAGGCCGCAGCAGCGGCCAGCGCAAAGGCAATCAAACGCTTCATCGGAACAGAGGCAGCAAGGGAAAACGAGCAAGAAGACGGAACATGAACCGGCTCAATGCCAGCCACGCACCACGATGTCACGCAGCAGCGGCAGCTGCCCGTGAAAGAAATGGCCCACACCGGGCACCACGGTCACCGGCAGCGCCTGCGGGCGCGCCCAGTCCAGCACGGCGGAGAGCGGCACCACATCGTCCACCTCGCCATGCACCACCAGGGTGTCGGCGGGCACGGGCGCCATGTCGAAGCGGCTGGCTGCCGGCCCCACCAGGGCCAGACGCTCGGGGCGCAGGTCCTCGGGCAGGGCCTGGTTGGCCCGCGAGGCCACATAGCCGCCGAAGGAAAAGCCTGCCAGGGCCAGGGGCAGGCTCGCCTCGCGGTGGGCGGCAATCACGGCCAGGGCGTCGTCCACCTCGCCACGGCCCTCATCCCAGCCGCCCTGCGAGCGGCCGATACCGCGGAAGTTGAAGCGCGCCGTGCGGTAGCCCAGCTGCAAAAAGGCGCGCGCCAGGGTCTGCACCACCTTGTTGTCCATGGTGCCGCCCTGGGTGGGATTGGGGTGGCAGATCACGGCCACGCCACGCAGCGAACGCTCGGCGGCGGGCTGGTCGATGGCGCATTCGATCGCGCCGACCGGACCGTCGATCAGGCGCTTCTCGGTCTGGGAATTCATGGGGCCGGACCTCAGCGCCCGACGTTGTCGGGCAGCACCAGGCGCTCGACGACCTGACCGTTCTTCAGATGGCTCTCGACGATCTCGTCGATATCGCTCTGGTCCACATAGGTGTACCAGACCGCATCGGGGTAGACCACGGCCACCGGCCCGCCTGCGCAGCGGTCCAGGCAGCCGGCCTTGTTGACCCGCACGCCGTCCTTGCCAGCCAGGCCCAACTGCTTGACGCGCGACTTGCAGTGCTCGAAGCCTGCCTGCGCATCGTGCTGGGCGCAGGCGGCCTCGCCGTTCTCGCGCTGGTTGAGGCAGAAGAAGATGTGGCGCTGGAAATAGCTCATGGCCCGATTGTAGGCAGGCCGGGTTTTCCCCGGCTCAGCGCGGGCCGGCTCAGGACTCCCGCCGCACCAGCAGGCGCAGCAGCCAGGCCAGCACGCCAAAGGGCCAGAGCCAGCCCACCCATTGCGCTAGGCCGTAGAAGCTGATGAAGCGCCCCTGCTCCCAGCCCTGCAGGCTCTGGGCCAGATAGGGATCACCCGGCGCTTCGCTCACCAGGGCGATCAGGGCGCACACCGCCACCAGGCCCCAGGCCGCGCAGGCGCGGCGCGAGCAGGCGCAGAGCATGCAAGCCAGGCCCAGGCCCAGGGCCAGGCCCGGCCAGCTGCTGGGCGTGAGCCAGGCCCAGGCATGTTGGGGGCCGAAGTTCAGCGCGGTGGACAGAGCCGTGCCCAGGACGCCCAGACCCGCCGCGCCAAAGACCAGGAGCAGGCGCTGCCAGCCCGGCCGCGCCACCGAGAGCGCCAGCACGCACGGCGCCAGCAGGCCCAGGGCAATGGTCAGGCCCTCCAGACCGGGCGGCAGCGGCGGGCTGTCGGCCAAGCTCGCGGCCTGATCCCACTGCAGGTCCCAGGGCGTGTCCTCCAGCGCGCTGGCCGCCAACTCGCGCAGCCGCGGCAGCACCTGGCCCAGGCCCAGGGGCACGGGCGCGGGGAAGAGCAGGCCCATGGGCCAGAGCGCCAGCAGGGCCAAGGCCCCGGCGCTGTGCGGCACGAACCAGTGCTCGCGCCGCGCCTGCCAGCGCGTGAGCCCGCCGATCAGGTGCAGCAGCAGGCCCAGCAGCGCGCCGGCCGCGGCGCCTGCGGTATTGAGCCACCAGTCCACGAGCGAGGGCACGCGGCGCGGCAGGAAGTACTGCAGGCTCTCCATGCCGAAAGACAGCAGGGGCGCCAGGCCCAGGCCCAGGCCCAGGGCCAGCAGCAGAGACCCGCCGCTGCGCACCACGGCCGCATAGACCAGCAGGCCCAGGGGCAGGTAACCGGCCAGATTGGCCTGCACATCGAAGCCCCCCCAGTACTTGGGCCAGGGCAGGCCGATCAGATCGCCGGCCTTCAGGCCGGGCGGCCAGGCCCAGGGCCCGAAGGGATAGAGGCTGGCATAGACCACCAGCATCGCGTAGGCCAGGGCCAGCAGGCTTGCCGAGCTGGGACGCCGCGGCAGGCGGGGAGGCAGCCAGGCCATACTCAGAAGGGCTTGACCACCACCAGGATCACGATGGCAGCAAAGCCCAGTACCGACACCTCGTTGAAGACGCGGAACCAGCGGTGGCTGCGCTTGTTGGCCAGCTGCTCAAAACGGCGCAGCAGGGCGCGGCAGTAGTGGTGGTAGCCGATGGCCAGCAGCACCAGCGTGAGCTTGGCATGCATCCAGCCATTGCCCGGGCCGCGGCCAATGCCGTAGTACAGCCAGAGGGCAAGACCCAGCAACAGGGCCGGAATCATCAGCAGGCTCGTGAAGCGGTAGAGCTTGAGCCCCATCAGGAGCAGGCGCTCGCGCTCGGCATGACTGTCCGTCGGCACCATGGCCAGGTTCACGAAGATGCGGGGCAGATAGAACAGGCCAGCAAACCAGGCGGCCACGAAGACGATGTGGAAGGCTTTGATCCAGAGCATCGGGCCATCATAAGCGGCGGCCGCCCACAGCCTGTGGTGGCACGAACGAGCCCACTGGGCGAAAAAAAACCCCGGCCATCAGCCGGGGTTAGAAAGCCTTTTCGCTGTCATCACGTTAAGGCTCCTGCTCAGGGAGGAAAAGCAGGGAACGACCACCTTGCGGCTATCATTCGCTGGCAAGTTTAACAGAGGACGTCCGGCCGCGTCTCTACGGGATGTTGCGTAGAGTGAGCATATTGGCACACTCCGCCCTGCGTCCCACCTTTGCTCACGGAGTCCCGCCCTTGTCCGCCTTCCGCCGCGCCGCAGCCGCCATCCCCGCCCCCTACCCTGCCAGCCGCCCGCGCCGCCTGCGCCGCGATGCCTTCACACGCGCCCTGGTGCGCGAGCATGCGCTGCAAGCCAGTGACCTGATCCTGCCGGTCTTTGTGCACGAGGGTGAGAACCGTGTCGAGGCCGTGCCCTCCATGCCCGGGGTGTCACGCCTGAGCCTGGACAAGCTGCTGGAACTGGGCCACGAGTGCGTGGCCCTGGGCATTCCGGTGATGGCCCTGTTCCCCGTGATCGACCCCGCGCTGAAGACGCCCGACGGCCGCGAAGCCACCAATCCTGACGGTCTGGTGCCGCGCGTGGTGCGAGCACTCAAGGCTGAACTGCCCCAACTGGGCCTGCTCACCGATGTGGCGCTGGACCCCTACACCAGCCATGGCCAGGACGGCGTGGTCGATGAGACGGGCTACATCATCAATGACACGACGGTGGATATCCTGGCTCGCCAAGCCTGCATGCAGGCACAGGCCGGGGTGGACATCGTGGCGCCCAGCGACATGATGGACGGCCGCGTGGGCGCCATCCGTCAGGCGCTTGAGGACGCAGGCCATGTGCACACCCGCATCATGGCCTACAGCGCCAAGTACGCCAGCGCCTTCTACGGCCCCTTCCGCGACGCGGTGGGTTCCAAGGCCAATCTGGGCAAGGCCGACAAGAAGACCTACCAGATGGACCCCGGCAACAGCGACGAGGCCCTGCGCGAAGTGGCGTTGGACCTGGCGGAAGGCGCGGACATGGTGATGGTCAAGCCCGGCATGCCGTATCTGGACATCGTGCGCCGCGTCAAGGATGAGTTCCGCGTGCCCACCTTCGCCTACCAGGTGAGCGGCGAGTACGCCATGATCAAGGCGGCCGCCGCCAATGGCTGGCTGGACCATGATGCGGTGATGATGGAATCGCTGCTGGCCTTCAAGCGCGCGGGCGCCGACGGCGTGCTGAGCTATTTCGCGCTCGAAGCGGCGCGCCTGCTCAAGCGGGGCTGATAAGCGCCTGATGCGGATCTTCCACGTTCAGGGCGATCGCTTTCTCGAGCTCGAGGCCCTGCCGGCCCAGTTGCCGGCCCAGGGCTTTGTGTGGATCAGCTGCGCGCAGACCGAGTTCGGCCAGCGCGTGGCCGCGGTGCAGGAGAAGCTGCAGGCCTGGACTGGCGGCCAGCTGGTGGACCTGCATGTCTCCGACCTGCTGAACCCGCAGCTGCCCTCGCATTTCGACTACACCTCCTGGTACGACCTGCTGGTCTTTCGCCGCCTGGGCTCGGCCCTGCTGGAGGCGGCGCCGGACGAGCCCGCCGCGCCGCGCCCGACGCAGCGCGCGCACGCGACGGTGGCCACCAGCCCGGTGGGCTTTGTGATCTTCGACCGGGTGCTGGTGAGCGTGCACCCCGGCGACTGCCAGGTGCGCGACTTCTTCGCCGAGCGTCTGGGTCGCCTGGCCCAGGGCGCGGCCGACTACCGCGGCAATGCCCGGCTGCCGCAGAGCCCGGCGGACCTGATGCTGCGCATGGTCAACCACATGGTGGACAGCTATCTGGAGCTGCGCCGCCTGCTCAGCCGCGAGCTGGGCGCGCTGCAGCAGCAGCTGCTGGACCCGCGCAGCCGTTTTGCCGACTGGCCCCAGCTGCTGGAGGCCCGCAATCTGCTGACCTTGCTGGAAGACGTTTGCGAGGACCAGCGCAGCGCCGTGCAGGAATGGCTGGACGCGCTGGAGGAATGGCCGGCGGCCGAGACGGCGCCGCAGCAGCGTGAACGCGAGTTGCTGCGAGTGCGCTCACGCGATGTGCTGGAGCATGTGGAGCGGGTGCACTCCCATGTGCGGCGCCTGGAGTCTTCGGCCGAGTCGGCGGTGCAGATGCACTTCTCGGCCCTGGGTCACCGCACCAACAACATCATGCGCACGCTGACGGTGCTCACCGCCATCTTCCTGCCGCTGAACCTGATCACCGGCATCTTTGGCATGAACTTCGATGCCCTGCCCCTGATCCACAGCGCCACCGGCTTCTGGGTGGCCTTCGGCCTGATGCTGGCCGTGGGCCTGGGCCTGGCGGCCTTCTTCTGGCGCAAGCGCTATCTGAGCAGCCGGCAGTGAGCCGCGCAGGCCTTCAGCGGGCGTAGGGGTCGGCGAAACCCAGGGCCTGCAGGATCTCGCTTTCGCGCGCCTCCATGCACTCGGCCTCGTCATCTGCCTCGTGGTCATAGCCCTGGGCATGCAGGGTGCCGTGCACCAGCATATGGGCGTAGTGATCCACCAGGGCGATGCCCATCTCGCGCGCCTCGCGCTCCACCACCTCGGCGCAGATCACCAGATCGGCGCCCACCACCGGCTCGTGGCTGTAGTCGAAGGTGAGCACATTGGTGGCGTAGTCCTTGCCGCGGAACTCGTGGTTGAGCTGGCGCCCTTCCTCGGCATCCACGATGCGCACCGCGATCTCGCCCGGCAGTTCCAGGGCCGCGCGGATCCAGCGCGCCACCTTGTGGCGCGGCAGCTGGGCCTTGTGGCGCGGGTCGGCAAACTGCAGGGACAGGCTCAGTTCGGGACGGCTCATGCGGCACCCGCCTGGCGGCCGGCATCGCGCTTCTTCTGCCGGCGCTCATAAGCCTCGACGATGCGCGCCACCAGGGGATGGCGCACCACATCGGCACTGGTGAAGCGGGTCATGGCAATGCCCTTGACCCGGGCCAGCACCTGCTCGGCATCGACCAGGCCGCTGGGCACGCCCTTGGGCAGGTCGATCTGGCTGGTGTCGCCCGTCACCACGCATTTGCTGCCAAAGCCGATGCGGGTGAGGAACATCTTCATCTGCTCGGGCGTGGTGTTCTGGGCCTCGTCCAGGATCACGAAGGCGTGGTTGAGCGTGCGGCCGCGCATAAAGGCCAGGGGCGCGATCTCCAGCTGGCCCTTCTCGAAGGCCTTGTTGACGCGGTCGAAGCCCATCAGGTCGTAGAGCGCGTCGTAGAGCGGGCGCAGATAGGGGTCCACCTTCTGCGTCAGGTCGCCAGGCAGAAAGCCCAGGCGCTCGCCGGCCTCCACCGCGGGCCGGGTCAGGATGATTCGCTGCACCGTGGAGCGCTCCAGCGCATCCACCGCGCAGGCGACGGCCAGAAAGGTCTTGCCGGTACCCGCCGGGCCGATACCGAAGCTGATGTCGCTCGCCAGGATCTGGCGCAGGTACTGGTGCTGGTTGGGCGTGCGGCCCGCCAGGTCGGCGCGGCGGGTGCGCAGCACCAGGTCCTGGCCCGCGACCGGCACACCGGCAGCGGCCAGCTCGCGCGCCGGAGCCGCACCCAGATCCGCCAGGGCCTCGGCAATGGCCAGCTGCAGGGTCTCGGCGGGTATGGCGCGGCGTGCGCGCTCGTACAGCGCCTGCAGCAGAGCTTGCGCCCGCTGGGCTGCGGCCTTGGGCCCCTCGATGCGGAACTGTTCCTGCCTTCTTGTAATGCGCAAGCCCATTGCGGCCTCGATCTGGCGCAGATGCTCGTCCAGCGTGCCGCAGAGGTGGGACAGGCGGGTGTTGTCTATGGGGGTGAATTGCGGTCTGAGTATCAAGGCGGAATCTCGCGCTGGCTGCGGCATCGGGCTCCGATTGTCGCCCCTTGGAGGGCTTCGCCGCCGTCATAGGCTTACTGCACAATCGCCCCCCATGCAAAGCACAAGCCTCTCCCTGCTGCTGGGCCTCATGCTGCTGCCCATGGCCTTGCTGCTGGGTCTGCTGGCAGCCCGCCATGCGCGCGAGCGCCACTGGTCCTGGTTGGCGGCATCCATGGGGCTGTGGTCCCTGGCCAGCGCAGCAGCGGCCTGGCCACAGCGCCAAGCCCTGCACCTCTCCCTTGCCCTGATGGCCTGGGCGGCAGGCACCCTGATCATCTATCTGCTGCGCAGCATGGGGAGCAAGCCGAGCTGGCTGCTGGCGGCCTTGGTCGCACAAGGACTGGCCCTGCCGGCCAGTCTGCTGCTGCTGCCAGAGCATGCGCCCTTGCTGAGCCGAGGCTGGTCCGTGCTCTTGATGCTGGAAACGGCGGCTGCCCTGCTGCTGCGCCTGCGCAATCCCGGCCTGCTGCTCGGAGAGGGGCCAGCCCCGGCCCTGCTGGTTGGGGCCACGCTGGCCCTGGCGGCCGAGCTGGGCCCCTGGCCGGTGCTGCCCTATGTCCTGCCCATCCTGGGCTTGGCCCTGGGCATGCAGCTGGTCTTGAGTTTTGCCCAGGCTCGCGACGAGGCAGAACGGCGCCAGCTGGAGCTGGAGCAGCATGTGCAATCCAAGGTCAGCGAGATCGAGCGCAATTACAGCGAGCTGGCCGAACAGAAGCTGGAGCAGGTGACCGAGCGAGAGCGCAAGCGCATCGCCGCGGATCTGCATGACGATCTGGGCGCGAAGCTGTTGACCATCGTGCACACCAGCGAATCCGACCGCATCTCCACCCTGGCGCGCGAGGCCCTGGAGGAGATGCGCCTCTCGGTGCGCGGCCTGACCGGCAAGCCGGTGCAGCTGCTGGACGCCCTGGGCGACTGGCGGGCCGAGGTGGTTTCGCGTCTGGGCCAGGCCAATATCCTGGCCGAGTGGAAGGCCCCGGCCGAGGATGTGGTCCACACCCTGCCCGCGCGCGCCTATGTGCAGACCACGCGCATCCTGCGCGAATCGGTCAGCAACATCATCAAGCACAGCGGCGCCACCCACTGCATCGTCAGCTGCACGGTCAAAGACGGCGACTTCCAGGTTGTGATCCAGGACAACGGGCAGGGCATCTCCACCGAGCTGGATGGCCGCCTGGATCGCGGTCACGGCATGGCCAGCATGAAGTCCCGCGCCAAGCAGATGCATGGCCAGTGCCTGGTCGAGTCCGGGCCAGGCTGGGGAACCGTGATCCGTCTCACGATCCCCCTGTGAATGAGTCGATGGCGGGCTGCAGCCATTGGCAAGCCTGCCGATAAGCGCTAAGTTGCCACCTCCTGGCCTCGCGACCCAAGCGGGCATAGAAAGAACCTCAAGACATGAACCACATCCTCCTGCTCGAAGACATCCCCGAGATCCGCGCGTGGCTCAAGGCCTTGGTGAAACAGATCTTCGCCAACGCCCAGATCACCGAGTGCTCGCGGGTGCAGGATGCGCTCAAGCAGGTACAGACCCAGCGCTTCACCCTGGCTTTGTTGGATCTGGGCCTGCCGGACGGCTCGGGGGTGGAGGTGGTGACGGCACTGCGGGAGCATCAACCCGAAGTGCAGTCGGTCATCGTGACCATCCACGACGATGACGAGCACCTGTTCCCCGCGCTTCAGGCCGGCGCTTTCGGCTATCTGCTCAAGGAACAGTCGCGCGAGCTGCTGGTGGAGCAGCTGCAACGCATCAGCCAGGGCGAGCCGCCGCTCTCCCCTTCGATCGCACGCAAGGTCATCTCCTACTTCGCCGCCCAGAGCCGCCCCCAGGCCAGCGCCCTGCTGCACGAGGTTTCGCTCACCGACCGCGAGACCGAGGTGCTGCTGCGCGTGGCCAAGGGCTTCACCCTGCCCGAGATCGGCGTGCAACTGGGCCTGTCTCGCCACACCATTGCCGACTATGTGAAGCAGATCTACCGCAAGCTCAATGTGAGCTCGCGCGCCGAGGCCGCGCTGGAAGCGCAGCGCCTGGGTCTCTTTGGCAGGAACTGAGCCGAGTCCGCCCGGCAAGGTGGCGCGTCCGACACGCGCCACTGCAAAAACACTGGACGAATATCCAGCCGGCGTGCGCCAAACGCGGATAATCCGCGCTCATGATCGGCAAACTCAGCGGCGTCATCGCGGAAAAGTCGCCCCCGCAGGTTCTCATCGATGTGCAAGGCGTCGGCTACGAGCTCGACGTGCCCATGAGCACCTTCTACAACCTGCCCGCCCTGGGCGAGCGCACCAGCCTGCTGACGCATCTGAGCATCCGCGAGGATGCCCATGTGCTCTTCGGCTTCCTCACCGCCGAGGAGCGCAACACCTTCCGCCAGCTGATCAAGATCAGCGGCGTGGGCCCCAAGATGGCCCTGTCCCTGCTCTCCGGCCTCTCGGTGGCCGAGCTGGCCCAGGCCGTCTCCAAGCAGGAGAGCGGACGCCTGGTCAAGGTGCCGGGCATCGGCAAGAAGACGGCCGAGCGCCTGCTGCTGGAGCTCAAGGGCAAGCTGGGGCCGGACCTGAGCCAGCCCGTCAGCGTGGCCAACGACGCCCAGGCCGACATCCTGCAAGCCCTGATCGCCCTGGGCTATAGCGAGAAGGAGGCCGGTGCGGCGCTCAAGGCCCTGCCGCCCGAGGTGGGTGTCAGCGAGGGCATCAAGCTGGCCATGAAGAAGCTGTCATGAGCATACAGACCGACGATTTCGCGCCCGCCCCGCAGCAGCAACGCCTGATCAGCGCCGCCTCCACCTCGCCCAACGAGGACGCCATCGAGCGCGCCCTGCGGCCCAAGCTGCTGGACGAGTACGTGGGCCAGAGCAAGGCGCGCGAGCAGCTGGAGATCTTCATCGGCGCGGCCCGCAAGCGCGCCGAAGCCCTGGACCATGTGCTGCTGTTCGGCCCGCCGGGCCTAGGCAAGACCACCCTCTCCCACATCATCGCCGCCGAGCTGGGCGTGAACCTGCGCCAGACCTCGGGCCCGGTGCTGGAAAAGCCCAAGGACCTGGCGGCCATCCTGACCAACTTGGAGCGCAACGATGTGCTCTTCATCGACGAGATCCACCGGCTCTCGCCCGTGGTCGAGGAAATCCTCTACCCCGCGCTGGAGGACTATCAGATCGACATCATGATCGGCGAGGGCCCGGCCGCCCGCTCCATCAAGCTGGACCTGCAGCCCTTCACCCTGGTGGGCGCCACCACCCGCGCCGGCATGCTGACCAATCCGCTGCGCGACCGCTTCGGCATCGTGGCGCGCCTGGAGTTCTACACGGCCGAAGAGCTGCAGCGCATCGTGACCCGCTCGGCCGGCCTGCTGAACGCGCCCATCGACCCCGAGGGCGCGCTGGAAGTGGCCCGCCGCTCCCGTGGCACGCCGCGCATCGCCAACCGCCTGCTGCGCCGGGTGCGGGACTATGCCGAGGTCAAGGGGGATGGCCGCATCACCAAGCCCATCGCCGACAAGGCCCTGGCCATGCTGGACGTGGACCCACAGGGCTTCGACCTGATGGACCGCAAGCTGCTGGAGGCCGTGGTGCACCGCTTCGACGGCGGCCCGGTCGGTCTGGACAATGTGGCCGCCGCCATCGGCGAGGAGAGCGGCACCATCGAGGACGTGATCGAGCCCTATCTGATCCAGCAAGGCTATCTGCAGCGCACCCCGCGCGGCCGCATCGCCACCCTGGCGGCCTTCCGCCACCTGGGCGTCGCGCCGCCCAAATCGGCCGGACAGCTGTTCGACGAATAGGCCGTCTGCCGAGATCACACTCGGCGACTCGATACCAAAGATCTAGCGGCCAAAAGAAAAGGCGCCCCGAGGGGCGCCTTTCTCACATCCGATCCGGAGATCAGAAGTTGTGGCGGATGCCAGCAGCCAGGGAGTTGAAATCCTTGCTGTTCAGCTTGGCGTCCACGTCGGTGTAGTACGCGTACACCTTGGTGCGCTTGCTCAGGTTGTAGTTGTAGCCCAGGGTGAACTGGTTGGTCTTGCCTTGAGCGGCGAAGTCGCCCTTGCCTTGGGTGGCGCCGTAGTTCACGTGGAACTCGGACTGACCCAGGGTGTACATGCCCGAAACGCGATACACGTTGCGGTTCTGAGCGCCGTCGTCGGCACGCTGGTAGTAGCCACCGAAGGTGAAGGCGCCCAGCTCATACAGGCCGCGGACAGCGAACTGCGAGCGCTTGTCTTCCTTGCTGTAGCCGGCGCCCAGGTGCAGGGGGCCGCCCACGTAGTTGGCAGCCAGGTCGAACAGCTTCTCTTGACCAGCCTGGCCTTCGCCAGCCGACACGGAAGCGCTGGCGCTGAAGCCACCGTAGGTCGGGGTGAAGTAGCCGATCTTGTTGGACGAACGGAACGGGCCGCCGTACAGAGCGTCGCTGGACGAACCGGTGTCGTGGTTGTGCATGCTGACGTAGTCAGCAGTGGCGAAGTAGGACTCGGGCGTGAAGTTACCCAGACGCACGGCACCGAAGGAACCGGCCAGCTGCACCCAAGCCTCGCGACCCCAGAAGGTGGCAGCTGCGCGACCGTCGTCGGAGTTCAGGCCGCTTTCCAGGTTGAACGAAGCCTTCAGGCCGCCGCCCAGGTCTTCAGCGCCCTTCAGGCCGAAACGCGAGCTGTTGTTGGCCACGACCACCTTGCGGTCGCCGGTGCCTTGCTTCTGGCTTTCAACGGTGGTGTTGATGCGACCGTACAGGGTCACGGAGCTTTGAGCGAAAGCCGAAGCGGAGATAGCGGCCAGGGCGGCCACGAGAGCGATCTTTTTCATCATCTGCCTTTGAGAGTTGAAGGGAAGCCGGGCTGTCGCCCGATCTTTTTCGGTGATGTGGCCGCAGTATAGGAGGGCTAGGGTAAGACCGAATGTTGACCGACGCGAATTTGCAACAGTGCTGTGATACAGATAAGGCTGCGTCGGCGACCGCGCCAAAGCGCTCAGGCCGCTACCTCGTCCTGGCCCAGGCCATCCAGATGCAGATCGTCGTTCCAGCCCACCACGCTCAGGCCCGCCGGCGTGTAGAGCAAGCGGTTGATCGTGGCATTGCCCAAGGCCCAGCTCCGGGGCGCCTCCAGCGGCAGTCTTCGGCCGGCCCGGTACAGGCAATCCATCACCCCGCCATGGGCAACCAGCAGCAAGGTCTGGCCCGGGTGAGCCTGGGCCAGACGCTCCACGGCACCGACGGCTCTTTGGTAGAAGTCGTGCAAGCGCTCCCCACCCTCGGCCCCAAAGTCGGGGTCGCGCCGCTTCCAGCGCAGCACCTGATCGGGCCAGCGCGCTTCGATTTCCGCCCAGCTCAGACCCTCGAAACAGCCGAAGCCACGCTCACGCAAGCCGACGTCCTCCCCCACCGGGAGTCCGCTACGCGCAGCGATGGCGGCCGCCGTCTGGCGGGCACGCATGAGATCGCTGGCATAAATGGCGTCAATCGGCTCACCGGCCAAGACCTCGGCCAGACGCTGAGCCTGGGCCTCGCCCAGGGGGCTTAAGGGCACATCCAGATGCCCCTGGATACGGCGCTCGCGATTCCAGGCCGTCTCACCATGGCGCACCGCCAACAAGGTGGTGACAGTGTCCAGGCCCATCAAGACTGCCAGATCAGATCATGTCCACCGCGCAACGCCAGGCGCATGGCGCCCAGCAGCGGCCAGGCGCGCTGACGTAGCGTCACGCCGGTGCGGCGCGGGATGGGCTCGCCCGCCGCCTCGGCCTGTGCCTGTTGGCGGGAAAAAGCGGCCTCGTCCTCGGCCACCGCCTGCTCCAGATGCTCGATCGCCTCGACCAGCTGGCTGCTCGTGATGATGCCTTCCGGGGTGGCCTCGCGCCCCATCAGCGTCAGGATCTGCTCGCCATGGGCGGCGAGCATGATCACATCGGCACTGTCCTTGGACTGGAATCGGTACATAGGGTCTCCTGATCGCTGAGCGGCCACTCGGGCATTGTGCCCGTGGAGTGGCCGGCCAGGCAGATTCAGGCGGCCCGACCTCGCACCAGGCGTACGGGCGACAAGGCCGGACGGGGGGGGGGAAGCTGGGGCTGCCAGACCTTGTCCTCGAAGGCGCGTGTCTCCAGCGCCGGGGCGAAGAGATAGCCTTGATACTCATGACAGCCCGCGCGCGCCAGAAAGTCGCGCTGGGCTTCGGTCTCCACCCCTTCGGCAATCACCAGCAGGCGCAGGGCGCGCCCCATCTGGATCACGGCATTCACAATGCCGGCATCGCTCTCGTCCGCGGGCAAGCCCTGGATGAAGCTGCGATCGATCTTGAGGCGCTGGATGGGGAAGCGCTTCAGATAGCCCAGGCTGGAATAGCCGGTGCCAAAGTCGTCGATGGACATGCACACGCCCAGTTCGGCCAGGGCCTGCAAGCGCAGCAGCGCCTCCTCGGCATCGCGCAGCAGAATGGACTCGGTGAGTTCAAGCTCCAGCAGCGAGGGCGGCAGACCGGCAGCCTTGAGGGCTTGCGCAACCGTATCAACGAACTGGCTTTGCTGAAATTGCAGGGCCGAGACGTTCACGGCCACCTGGATGCGTCGCCCCTGGCGCAGCCAGTCGGCGGCCTGCTGCACCGCCTGACGCAACACCCAATCGCCAATGGCGACGATAAATCCACTCTCCTCGGCCACCGGCACAAACTCGGAGGGCGGAATGTCACCGCGCAGCGGGTCGCGCCAGCGCAGCAGGGCTTCGGCGCCAATCACACGGCCGCTGCCCAGGTCCACCTGCGGCTGGTAGTGCAGCCGGAACTGCCCCTCCAGCAGAGCCTGACGCATGGCGTGATCCAGTCGCATGCGCGAGAGCAGATCCACATGCTTGCGCGGCTGGTGAAAGCGGAAGGCACCACGCCCACTCTCCTTGACCCAGTGCATGGCACGCTCGGCACTCGCCATGAGCTCATCGGCCCCACCCCCATCGCTGGGGAACAGGGCAATGCCCACCGAGCAGGTGACGGTGAAACTCAGCGTGTCGAAGCTGAAGGGCCTGGCCATGGCCTCCTGAACCCGGCGCGCCGCATGCTCCGCCCCACGCGCATCGGCCTGGTGGACCAGCAAAGAGAACTCGTCGCCGCCCAGGCGCGCCACGGTGTCCACCTCCCGCAGGCATTCCCGCAGACGCTGGGCCACTTCCTTGAGCACACGATCGCCGTAGGAATGCCCCAGGGTGTCATTGATCTGCTTGAAGCGATCCAGGTCGACATTGAGCAGGGCGAAGCCCGAGGCGTCGCGGCGCGCCATGGCTTGGGCGTAGTCAATGCGCTCGGCCAGGGCCCGCCGGTTGGGCAGGCCGGTCAGCATATCGGTGTGCGACAGCTCATCGATGCGCTGACTGGCAGCGAGCTTCTCGCTGAGGTCGCGGAAGGAATACACCCGGCCGATGGGGCGCCCCCGACTCCACTGCGGCAGCGAGACGCGCTCCAGCACCCGGCCATCCAGCAGCTTGATGATGTCGCTGGTCTGCAGCAGGGGAGCTTCCTGAATGGCGGCCAGACGGGTCGCGTAGGCCACGCCATCCACCACGCTGCGCCGCATCCAGGCCTGCACCGCCTCGTCATTGCGCTCCAGCAGCAGGTCTTCGGGAAGGCCCCAGAGCGAGGCAAAGCGCTGATTGAAGCTGCGCATGCGTCCGGCCAGATCCGACACCAGGATGCCATCGGCCGTGGACTCCAGGGTCGCTTTCAGCTCGGCGAGCAGGGTCTCGCGCTCCTCATCATGCTGCCGTTGCCGGCTGAGATCACGCATCGAGACCAGCCAAACCCCATCACCATCGGACAGCGCCATATGGCTGATGCGTCGCGCGGCCCAGATCATCTGGCCGTCGGCGCGCCGCAGCATGGTGTCGGTATGCAAGCCCTCGCGGGAACCTGCCGCAGCCTCCATCCAGAACAGCGCATCCTCTGCCGTGCAGGCCAGCGATTCCATGCTGGCACCGATCAGGCGCGCAGGCTCCAGCCCCAATAGCTGGGTAGCCGCCTGATTGACGGCAATAACGCACAGCGTACGCGCATCCACCAGCCACACCGCCTCTTGAAGCCCGTCGATCAGGGCTTGGTCGTGGTGCGGGCGCGGGTGAATCGAGCTACTGCCGAGCGTTGCGGGGATCACGCCGCCAACTCCCCGAGTGGCATGGTGGTGCTCTCAAAGAAGTAGGCCACTCGCGTACGGGGGCTCAGATAGTCCAGTGCCGCGCGAGGCAGCAGACTGGGCTTGAGGCTGCGGCGTATGCCCAGATCCGGGTGATCTTCCAGGTTCAGGATCAGGGCCTCCTCCCTAGGCACCTTGGGGTCATGCACCATCACCCGCGGCTTGAGCGGCCGCGATGAGTTCACGGCCACCACCAGAGCGTAGCGATCATCGGTGAGCTGCACCGCCGAGCCGGGCGGATACACGCCCATCATCCGGATGAAGGCATTGAGCATGGTAGCGTCGAAGCGATTGCGCCCCTGGGCAAACATGAGGGACAAGGCCTCGTGCGGCGTCATGGACTTGGACGCCAGCAAGGGGTTGCAAAGACCGTCAAAGCGATTGACCAGGGCCACGATGCGGGCGGCGGCACTCATGCGATCCACATTGATGCGCTGCGGAAAACCACTGCCATCGGCATTCTCATGATGCTGGGCAATGACCAACAGCGGGCCCGGGCTCAGCCCCATGGCCTGAGCCAAGGCCACGCCCTTTTGGACATGCTGCTGGTAGGCCTGAGTCTCGGCCAGGGTGAAGCTGTCATCGCGATTGCGAACCCGTGCCGGGAGCTCGGTCTTGCCGAGATCGTGCAAGAGCGCGCCGACGCCGAGGTCCATCATCTCCTCGCGGCCCAGCCCAAAGGCTCGTCCCAGCAACATGGAGATGATGGCCACATTCAGGGCGTGAGCCGTACCGCGATCCCCCGCCCCTTCATTGAGCAGGCGGATATTGAGGTCGCCTTCGACCAGCATCTTGTCCAACAGGGCGCCGGACAAGGCGATGGCCTGATCCCGAGAGCCTCGCGGCTCCCGCGGCAGCACTTCCATGATGTCGCGGAAGGCTGTCGCCGCCTCGCCGTACTGACGCTCGCACAGGGAGAGTGCCTCGCGCTGGGCGGCCAGAGCACGCTTGTGGGCCTCGCGGGCGAGTTGCTCGGGGCTGGGCTTGGCCTGTTGCTGAGCCTGGTCGGGGCTCTCGCCCCCGGGCTGCGCCTCATTCGGCGCCGCGGCCTCGGTCTGCAAATCACTGCGGCTGGGACTCCAACGCACCTGTTTGAGTCCCAGGCGACGCAACACCAGGAGCTGATCCTCCGAACTCAGCTTGAAGCTGCTGAGCGGAAACGGATGCGCCATCCAGCCCAGGTCCAGGTGAATGAACATGCCCACCTTGAGCTGCGCAACGTCGATCAAAGGATCCGAAGTGTTGTCCTTCATCTTCTTCCTACGCCTTTTCTAGGCGCCCTCGGCAGCTGCATCGGCACGATGTCTGCACCACTTAAGCAGTAAACCAGCCCGGCGCGGGGCTTGCACCTGATTACAAACGCCTAACGTGCGAATTGTCACGGGAAATTCTTGACCGGAAATGAAGCTCCGGCCTAGCATGTTCATTTTCAGAACCAAAGTTCCAATAAAGAACTTTTACACCCAGAGCTGGAAGCCGCCAAAGGTGGCTGCAGCCACAGCCCCGCAGCGCCGATGCGTCGCAGCCCTCAGGTGCTCACGCATGCCGCCTCATATCACACACAAACCCGGAGTCTTTCCTCCATGAATTCCCGACACGCCTTCATCTGTGATGCCTTGCGGACCCCCTTCGGCCGCTACGGCGGCGCCCTGTCCTCGGTGCGCGCCGATGACCTGGGTGCGGTGCCCCTGCGCGCCCTCATGGCACGCAATGCCCGCGTGGACTGGGAGGCCGTCGACGATGTGCTGTACGGCTGCGCCAACCAGGCCGGCGAGGACAACCGCAATGTGGCCCGCATGGCCGCCCTGCTGGCCGGCCTGCCCATCGCCGTACCGGGCATGACCATCAACCGTCTGTGCGGCTCGGGCATGGACGCTGTTGGCAGCGCCGCGCGCGCCATCCGCGCCGGCGAGGCCGAGCTGATGATTGCCGGCGGCGTGGAAAGCATGAGCCGCGCGCCCTTCGTGATGCCCAAGGCGGAAAGCGCCTTCTCGCGCGCCAACGCCGTCTACGACACCACCATAGGCTGGCGCTTCATCAACAAGCTGATGAAGGAACGGTACGGCGTGGATTCCATGCCCGAAACGGCCGAGAACGTGGCCAGCGACTTCGGCATTGAGCGCGAGGCTCAGGATCGCATGGCCCTGGCCAGCCAGCTCAAGGCCGTGGCCGCCCAGCAGAGCGGCTTCTTCGACACCGAAATCACGCCCGTGACGATTGCGCAGAAGAAGGGCGATCCGATCATCGTCTCCAAGGACGAACACCCGCGCGAAACCAGCCTCGAAGCACTGGCCAAGCTCAAGGGCGTGGTGCGCCCCGATGGCCGCGTGACGGCCGGCAATGCCTCGGGCGTGAACGATGGCGCCTGCGCCCTGCTGCTGGCCAGCGAAACCGCCGCGGCCCGGCACGGCCTGAGCCCGCGCGCCCGTGTGGTGGGCATGGCCACGGCCGGCGTGGCGCCGCGCATCATGGGCATGGGCCCGGCCCCCGCTGCCCGCAAGGTGCTGGCCCAGACCGGCCTGAGCTTGGCCCAGATGGATGTGATCGAGCTGAACGAAGCCTTCGCCGCTCAGGGCCTGGCCGTGCTGCGCGATCTGGGACTGGCCGACGACGATGCCCGCGTGAACCCCAATGGCGGCGCCATCGCCCTGGGCCACCCCCTGGGGGCCAGCGGCGCCCGCCTGGTGACCACGGCCGTCAACCAGCTGCAGCGCAGCGGCGGCCGCTATGCCCTGTGCACCATGTGCATCGGCGTCGGGCAGGGCATCGCCCTGATTGTGGAACGCGTCTGACAGCAAACCCCAGGCCTTGCACCACGGCGGTGCAAGGCATGAGCTCAGCTCAAGGGATGCTGCATTTTTGTCATCGTAAAGCCGGGGCGTCGGCGCCACGTGGCGCGATGCTGCGTGGGATACTGGATCCAGAAACCAAACGCAGAGCGCACATATACGACTCAAATCCAGTTTGTGGACCGCGTAAGTGGTAGTACGTAGCCCGTTGGCGCCGTACTGCGTCAAGCTTCAGGCTCCTCTTACCGCCCCGCATCCCGCCCACACCCGCCCGAAACGGCCGTGGGAGGAGTCCTATGCGAAAGCACCTTATTGGTGCACAAAGGTGCGGATGCCGCCCTTTTTGCGGCAGTTCTGCTTGCGCTGCGTGTTTGGGGCTTCCTATAGTCAGCGTTTCCCCGGCTTGCGCCCAGCATATTTGGGCGATTAACGCACCCAATGCCATGTCTGCTGCCCGCGCACTTGATGATCTGACCGCCCTCGAAATTCCGGCCACAACGCCGGCCGACGCTCCCAGCGGCCCGCTCAAGCGCGATCTGGTGGCGGGCCTTGAGAAGGGTCTGGCCGTGATCGAAGCCTTCGATCAGGAGCGCCCCCGTCTGACCATCTCCGAGGTGGCCGCCCGCACCGGCCTCACCCGTGCCGCGGCCCGCCGCTATCTGCTGACCCTGACCCATCTGGGCTTTGTCTCGCAGGACCGCAAGATGTTTGCCCTGACCCCCAAGGTGCTGCGCCTGGGACAGAGCTATATGCACTCGGCCCGCCTGCCGCGCATTGTGGAGCCCGAGCTGCACAAGCTGGCTTACGCCCTCAAGGAGGCCAGCTCCGCGGGCGTGCTGGACGGCAACGATGTGATCTGCATTGCCGCCACCAGTGCCGGCCGCGTGGTCTCGCCCACCCTGCAGCCGGGCACCCGGGTGCCCGCCTATTGCGCTGGAAACGGTCGCGTGCTGCTGGCGGCCCTGCCCCAGGCCGAGGTGGATGCCTGGATCGCGCGCCAGGAGCTCAGCCCCCTGACGCCCCACACCATCACCCATCCCGAGCGCCTGCGCATCGAGATCGCCCGCGCCCGCGCCCTGGGCTATGCCTGCATTGACCAGGAGCTGGAGCTGGGCCTGCGCACCGTGGCGGTGCCCTTGAAGAACTACCGCGGCGATGTGGTCGCCGCCATGAACATCAGCGTGCATGCCTCGCGCATGAGCATGGACCAGCTGGTCGAGCATTGCCTGCCGCCGCTGCTGCAGGCCCAGGCCCATCTGCGCATGCTGCTCTGAGGCCCTGCACCCTGGAAACAAAAAACGGGATCCCGCTGGGATCCCGTTTGCTTTCCAGCTTGTTCGGCTAGATCAGGGATGGGCCGCCATCACCTGGGCCACGGCGGCCGTCAGGCGCTTGCCATAGGGCACGTGCAGAAACTCATTGGGGCCGTGGGCATTGCTCTTGGGGCCCAGCACGCCGCAAACCATCATCTGCGCCTGGGGGAAGCCCTTTTGCAGCATGCTCATCAGCGGGATGGTGCCGCCCTGGCCGATGAAGCCCACCGGCCGGCCGAAATGCGCCAGGCTGGCCTCGTTGAGCGCGCCCGAGAGCCAGGGGCTGAGCTCGGGCGTGTTCCAGCCGGTGGCGCCGAAAGCACCGGCGCGACCATCCGGCACAAAGGTGACCCGGGCGTTGTAGGGCGCGTTGTCCTCTAGCAGGGCCTTGAGCTTGAGCGCGGCCTCATTGCCGTCCACCAGGGGCGGCAGGCGCAGCGAGAGCTTGAAGGCGGTGTAGGGGCGCAGCACATTGCCGGCGTTCTTGAGCTCGGGGAAGCCGTCCACGCCGGTCACGCTCAGCGTGGGGCGCCAGGTGCGGTTGAGCAGCACCTCCACCGGGTCCTGGGTCACGGGCAGCACGCTGCCGCCATCGGCGCCGCAGGCCCAGGGATAGCGCTTCCAGACCTCGTCCTTGAGGATCTCGGCGGTGGCGCGAGCCTGGTCCAGCCGGTCGCCCGGGATCTCGCAGTGGAAGCTGTCGGGCAGCAGGCGGCCGGTCTTGGAGTCCTCCAGACGGTCCAGCACCTGGCGCAGGATGCGGAAGCTCGAAGGCACCAGGCCCGAGGCGTCGCCGCTGTGGATGCCCTCGGTCAGCACCTCCACCTTGAGCACGCCCGAGACCATGCCGCGCAGCGAGGTGGTGAGCCAGAGCTGCTCGTAATTGCCTGCGCCGGAGTCCAGGCAGACCACCAGGGAGACATTGCCCAGGCGCTCCTTGAGCACGTCGATATAGGCGGGCAGATCGTAGGAGCCGCTTTCCTCGCAGGTCTCGATAATGCCCACGCAGCGCGGCCGGGGGATGCCCTGCTGGTCCAGGGCCATGATGGCGGTCAGCGAGGCATAGACGGCATAGCCGTCATCGGCGCCGCCGCGGCCGTAGAGCAGGCCGTTCTCGTACTTGGGCGTCCAGGGGCCCAGGTCGGAGCGCCAGCCATTGAACTCGGGCTGCTTGTCCAAATGGCCGTAGAGCACGATGGTGTCATCGCTGCCCGGCTTGGTGGACGGCACCTCAAAGAAGATCACCGGCGTGCGGCCTTCCAGACGCACCACCTCCAGCTTGAGGCCGGCCACCTTCTTGCTCTCCACCCAGGAGGCCGCGTCGCGGAGCACCTTCTCGATATGCCCGTTCTGCGCCCAGTCGGCATCGAACATGGGGCTCTTGGCGGGAATCGCGATGTAGTCGCTCAGCGCGGGAACGATTTCCTCGTCCCAGACGCGTTCGGCAAAACGGCCCAGGGCCGAGGCTTCATCGGGCTGCAGCGGCAGCGCGGGATCGCGTGCATTCATGGTGGTGTTCCGGCTTGTGGCGGGGAGTCGGAATTCTAGTTCCCGCGCTCTCAGCGCGCTGGCGCAAAGCGCTGCTCCAGCCAGGCCTGCAGCCGTGCAAAGACCTGCTCGCGCTCGGGCTCGTTGAAGAGCTCGTGATAGAGCCGCTCGAAGCACTGCGTCTGCACCACGGCCCGCGGCGCCTCGGCCGCGAAGCGGGCGCTGCCCTCGGGGTCCACACACTGGTCTGCGCCGGCCCACATCAGCAGGGTGGGAACCACCCACAGGGGGGCCTGGTGTTGCAGCTCCGCGCCTGCGTCCGCAATCATGGCGGCCAGGGTGGCGCTGACGCGGTCATGCACCAGAGGATCATTCTCATAGGCGGCCACGACCGCAGGATCGCGCGAGATCCAACTGGTCTTCAGGCCATTGCCCACCGCCAGATGCGGGAGCAGGGGCCGGGCCGCCCCGAGCAGCATGCGCTGCACGCCCGAGAGCCCGGGGTCCAAGGCCGGCGAGCTCAGCACCAGCCCATCGACCGGGCGAAACCATGCTGGCAGAACGCCGCCCTGCCCCAGGGCAAGCCCACCCGCGACGAAACGCGCCGCCACGAGCCCACCCATGCTGTGGCCCAACACCACCAGAGGACCGCAGCCCAGCTGGGGATCGGCCCGAAGCTCATCGATGACCAGGGCCAAATCGCGCTGAAGACGATCCGCCTCGGGGATATCCCCACGCGGGCCACCGGAGGCGCCGTGCCCTCGCTGATCATGGCCCACCACATGCCAGCCCCAATCATTCAGGCGGCCGGCCAGCGCCTCGTAACGCCCGATATGTTCACCCAGGCCGTGCACGATGAGCACCGTGCCGCGTGCCGGCCCCGGACCGGGGCGGCTCCATTGCCGCCAGTGCAGGGGCAGACCGTCATCGGTTCTCAGAGTACGCATGTCGGCCAGTGTAGGGAGCGGCCGACACCCAAGGGCCCAGGACTTCCCCGGTCGGTGAAAGTACGCAAGCCGTCCCTACATTTGGCGACGGTTGCGTCGCTCAGCGCGCCTTCAGCAGCTCGGGCACCTTGAGCAGGATGAACTCGTTGTCGTCCTGCACGCCCAGCTTGCGGCCGCTGGAGTAAGGCAGGTTGTTGTCATTGGCCACCACGATGTGCTCGGCGTCCACCACGTCCACGTTCTCGATGGTCACGAAGGGGAAGCTGA
Organism: Roseateles sp.; assembly: GCF_046300915.1. Taxonomy (GTDB): domain Bacteria; phylum Pseudomonadota; class Gammaproteobacteria; order Burkholderiales; family Burkholderiaceae_C; genus Kinneretia. Next base: position 19,683 of record NZ_JBKCLH010000082.1, on the reverse strand, counting down.
AGCGGCCCTGGCGGGTGGCACCGTTGCGGCCCAGGCTCTTGGGGTCGGCGATGTCCATCAGGTCCACATAGCCGATCTTGCGTACCAGGCCTTCAGCGTCTGCGTCCTTGAGGCTGATCTTGTAGACGCGCTTGAAGCGGGCCGGCACGTTCTGGCAGTCGGGGCGGGCGGGTCCGTTGCAGGCCTCGTCCACCGAGCCCTCGCCGTTGTCGCGCTCGATCACCAGGGCGGTGTCCGCGTCGATCATATTGAAGTCGCCGATATTGTTGCCCTTGAGCTCCAGCGGGTACTTCCAGCTGCGGCCGCTCCAGGCGCGCTGGGCCACATCGAACTCCAGCACGCGCAGCACTTCGCGGCCATCGGCCGTGCTTTCCCACTTCTTCTCGCCCTCCAGCCACAGCGGGCCTTCCAGCAAGGGGTAGAGGAAGCGGCCGTCCGGGCTCGCCGCCATGCCCTCATAGCCGCGCGAGCGGCGCACCGGCGTCGTCACCGGCGTGCCGGGCACGGCCGGCGTCGTCACCGTGTAGTGGTCGGGTGCGCGCAGCAGCTTGCCGTCCAGCCGGGTCTCGTACAGACCCAGCACCTTGCCCTGCAGATCGGTGCGGATCAGGTAGGGGCCCAGCTCGTCGCCGAACCAGAGCTCATTGCCCACCGGCTGCATGGACTCGATATCCAGATCGGCGCCGGTGAGGTAGCGCTTGGTCGTGCCCTCGTTGACGATCAGAAAGGGGATCTTGCGATCCGGGTCATGCAGGAACAGGGTCTGGCTGCGCTGCACGCTGCCTTGTTTCCAGTCGATGCGCAGCTTGTGGAACATCAGCATCGCGTCCGCGCTATTGTTCTTGGCGCCAAAGCCGTTGTCGGTCAGCACCCAGAAGCTGCCGTCCTTCATGGTCTTGATGCCCGAGAAACCCTGCACCGGCTGGCCCTTGAAAGGCAGCTTGACGCCGGTCTCGCGCGGGGCGGCCTTGTCCGAGAGGAAGGACGTGCCCATGATCGATTCCAGCGCGTCCACGCGGCGGCCATCGGCGGCGGTGAACTTGCCGCTGGTCTGCAGAAAGGCCGGCGCATCCTTGGGCGCGGGCACAAAGCTGCGCGCGGGCAGCAGGGCATGGCCGGCCAGCTCGGCGGGCAGGGCCGGGGCGGCGCCGGTCTGGGCCACGGCACCCAGTGAACACAGGGCCAGCACGGCGGCGGCAATCAGTGCAGATTTCGTTTTCATGATGTGTGGACTCGCTCAATGGAAGCAAGTCCGGCAGCCTAGGCAGCGCAGATGACGGGATCGTGATGAACAGCCGCAGCGGGGCGGACAGCGCCAAGCGCCGCTTGATCAAGCTCAAGGCCCGGCCGGGCAAGCGATGCGAACCTTGAATGTCACGGATTCGTCACATTCCAGAACCATGAGCAGCAAGCCCAACTCCGCCCCTCCTGCCAAGTCCGCCCGCAGCACCACCCTCCCCCGCACGCCACGGGCACGCCGTGTGCGCAGCGGCGACACCGCGGGCAGCATCCAGCCCGAGCGCATTGCCCGCCATAGCGTGGATGAGGCGGTAGAGAAAGCGCGGGCACGAGAGTTGGCGGCCCTGCAGGACATCGTGAGCCAGCGGGGGGCCAGCAGCCTGGCCAGCTCGGTGCGCGAGATCGTGCGCGGCGCCTCGCCGGACGATGCCGCCGCCCTGCGCCGTGCCCTGCTGAAGGAGCTGGAGGCCCCGGCCAAGGCCCTGGGGGTCGATGCCGACGAGGAGCTGGCCCCCGACTGGCGCAAGGGCGGCTACCCCTACAAGAACCTGATGTCCCGCAAGGCCTACGAGAAGCAGAAGGACCGCCTGCAGGTGGAGCTGCTCAAGCTGCAGGCCTGGGTCAAGCAGACCGGGCAGAAGGTGGTGATCCTCTTCGAGGGCCGCGACGCCGCCGGCAAGGGCGGCACCATCAAGCGCTTCATGGAGCATCTGAACCCGCGCGGCGCGCGCGTGGTGGCGCTGGAGAAGCCCAGCGAGGTGGAGCGCGGCCAGTGGTACTTCCAGCGCTATGTGCAGCACCTGCCCACCGCGGGCGAGATCGTGCTGTTCGACCGCAGCTGGTACAACCGCGCCGGCGTGGAGCGAGTGATGAGTTTCTGCAGCAATGACGAGTACACCGAGTTCATGCGCCAGGCCCCCGAGTTCGAACGCAATCTGGTGCGCTCGGGCGTGCATGTGGTGAAGTTCTGGTTCTCGGTCAGCCGCGAGGAGCAGCGCCGCCGCTTCAAGGAGCGCGAGGCGCATCCGCTCAAGCAGTGGAAGCTCTCGCCCATCGACAAGGCCTCGCTGGACAAATGGGGCGACTACACCAAGGCCAAGGAGGCGATGTTCTTCAACACCGATATCGCCGAGGCGCCCTGGACCGTGGTGAAGTCGGACTGCAAGAAGCGCGCACGCCTGAACGCGCTGCGCCATGTGCTGCACCAGCTGCCCTACACCAACAAGGACCTGGACAAGATCGGCCAGCTCGACCCCCTGCTGGTGGGCCGGGCCAGCGTGGTCTATGAGCGCGGCGAGGCGCTGAGCCCGGCGCCGCGCTGAGCCTGCGGGGCGATTACTCGGCGCTCATGCAAAAAGCATTGAGCTTGTTGCCATCCAGATCGCGGAAATAGGCGGCGTAAAAGCCGCCGCCGCGCGGCCCCGGGGCGCCCTCGTCCTGGCCACCCAGGGCCAGGGCCTTGGCATGCAGGGCCTGCACGGTGGCGGGGCTGTCGGCGGCCAGGGCGATCATCACGCCGTTACCCACCGTGGCGGGCTGGCCGTCAAAGGGCAGCATCACGGCAAAGCCGGGGGAGCTCATATCGCGGCCCCAGGCGATGCCGCGCTCGAAGTCCATGGTGCGCTTGATGCCCAGGGTCTCGAACAGCGCGTCGTAGAACGCCGCGGCACGCGGCAGGTCGCGCGTGCCCAGGGTGGTGTAGCCAATCATGATTCGCACCTCCGATGCGTTGATGAGGCGGCCATGATGCCCGGGGCAGGGTCCGGAATCTGTCAGCAGCCGCTCAGCCGCGGTCGAACTTGAACACCGCCATGCTGGCCAGCAGATTGGGCATGGTCCGCACGACCTGACCCTGCTGGATGCCAAAGCTGTCCAGCACGCGCAGGCGGTTCTTGCGCGCCAGCACCTCGAAGTCGGCATAGGTGCCGACGCGGATATTGGGCGTGTCGTACCACTCGTAGGGCAGCACCTTGGTGACCGGCATGCGGCCCAGCAGCACCTGCAGGCGGTTGGGCCAGTGCGCGAAATTGGGAAAGCTGACGATGCCCATGCGGCCCACGCGTGCGGTTTCCCTGAGCATGGCCTCGGTATTGCGCAGATGCTGCAGGGTCTCCAGCTGCAGCACCACGTCGAAGCTCTGGTCCTCGAAGATGGCCAGGCCCTCTTCCAGGTTCAGCTGGATCACATTGACGCCGCGCTTGGCGCAGGCCAGCACATTGGCGTCATCCAGTTCCACGCCGTAGCCGGTGCAGCCCTTGCTGCTCTGCAGATGGTGCAGCAGCTCGCCAGTGCCGCAGCCCAGGTCCAGCACGCGCGAGCCGGCCGGCACCAGGGCGGCGATCGCTTCCATCACGCTACGGTCGCTCATGCTGCGAACTCCTTGGCAATGCGCTCGAAGTAGGCGCGCAGCACACCGTGGTAGCGCGGGTCTTCGAGCAGGAAGGCGTCGTGGCCATGCGGCGCGTCGATCTCGGCATACGAGACGTCGCGCTTGTTGTCCAGCAGCGCCTTGACGATTTCCCGCGAGCGCGCCGGCGAGAAGCGCCAGTCCGTCGTGAAGCTGGCCAGCAGGAACTTGCAATGTGCGGCGGCAAAGGTGCGGCTCAGATCGCCGCCATGCTCGCGGGCCGGGTCGAAGTAGTCCAGGGCGCGCGTGATCAGCAGATAGGTGTTGGCGTCGAAGTACTCGCTGAACTTGTCGCCCTGGTGGCGCAGATAGCTCTCGATCTGGAACTCGATGTCCTGCGTGCTGTAGCCCAGCTCGGCAGCACGCATCTGGCGGCCGAACTTCTGCTCCATCACATCGTCGCTGAGGTAGGTGATGTGACCGATCATGCGCGCCACGCGCAGGCCGCGCTTGGGCACCACGCCATGCTCATAGAAGTGGCCGCCATGGAAATCGGGGTCGGTGATGATGGCGCGGCGCGCCACCTCGTTGAAGGCGATGTTCTGCGCCGAGAGGCTGGGCGCGGTGGCGATGGCGATGCAGTGCCGCATGCGATCCGGATAGCGCAGCGACCAGTCCAGGGCCTGCATGCCGCCCAGGGAGCCACCCAGCACGGCGGCCAGTTGCTTGATGCCCAGTTCGTCCAGCACGCGGGCCTGGGCATCCACCCAGTCATGCACCGTGACCACGGGGAAGTCCGCGCCATAGACGCGGCCCGTGGCCGGATTGATGTGCATGGGCCCGGTGGAACCGAAGCAGGAACCCGGGTTGTTGATGCCGATGACGAAGAAGCGCTCCGTGTCCAGAGGCTTGCCCGGCCCGATCAGGTTGTCCCACCAGCCCTCGCTGCGCTCCTGGCCGGCATAGCTGCCGGCCACATGGTGGCTGGCATTCAAGGCATGGCAGACAAGCACGGCATTGCTCTTGTCCGCATTGAGCTGGCCGTAGGTTTCATAGACCAGCTCGTAGTCACTCAGCTGCGCGCCGCTGCGCAGCGGCAGGGGACGGCTGAACTTCATGCGTTGCGGCGTGACATGGCCTACGGATCCCATGCATTCACCTCTGATTTTCATAAGGCCCAAAAACAAAAACACCGGTGTCGCTGACGGAGCGGACACCGGTGCATCGGGCGTCCCTCTTTAGCGGCATTTGTAGAGCGCCCGCAATCCGGAACAAATCGGCGCTATGGCACGGAGTATATCGGCCCCGTGCTCAAGGACGGTGACTCAGGGCGCCGTGCACAGGCAATGCACCAGGGCCGCATAGGGCTTGCGGCCCGCACTCAGCTCGGCCAGCGAGGCTAGCTCATGCTGGGCCTGCAACGCGGCGGCAGGCAACTGCAGCGGCATCGCCGCACGCACCATATCGGCCACCGTGGGTGCCAGCACCGAGTCCATGGACTTCAGCAGTCGGTCCAGCTTGCCGGGCTCGCGCTCGACATAGGCAATGCGCGGTTCACCCTCGATCTTGGCCAGCGTGGCAGCGGCTTGCAGCGCATCGCCCAGGCTGCCCAGCTTGTCCACCAGACCGCGATCCAGCGCCTGCGAGCCGGTCCAGACCCGGCCCTGCGCCACCTCGTCGATCTGCTCCACCGTTTTCTTGCGCGCCTTGGCGGCCCGGCCGGTGAAGTCGTCGTAGATGTACTGCACGGCCGATTGCACCGTGCTGCGCAGGCGCTCATCCAGCGGACGGCGGGGGTCGAAGCCGCCGGTCAGCCAGGTGGTGGTGTAGCCGCCGGTATGCACCGAGAGCTTGCCCATGAGCTTGTCGGCCGTCGGCAGCATGCCGAACACGCCGATCGAGCCGGTGATGGTCGAGGGATCGGCCAGCACCTGATCCGCCGCCATCGAGATCCAGTAGCCGCCCGAAGCCGCCACATCGCCCATGGACACCACCACCGGCTTGCCGGCGGCACGGGTGATCTCCAGCTCCCGGCGCACGATCTCGGACGCAAAAGCACTGCCGCCGGGCGAATTGACGCGCAAGACCAGGGCCTTGATCTTGTCGTCCTCGCGCGCCTGACGGATCAGCTGGGCGGTGGAATCGCCCCCCACCTTGCCGGGAGCGGCCTGGCCATCGACGATCTCGCCCTCCGCGACCACCACGCCGATGGCCGCAGCCTTGTCGTCCCACTTGGGCTTCACATGGGCCAGATAGGCCAGCAGATCAATCTGTCGGAAGCTCTTGCTCTTCTCGTCCTTGGCGCCGCGCTCGATGAGCAGCGCGCGCATCTCGTCGCGGGTCTTCAGCGCATCGACCAGTTTTTCCTTCAGCGCCAGCTGGGCGGTATCGCCCTTGACGGCCTGCATGCGCTGCGGCAGCTCGTCGATGGCTCGTGCGATGGCACCCTTCTCCAGCTTGCGCGCCGCCTCGACGGACGCGGTGTAGCGCGTCCACAGATCACCGTAGAGATAGGACTCGGACTCCAGCGTCGCCGGCGACGGGGCATTGGCAAAGAAGGGCTCGCCAAAGTTCTTGAACTTGCCGACCCGGATCACGTTGGCGTCGATACCCACGCGGTCCAGCGCGTCCTTGTAGTAGTTGCGATAGCGGCCAAAGCCATCGATCAGCACACCGCCCATGGGGTGCAGATAGACCTCGTCCGCACGCGCGGCCAGAAAGTAGGCACGCTGATTGAACTCGTCGCCATAGGCCAGCACCTTCTTGCCGCCCGAGTCCTTCTTGAAGCGCTCGATGGCGGCCGCCACCTCGTGCAGCCCGGCCATGCCGGCGCCGCCGAACTGGTCCAGTTGCAGCAGCACATGGCTGATCTGGGGATCGCGGGCGGCAGCATCCAGCGCCGCCAACACATCGCGCAGCCGGGTCTGCGCCTGTGGGGATTCCCCTCGCGCCTGAGCCAAGGCATGCGAGCGCAGGGATCCCGAGGCTTGCTCCACCAGCGCGCCCTGCAGATTCAGCACCAGCGCCGTCTTGTCCGCCAGCGGCTCCGGCCCGCTCCGCACCAGGGCTACGATCAGCACCAGGATCAGGCCCAGCATCAGCAGATTGAACAGGCCGCGGCGCAGCGCATCCACCCAGGCCCAAACCTTGGCAACACCCCGCCCGCAGGCGCGAATGGCAGACATCATGTATCGATCCTCCTTGTTGGCATCGGGTTGGCACCAAGCTGGGCCCGCTGCTCGGGGATTCTAGGCACGGCATGCCGCAAAGCCCGAGGCGGGCCAGGATTCGCAGCATGATCTACGCTCGCGTCATGGCCAAGCTTCTCCCGCTTCAACCTCTGCTCTCACGCCGGCCCAGCCGTCTGCTCGCGGGCATCGCCCTGGGTCTGATGCTGACCATGAGCGGCTGCGCCACCCTGGACGAAAAGCAGCGCGAGTGGATCTTCCAGCCCAGCGACCGGACCTGGAGCGGTGGCCTGGCGGCCGCCCAGGGCATGGAGGATGTGTGGATCACGTTCCGCTCGGCCCTGAGCGAGCGCGAGGTGCGGCTGCATGGTCTGTGGCTGCCGGCCGAGCGCGCCGACGCACCCGTGCTGCTCTATCTGCATGGCGCGCGCTGGGATGTGCGCGGCAGCGCCAACCGCATGCGCCGCATGCAGGAGCTGGGCTTTGCGGTGCTGGGCATCGACTACCGCGGTTTTGGCAAGAGCGGCTATGGGCAGGAGCTGCCCTCCGAGGCCATGGCCTATGAGGACGCCCGCGCCGCCTGGGACTGGCTGGCGCGCCAGCACCCGAACCGGCAGCGCTTCATCTTCGGCCACTCCCTGGGCGGCGCCATCGCCACCGAGCTGGCCCAGCAGGTGCAGCAACAGGCCGCGGGCCTGATCGTGGAGGGCAGCTTCACCTCCATCGCCGATGTGGTGGGCAGCTACCGCTGGGGCTGGCTGCCCGTTGCCCCGCTGATCACGCAGCGCTTTGAGTCGGCCGAGCGCATCGCGCGGGTTCAGATGCCCGTGCTCATCGTGCATGGCAGCGAGGACCGCGTGATCAAGCCCGAGCTGGGCCGTGCCCTGTTTGAGCGCGCGCCCGAACCCAAGCGCTTTGTGCTGGTGGAGGGCGGCTCCCACCACAACACCAATGCGGTGGGACAGGGGCACTACCGGCAGGCCCTGGCCGAGCTCTTCGGCCTGGGCCCTTCCCGCCCCCACTAAGTCAAGACCAGCGTCGCTGCTGCAGCAAGGGGCTGACGCGGTAACGCTCGCTGCGGTAGGCGGCGAACAAGCCGTCCAGCAGCTCCACCACGGCGGGCGCGCCCAGCTGCGCCAGCCACTCGAAAGGGCCGGCCGGGTAGTTCACACCCAGCTTCATCGCGGTGTCGGCACCGGCCTCGTCGCACACGCCCTGCCAGACGGCATCGGCGCCCTCGTTGACCAGCATGGCCAGGGTGCGCGCCACGGCCAGGCCCGGCACATCGCGCAGCACCAGGGGCTCCCAGCCCAGATGGCGCAGCAGGTCCTCGGCCTCGGTACGCTGTTCGGCGCTGACCTGGGGCGCATAGGCCAGGGCCAGGGCCTCGCAGCGATCGGGGGCCAGCACCCAGTCGATCACAGCCAGGGCCCGATGCGGGCGCTCATGCGCCAGCTGGGCCGCGCTGCGGCCGCTGCTGAAGTGCAGCTGCAGCTCGCCGAGCTGCAGACCGCACCAGTCGGCCGACTCGCCGCGGGCGAAGGCCATGCCCTTGTGCGTGAGCCAGCCGGCCAGCACCTCCACCAGACCGCCGCGGCCGCAGAGCGTGGGCTGGGGCGCGGGGCCTGTGGGCGCGGCCACCGGCGCGGCGGCAGCGGGCTGGCCCTCGTAGAAGCCCTTGCCCACCTTGCGGCCCAGACGCCCGCCGTCCACCAGGGCGCGCTGCACCAGGGAGGGCATATAGCGCTTGTCGCCAAAGTTGGCCTCGAACACCGACTGCGTGACCAGGAAGTTGGTGTCGTGCCCGATCAGGTCCATCAGCTCACAAGGCCCCATGCGGAAGCCCGCGCCACGCAGGGCACGATCCAGCTGAGCCGGCGTGCCGGCCTGCTCCAGCAGCAGGGCCAGGGTCTCGGCGTAATAGGGCCGGGCGATGCGGTTGACGATGAAGCCGGGCGTGCTCTTGGCATGCACGGGCGTCTTGCCCCAGCGGCGCGCCAGCTCGAAGATGGTCTGGGCCACCGAGGGCGCGGTCTCGGCGCCCGAGACCACCTCCACCAGCTTCATCAGCGGCACGGGGTTGAAGAAGTGCATGCCCACCAGACGGCCGGGATCGGCCATGCCGTTGGCCAGGGCCGTGATGCTGATGGAGGAGGTGTTGGAGGCAATGATGGCGCCCGGTGGCAGCAGGGCATCGAGCTCGCGCAGCAGGGCCTGCTTGGGCTCCAGCTTCTCGACGATCACCTCCACCACCAGGGCGGTCTCGCGCAGCTCGGCGGTGGCGCTGGCGGGGCGGATGCGGCCCAGCACGGCTTCGCGTTCCTCGGCCGCCATGCGGCCCTTGGCCACCAGGCCGTCCAGGCCCTTGGCGATCTGCGCAATGGCAGCAGTAGCCGCGCCCTCGCGCACATCCAGCAGCAGCACCGGGTGGCCGGCCTGGGCCGCCACCTGGGCAATGCCGGCCCCCATGACGCCGGCTCCGATCACGCCCACGGCGGCCTCGGCCGCGGGGCGCTTGGCAACAATCCAATCGCTCATCAGTGTGTCCGTCCTCAATCCTGGTGGGGCACCCAGGCGGCGGGCCGCTTGGCCAGAAAGGCAGCAAAGCCCTCGCGGGCCTCCTGGCCCATGCGCACGCGGGCGATGGTCTGGGCCGTCAGCTCGCGCACCGCGGGCGTGATCGGGCCGACCTCCAGCTGGGCGAACAGGGCCTTGATCTCGCCCAGGGCACCGGGGCCATTGAGCAGCAGCTCGGCAATCCAGCGCTCCAGTGCGGTGTCGATGTCCTCGGCCACCTCCTGCACCAGGCCCAGGGCCAGGGCTTCGGAGGCCGGAATGCGGCTGGCGGTGAGGGCCAGGCGGCGCGCCTGGCGTGGGCCCACGGCATTGATCACATAGGGGCCGATCACGGCGGGCAGGATGCCGAAGCGCGCCTCGCTGACGGCGAACTTGGCGTCCGGCGTGGCCAGGGCAATGTCACAGGCAGCGGCCAGTCCCACCCCGCCACCCAGGGCCAGACCATGCACCCGCGCCAAAGTGGGCGTGGGGCAGTCTGCCAGGGCCTGCAGCATGCCGGCAAAGCGCCGTGCATCCTCCAGATTGGCCTCTTGCGTGGCCTCGGCCGCACGCTTCATCCACTGCAGATCGGCGCCGGCACTGAAGGCCTTGCCGGCGCCTGCGAGCACGATGATGCGTACATGCGGATCAGCGGTCAGACGGCCCAGGGCCTGGGCCATCTCGTCGATCATGGTCTCGTTGAAGGCGTTGAACACCTCCGGACGGGTCATGGTCAGGCGCGCCACGCCGCGCTGATCCACCGCGATATGCAAAGTCTCCACCGCAGAACTCCTGCTACTACTTCTTGTTGATGGCAAGAAGTATCGCAGCCCGCGTTGGCCCACCGTGCGCGCTATGGACCGGCCGTCATCGTGCAGGCGCGCAGCGCCAGCAGGCACTCAAACGCAGCGGCATGCGTCAGGGCTTGGTGGAGGGACGGCCCGCGGCAGTGGGATAGGCGGACATCACGCGCACCGGATCCAGGGTGTCCAGAAAGGCGGCGTACTGGGCCTCGGCACAGGCCAGGGGCTTGCCCGCCTGTTGCTCACCGCGGTACTGCCCCTTGTAGTAGACGAAGCGATGCTCGTTGGCAGCAGGCTTGGCACTGAGCGCGGGCTGGTGCTTGGCGGCGCATTCGGCGCGCAGGCTCTCGGGCGTGCTCTGGGCCGCAGCCGATCCGGCCAGGGCGAGAAGGGACAGCGCGAGGAGGGCTTGCTTCTTGTGCATGGATGTCTGAAGGCTTGGGTTGGATGAGCCGCCAGCTTATCCAGGGCGCTTGCGACAGACCACCCGCGACTGCGGGTAGGAGCAGCACTCTTGCTTTGTGCGCCCGTTTGGGATTTGCCGGAACGGGACGCACGGGGACAGCCCGCACAGACGAAAAAGGCCGGCCACCTCGTACAAGGTGCCGGCCTGGTAGGGCGCAAACCTAGGCGGCTTGCTGAGGCAAGAATTTACTTCTTGGCCTTGGCCTTCTTTGCGGGCGGCTTGGCAGCAGCCTTGGGAGCGGCCTTGCCGGCCTTCTCGGCCTTGCGGGCAGCAGCCTTGGGATCCACAGCGGCCTTGAAGCCAGCACCCGGAGTGAACTTCGGCAGCTTGGCGGCGGCGATCTTGATCTTCTCGCCGGTGCTGGGGTTCACGCCGGTGCGTGCAGCGCGGGCGTGCTGCTTGAAGGAGCCAAAGCCGGGGATGGAAACCGTGCCACCCTTCTTGACGGTGGTGACCACGGCGTCCAGCAGGGTTTCGATGATGCGGCCGGCCTCGGCCTTCGTCAGCTCATGCTTGCCAGCCAGGTGCTCGATCAGTTCGGTCTTGTTCATTCCTGAGTCTCAGTTCAAAGTGATGTCGCCCGACCATCTCGGGCGGCGCCATTCTCACCCAGAATCAACGCCACACCCGATGGCCACGAGGGAAAACGATGATCGTTGCCGTACGCGGCGATCAGAGTTTCTGTAAAACGATGATCGTTGCCGTAAGCGACGGTCAGAGTTTCGGTAAAACGATGCTCGCGGTGCGGCGATGACCACGTGCTCGACGCTTGCAGCGCGACGGGACGGAACAACCAAAACGAAAAGGCCAGCACTTGCGTGCTGGCCTTCGTATTTGGTGCCCAGGAGAGGACTCGAACCTCCACGGAGTTACCCGCTAGTACCTGAAACTAGTGCGTCTACCAATTCCGCCACCTGGGCTTTCAGGGTTTTCTTCGCTTCCGTCTTGCGTCATCAGCGAAGAGGCCGAACTATAGCACGCTTTTTTTAGGACGCGCAAGAGTTTTCGTCGGCGGGCCCAAATCGCGTCAGGCCCAGGGTCTGTTTGGGGTTGAGCAAGACCTGGATCTCGCCCGCCAAGCGCAGGCCCACCGGATCGCTCAGCTGCCAGTAGGCCTGCTGGATCTGCGGGCCCACGCCATGCTCGGCGCTGAAGCTGCCGCCCAGGCGCAGCACGATATTGTTGATGCCCGCGCGCAGGCGCGCCATGGCCTCGGTATCGAGCGGCGGCGCCTCATGCGGCCAGGCCAGATTGAAGTGCAGGCCGCCATCGCCCAGATGGCCGAAGTCCGCCAGGCGGGCCGGCGGGAAATGCTCAGCCAGCCAGGCCGCGCCCTCGGCGCGAAAGTGCATGAAGTGGCGGCGCGGCAGGGAGATGTCGAAGCCGATCACCTTGCCCCAGTCGCGCAGGCCCTCGCTGATGCTGTGGCGCAGGGCCCAGATCTCCGCGTCGGCGCCGATGACGGCATCGACCACGCGGCCGCTCTCGAACTCGCGCTCCAGCACCTCCTGCAGCAGGGCGTTGAGATCCAGGCGCGCGGCCGGCAGCTCGCTGGCCAGCTCGATCAGCAGGGCGTACTCGGGCAGTTGGCCGTCGAAGAGCTTGCCGCTTTCCTTCCCATGTCGGCCCAGATGCTCCAGCGCCGCCTGCAGCGCGGGCCTGGAGATGCCCTCGAAGGCGCTGACCAGGCCGGCCAGCTCGCTGGCCCTCAGGGCCTGGGAGAGCGGCAGCACGGCGTCCACATCGGCGGGCGCCACCAGGGCCGCGGCGCGCTGGCGCGGCAGCGGGTGCAGCTTGAGCGTGGCCTCGGTGATCAGACCCAGCGACCCCGAGCTGCCCACAAAGAGCTGCTGCAGGGCCAGGCCGGTGTTGTCCTTCTGCAGGCCGCGGCCGGCCTGCAAGACCTGACCCTGGGACAGGACCACGGTGAGGCCCAGGGTGTTGGCCCGCACATCGCCATAGCGCAGCATGCGGGTGCCGCCGGTGTTGTGGGCCAGCATGCCGCCCACGCTGGGGTCGGCGCTCAGGTCGATAGGGAAGAACAGGCCCTGGGCCTCCAGGCGCTCATTGATCTCGCTGAGCTTGTAGCCGGCGGAGACGCGCAGCGTGCGGTCCAGCGGGTCGAAGTCGAAGTGCTCGCGCAGCCGGTCGGTGGCCAGCAGCACATGGCGACGGGCATCGGTGGGCGTGGCGGCGCGCACCAGGCCGGTGTGTGCGCCCTGGGGCACCAGGGTCAGGTCGTGCGCGGCGGCCAGGGCCACCAGCTCGGCCACCTGGGCCGCGGTGGCCGGACGCAGCAGGGCCGCGGCCTGGCCCGGCGCATAGCGGGCCGGCTCCAGATAGCGCGGCTCGATGTCCGCGCCCGCCAGCGCGAACTCGGGCCCGACGATGGCGCGGGCAGCGTCGAGAAAGGCCAGACTCATCTCAGCAGGCCTCGGCCGGGGTGGCGCCGGCCGTCATCTTGAAGATGCCGGTGGCATTGCCCGCGTCGAAGCGCAGATCCAGCCCCTGCTCGTCGCGCTCGCGCTGGATGAACTCGTGGAAGCTGCCCGGCACGCTGCGGCTGACCAGCTGGCCCTCGTGCAGGAACTGGCGCTGCACCGTCGCCGCGCGAAAGGCGGTCTGGCGCACGCGGCCGCTCTTGGAGGTCTCGATCGTGTCCTTGATCGGACGGTCCAGGGCGCGCTGCAGATCGGCCACGGCCTCGATATTGGCGACGCGGTCGGTGGCGTGGTTGAAGGCATTGCCCTCGGTGGCGATCCAGGCCATCTCGGCGGACTCGGCCAGCAGGCGCTCGTAGTCGGCCAGCTCGAAGACACCGTGCTGGCGCTCGAAGCAGGCGCGCAGGCGCGGCAGCAGGCGCAGGGCCTCGCCCCAGGGCAGCTGCTGGTCGCGCGCCAGGCGCTCCAGCGCGGCCAGATCCTCGGGCGCCAGCGGGTCGCGCGAGGCGCCGATCACACGGCTGACCGCGGCCTGGAACTCGCCGCTGAACTGCTCGGGGTGCAGCTCGGAGACGAAGAACTGGGCGATGTCCTCCGGGAAGTCCTGGTGGCGCCAGCTGCGGCCCGTCATCTTGAGCCGGGTCAGCGGATAGGTCTCGGCATGGGCAAAGCCCAGGGGGCGCAGCACGCGGGTGATGGCGGCCTCGCCGGGTGGCAGGGCGCCGCTGGGCCAGGCCACGGTGCGCAGGGCGCCATGGTCGAAGACCAGGCGCTGGCCGGCACGCTGGCAGTCGGCCACATAGGCCGCGCCGGCCGGCACGCGGCGGGTCACGTCCACGAACAGGGCCATGTTCAGGGCCTGGGCCAGCTCGGCGCGCGTCACGCGCTCGCCCACCGGCTGCAGCAGGGCCGGCAGCAGCTGCAGCTGCGCGAAGGCGGTCTGGGCCTCGGCCTCGCCGAGCAGGGAAGACAGGAGACGGAAGAGGCCCGTATCCAGGGGATTCGTCGTCATCTCAGGAACTCCAGATGGAAGAACGCCCCGCAGGGGCGGGGCGTGTCAAGGATAGAAGCAATCAGACGTCGAACTTGACGCCCTGTGCGAGCGGCAGCTCGCGCGAGTAGTTCACCGTGTTGGTGGTACGGCGCATATAGGCCTTCCAGGCATCGGAGCCGGACTCGCGGCCACCGCCGGTTTCCTTCTCGCCGCCGAAGGCGCCACCGATCTCGGCGCCCGAGGTGCCGATGTTCACATTGGCGATGCCGCAGTCCGAGCCGCTGGCCGAGACAAAGAGTTCGGCCTCGCGGATGTCATTGGTGAAGATGGCCGAGGACAGGCCTTGCGGCACCTCGTTCTGCAGCGCGATGGCTTCGTCCAGGCTCTTGTACTTCAGCGTGTACAGGATGGGCGCAAAGGTCTCGTGCTTGACGATCTCGGTCTGGGCCGGCATGCGCACCAGGGCCGGCACGGCGTACCAGGCCTCGGGGTATTGCTCGGTCAGGGCACGGCCGCCGCCGCTCACCTCGCCGCCCTGCTCGCGCGCGGCGGCCAGGGCCTTTTGCATGGCATCGAAGGCGCCCTGGTCGATCAGCGGGCCGATCAGATTGCCAGCCTCGAGGGGCGAGCCGATCTTGAGCTGGGCACGTGCGCGGTCCAGGCGGGCCACCAGCTCGTCATGGATGCTCTCGTGCGCGATCAGGCGGCGCGTGGTGGTGCAGCGCTGGCCGGCCGTGCCGTAGGCGCCGAAAAGGATGCCGCGCACGGCCAGGTCCAGGTCGGCGCTGGGCGTGACGATGATGGCGTTGTTGCCGCCCAGCTCCAGCAGGCAGCGGCCGAAGCGCGCCGCCACGCGCGGGCCCACGGCGCGACCCATGCGGGTGGAGCCGGTGGCCGAGACCAGGGCCACGCGGGCATCGTCCACCAGGGCCTCGCCCACGGCGGCGCCGCCGATCAGCAGCTGGGACAGGTGGTCAGGCGCGGCATGGCCGGCCGCCTGGTAGCGGGCCAGGGCCTTGTCGAACAGGGCCTGGGTGGCCAGGGCGGTGAGCGGAGTCTTCTCGCTGGGCTTCCAGACGCAGGGATCGCCGCAGACCAGGGCCAGGGCCGAGTTCCAGGCCCAGACCGCCACCGGGAAGTTGAAGGCCGAGATGATGCCGACCACGCCCAGGGGCAGGTACTGCTCCATCATGCGGTGGCCGGGGCGCTCGCTGGCGATGGTCAGGCCATGCAGCTGGCGCGAGAGGCCGACGGCGAAGTCGCAGATGTCGATCATCTCCTGCACCTCGCCCTCGCCCTCGCTCGTGACCTTGCCGGCCTCCAGCGAGACCAGTCGGGCCAGGTCCATCTTGTGGGCGCGCAGCTCCTCGCCAAACAGGCGCACCAGCTCGCCGCGCTTGGGCGCGGGCACGGTGCGCCATTGCAGGAAGGCAGCCTGGGCGCGGGCGATGGCCGCGGTCATGTCGGCAGCGCTAGCCTCGGGCACGGCACCGATCTGCGCGCCGTCGATGGGGCTGCGCACGATCAGGCTGCCACCGGTGTAGGCGCTGCTCGGAACGCCCAGGGCGCTCAAGAGGTCTTGGGTTTGCTTGCTCATGGATTGATTTTCCTTCAGCCGATGCTCTCGACCTGGCGCGACTGCTGATAGGCCTTGCCGAAGCGGTTGGCCAGGAACTCGGGCAGCTGCACCTCTTCCTGACGGATGAAGCCCTGCTGGGGCAGCTTGCCCTCGCGGAACAGGTCCACGGCGGCGCAGATGCCGGCGGCGGTCGTAATCTGGATGGCGGAGAGCGGCGCGGCGGCATCGCGCTCGGCGAAGATCTTGCGGGCGAACACCTCCTGCAACAGGGTGCCGTTCTTCATGCCCGAGACGGTGACGAAGACCAGCACCACGTCCTGCATGGTGGCGGGCATGCTCTTGCGCATGATGTCCTTGAGCTTCTCCTGGTCGGCGGCCAGGCCCAGGTCCTCCAGCAGGAACTTCATCAGATCGCGGTGGCCGGGGTAGCGCACGGTCTTGTAGTCCAGGTTCTTGACTTTGCCGGACCAGGTCTCGCACAGGGTGCCCAGGCCGCCCGAGGTGTTGAAGGCCTCGTACTCCACGCCGTCCAGCGAGAAATGCTCCAGGCCTTCCAGCGGCAGGGCCGAGATGAACTCGCCGCCATGGATGGCCTCGCAGGGGTGGCAGTACTCGTTGATCAGACCATCCACCGACCAGGTCAGGTTGTACTTGAGCTTGTTCGTGGGGAAGGCCGGCAGCGCACCCACGCGCATCTGCACATCGCGCACCTCGTCGAACTGCTTGGCCAGATGGTGGGCCACGATGCCGATGAAGCCCGGCGCCAGGCCGCACTGCGGCATGAAGGCGGTCTTGCTGCCCTGGGCCAGTTCCTTGATGGCCTTGGTGGCGGCCACGTCCTCGGTCAGGTCGAAGTAGTGGCAGCCGCATTCGCGCGCCAGGGTGGCGGCGGTGATGGCCAGGTGGTAGGGCAGCGCATTGACCACCGCGTCCTTGCCGCGCAGCTGGGCGGCCAGGGCGCCGTGGTGGGCGGTGTCCACCTCGGCGGTGGCAATGCCCTCGGCCGCCAGCACGGCCAGGTACTTGGCGTTCTTGTCGATCACGGTGACCTGGTAGTCGCCGGTGGCGTGCAGCAGGCGAGCGATGGTCTGGCCGATGTGGCCGGCGCCGAGCAGGGCGATCTTCATGGTGTGTCTCCTAGTATCCAAAGAAATGCGGTGCGGAATGCGGCGCAGTCTAGGAAGGAGCACGGACGAAAGAAAGCGATGTTTCGTCGAAACAAGAGATTGATCTGACGTTATGACAAACTTGTGCTGCACATCGTCAAAAACAAGGGTTATCCATGACCGAAGCCGCCAAGGACCAGACCGATCGCCAGCTCATCACCCTGCTGCAGGCCAATGCCCGCGCCAGCACGGCCGAGCTGGCACGCAAGCTGGGCATTGCGCGCACCACGGTGGTGGCCCGCCTGGCCCGGCTGGAGTCGGCCGGCGTGATCGTGGGCTACACCGCCAAGCTGGGCAGCGAGGCGCAGGACCGCGGCGTTCAGGCCTTTGTGGGCGTCACGGTGCAGCCGCGCGCGGGCCGCGAGGTGGTCAAGAAGCTGACGAGTTTTCCGGAGCTGCGCCAGCTGGCTTCGGTGAGCGGCGAGTTCGACTACATGGCCGTGCTGCGCGCCGAGTCCACCATGCGCCTGGACGCGCTGCTGGACGAGATCGGCGAGATCGAGGGCGTGATCAAGACCACCAGCTCGGTGGTGCTGGCGCTGCGGGTGGACCGCATGTAGGTTGAGCTCCCCCCCTACGGCCTGCGGCCGCCCCCTCGAGGGGGCGGGTCCGAGGGACCGGCAAAGCCGGTTCCCTGGACCTCGTGCGGGAATTCAATCCTTGTTTGCGGCAGAAGGTACACCGGGCACGGCTCTTGCACGTTGAGCGCGAGGCGGCCAGGAGGTCGCCCCTGGAGCCCCACCATGATCAAGACGCTCTCTGCCGCCCCGCTCACCACCCAGTCCCCGCGCCTGCAGCGCGCCGCCACCGCCTTCAAGGCCCTGCTGCTGGTGGCCGCGGTCTGGGGCCTGGCCTACCCCGCCCTGCTCTGGGGTCTGGGCACGCTGCTGGGCTGAGTCCCCGCCCGCCTCCTGAACGCCGGCGGGCCACGCCCGCCACCGCGGCGTCATCCGGCCGTCATCGTTGCTCCCTAGGCTGGGCGCCGCTCGGCGGCCGGCACCCATCCAAGCCACGGCCCGGCCAGCCTGCCTGGGAGGGACAACACAATGCGTATCGAGACACGCTTCGCGTGGATCATTGCCTTTTGCTTTTGCTTCGGCGTGACCGTGGCCGGCTATATCTCCTACCGCCTGGAGATCCGCCAGGCGCATGAGGACATCAAGCAGAAGGCCGACCTGCTGCTGGAAACCGCGATGGCCCTGCGGGCCTTCACCTCGGAAGAGCTGACGCCGGTGCTGCGCAGCCTGAGCCAGACCGATTTCCACGCGGCCCAGGTGCCCTCCTTCGTGGCCCAGACCACGCTCAAGCGCCTGAACGCGCGCTTCCCCGAGTACCGCTACCGCGAGAGCGCGCTGGACCCCACCAATCTGAACGACCGCGCCAGCGACTGGGAGGTGGGCCTGCTGCGCCAGTTCCGCGCCGACCCCGAGCGCCTGGAACTGGTGGGCGAGCACGGCGAGGGCGAGCAGCGCCGCTTCTATGTGGCCCGGCCCATCCGTATCAAGTCCGAGGCCTGCCTGCAATGCCACAGCACGCCGGCCGCCGCACCCGCGGCCATGCTGGCCAAGTACGGCAGCGCCCACGGTTTCGGCTGGCGCCTGGGCGAGACCGTGGCCCTGCAGCTGGTGGAGGTGCCCACCGGCCCGGCGCGCCAGAAGGCCTGGAGCAGCGTGCTGGTCACCGTGGGCTCGCTGGCCTGCGTCTTCGTGCTCTCGGCCGCGGTCTTTCTGCTGCTGCTGCGCCGCCATGTGACGCATCCGCTGGAGGCCCTGACCCGCGCCGCCCATCTGGAAAGCCTGCACAGCGAAAGCCAGGGCGGCCAGCTGACCGGCGTGGGCGGGCAGTTCGGCGAGCTGCAGGCCGCCATCCAACGCCTCAAGCACAGCCTGGACCGCGCCCTGCGCCTCTTCGAAGGCCAGGCCCCGCCGGCGACGCGCCGCACCAGCGATGACGGCGAGGCACGCTGAGCATGTGGACCCTGATCATCGTGGCCCTGGCAGCCCTGAGCTGGCTGCTGCAGGTGAGCCTGGGCAGCGAGGCCGGCGGCCCCGCCTGGCTGCCCCCCGACGCCCTGCGCCAGCTGGCCACGGGCCTGAGCGTGCTGGCCCTGGTGCAGCTGCTGCAGAAGCTGCTCAGCCATGCCCTGCGCCCGGCCGGCCACCACGCCAGCTCCGACCTGCTGCGCGCCCTGCTGCGCGGCCTGCTCTATCTGCTGGCCAGCATCCTCTATCTGCGCCTGGGTCTGGGGCTGGACATCAGCAGCGTGCTGGCCACCTCGGCCATGCTCTCGGTCATCATCGGCCTGGCCCTGCAGCCCACGCTGGGGCATCTCTTTGCCGGCGTCTCGCTGGAGATCGAGCGCCCGCTGCGCGTGGGCGACTATGTGCGCCGCGATCAGCTCGAAGGCGAGGTGGTCTCGCTGAACTGGCGCTCGGTCTATGTGCGCACGCCGCGCGGCTCCACCGTGGTGTTGCCCAATGCCGAGTTCACGAGCCGCGCCCTGGAGGTGCTGCCGCGCGAGCAGCCCTACCGGCATGAGCTGGGCTTCAGCGTCTCCAGCCGCCATCCGCCGGGCCAGATCATCCGCTGCGCCCTGCGCGTGCTGCACAGCGGCCTGCCCGGTGTCTGCCACGCGCCTGCGCCCAGCGTGCTGCTCAGCGACAACGATGCCCGCAGCGCCAGCCTGCGCTACACCGCCCGCTTCTTCACCGAAGACTTCCTGAACCGCCAGGCCCTGGGCTCACAGTTCCTGGAGCGGCTCTGGTACGCCCTGGCCCGCGAGGGCGTGGCCCTGCCCGAGCCGCCCGCGCTCTGGGCCCTGGATCCGGCCGAGTCGGCCGGCGGCGCGGCGCCCAGGGCAGGGCCTCCAGGCCGGCGGGCATGGGCTCGCCGCCGGCCGACTCG
>NZ_JBKCLH010000081.1:0-3438 GCF_046300915.1 Roseateles sp. | reverse complement strand
CAGCATGGCCCTGTTCTAAGCCGGTCGGGACAGCCCGGCGCCTGCCAGCGCCCGGGCCCAGGCCTGCTGCTGGGCGGCAAACTCGGCCCATTCGGCCGTCGCACTGGCGGCATGGCGCTCGGCGGCCGCGGCGTCACCGAGCAGGCCATAGATCTGGGCCAGACGGCTGTGGGTGGCAGCCCGGTCGTCGACATCGCAGGCCGGGTCCAGCTCGATTTCGGCCTCGCGCGCTTGCTGCAAGGCATGCTCGCGCTGGCCCAGATTGCAGCGGCACCAGGCCAGATCGGCCAACAGACTGCTGCCCAGCCGCGTCAGCCCCTTGGACATGGCCTGCGGCAGATGCTGCTCGTACAGCGCCTGGGCTTGGGCGAATTCGCCCTGCACCGTCAGCACCTGGGCGCGCAGCACCGGTGTCAGCTCGGCCATCGCCGAGCCGCCGACGGCCGCGTCGTAATGCTTGACCGAATCGGCCCCCAGCAGCAACTCGGGGACCGGGCGGGCCGGATGGGCCAGACTCTCACGGCGCTGCCGGGCGCAGCGCACCTCGGTCATGTTGTAGATCAGGGCCGACTGGGTGGCGTCATCGCCCTCGGCGGCCGCATGGCGGCGCGCCGCGGCGTACCAGGCCTGGGCGGCTTCAGGCCGCCCGGCAAAGTCGTAGGCCAGCCCCAAGGCCACGGCCAGACGGCTGCGCGCATCATGCTGGGCCTCGCCGGCCAGGCTCAGGCAGGTCTGGGCCTGCTGGGCCACGCGCGCCACATCATGCTGGACATAGGCGATATGGGCCAGCCAGGCCGCGCACAGGGCCTCCAGCTGGCGCAGGCCGGCGACCTGGGCCATGGCCTGGGCCCGACGGATCTTGTCGCCCGCGGCGCTGCCGAAGTCGCTGAAATAGCTCATCAGGCCCTCGGCATAGTGCAGCCAGGCGCCCAGGGTGGGATGCGGGTGCTGGAAGGCCAGCTGATGCAGGGCCGTCAAGGCCTCGCGCGCCTCGGCCATGCGTCCGTGACGCGCCAGCAGCACCGCGCGCTGCACCCGCCAGCTGCCCGCCAGGATGGGGTCGCTGGCCCCGGCGATGGCCTGATCCAGGCGCTGCAGCAGGCGGGAGCTGATGGTCATGACCGGGCTCAGCGGGTCAGACGTTCCAGGGCCTCGCGGTACTTGGCCGCGGTGTTCTCGATCACCTCGGCCGGCAGGGCGGGCGCGGGCGCCACCTTGCCCCAGGGCTTGCCGTCCACCTGGGCCTGCTCCAGCCAGTCGCGCAGGAACTGCTTGTCGTAGCTGGGCGGGTTGCTGCCCACGGCATAGCTCTCGGCGGGCCAGTAGCGCGAGGAGTCGGGTGTCAGCACCTCGTCCATCAGGGTCAGGGTGCCGTCGGCGTCCAGGCCAAACTCGAACTTGGTGTCGGCAATGATGATGCCCTTGGTGGCGGCATAGTCGGCCGCGCGCTTGTACAGGGCAATGGAGATGGCGCGCACGCGCTCGGCCAGGTCGGCACCGGTGATCTCCACGCAGCGCTCGAAGCTGATGTTCTCGTCGTGATCGCCCATCTCGGCCTTGGTGGCCGGGGTGAAGATGGGCTCGGGCAGCTTGGAGGCATTGTTCAGGCCGGCCGGCAGCTTGACGCCGCAGACCTCGCCCTTGACCTTGTACTCGGCCCAGCCGCTGCCGGCCAGGTAGCCGCGCACCACGGCCTCGATGGGCAGGGGCTTGAGGCGCTTGACCAGCATGGAGCGCTCACGCACCTGCTCGCGGTCGGCCTCGGTGCTGACGGCGGACAGCGGGTCGTCGCCGGTCAGGTGGTTGGGGACGATATCGCCCAGCTTCTCGAACCAGAACAGGGCCATCTTCGTCAGCAGGGCGCCCTTGCCGGGAATGGGCTCGCCCATGATGACGTCGAAGGCCGAGATGCGGTCTGAGGCCACCATCAGGATGCGGTCCTCGCCCACCGCGTAGTTCTCGCGCACCTTGCCGCGCGCGATCAGGGGAAGAGAGGTGAGCGAGGAGGTATGCAGGGCAGCGGTCATGGTGGGCTCGGGCGGAAAACGCGGATTTTAGGTCAGGCCGCCGGGCCCTCCGCGATTTGCGCAAAGCCCAGATAGCGAGCCTCGAAGCGCGCCTTGCCGGCGCTGGCAAAGGCCGCCTCGTCCCAGTCGCCCTCGCCCAGCCGGGCGCGGAACTCGGGGCGGAAGCGGTAGACAAAGGCCTCGAGCAGCCGGCCGTCTTCCAGCCGCACTTCAACGCTCACGCGCTCGTACTCGGGGCCCTCGAAGGCATCCAGCCGCGCCCAGGCGGACTCGGGCACATCCAGATAAAGCCGGCCCGCCACCTCGGCGCCGGGCGCGGGCTGCAGGCCCGGGTACTCCTGGCCCTGCACCGGATGGCGGGCATGGCCGGCCAGACGCGCCGGCAGCGAGGCCGGCAGGGCCTGCGGCGCCAGGCCGCAGACGCGCGCCATGATGTCGGCCCACATCAGCGAACCGTAGGTGAAGGCGTGCGCCACCGCGGGCTCGCTCGGGACTTACTGGACGACCTGGGCCAGCTCGCCGCGGGCATAAGCCGCGGCAATGTCCACCAGGGTGCGCGGCTTGATCTTGCCGGCCTGGCCTTCGCAGCCGAACTCCAGATAGCGCTGCTTGCACACCGCCTTGGCGGCCTCGCGGGCGGGCTTGAGCCACTCGCGGGCGTCGAACTTGTCGGGGTTCTCGGCCAGGAACTTGCGCACCGCACCGGTCATGGCCAGGCGAATGTCGGTGTCGATATTGATCTTGCGCACGCCATGCTTGATGGCTTCCTGGATCTCCTCGACCGGCACGCCGAAGGTCTCCTTCATCTTGCCGCCGTACTGGTTGATGATGGCCAGCAGCTCCTGCGGCACGCTGGAGGAACCGTGCATCACCAGATGGGTGTTGGGAATGCGGGCGTGGATTTCCTTGACGCGGCTGATGGCCAGGATGTCGCCGGTGGGCTTGCGGCTGAACTTGTAGGCGCCGTGGCTGGTGCCGATGGCAATCGCCAGGGCGTCCAGCTGGGTGGCCTTGACGAAGGTGGCGGCCTCTTCCGGGTCGGTCAGCATCTGGCTGTGATCCAGCTTGCCGACGGCGCCGATGCCGTCTTCCTCGCCGGCATCGCCGGTTTCCAGATTGCCCAGGCAGCCCAGCTCGCCCTCGACGGTGACGCCCACCTTGTGGGCCATCTCCACCACGCGGCGGGTGACGTCCATGTTGTACTCAAAGGACGAGGGCGTC
Source organism: Roseateles sp. (assembly GCF_046300915.1). Taxonomy (GTDB): domain Bacteria; phylum Pseudomonadota; class Gammaproteobacteria; order Burkholderiales; family Burkholderiaceae_C; genus Kinneretia. The sequence continues at coordinate 190 of NZ_JBKCLH010000081.1, read as the reverse complement.
TTGCCGTCTTCCATCAGAGAGCCGTCCATCATCACCGAGCCGAAGCCCAGGTCAATGGCGCCCTGGCAGATCTTGGGGCTGGTGCCGTGGTCCTGGTGCATCACCAGGGGAACGTGCGGGTACATCTCAGCCGCAGCCTGGATCAGGTGCTTGATGAAGGGCTCGCCAGCGTACTTGCGGGCGCCAGCGC
>NZ_JBKCLH010000080.1:0-16303 GCF_046300915.1 Roseateles sp. | reverse complement strand
CGCGTTTGAACGCCCGCTGAAACGTCTGGTCATAGAGATGATGGCGCCGGACGACGCCGCTGCGCCGATCGGTCGAGTGCTCCGCCTGCGGAAATACCCAGAACCACGCCCAGGATGCGCCGGCCCTCGGATACTTCCGTTCCAGCGCATCAGGCATGGCGACGCCGCCTTTACCTGCGGCTCGGTCCAACGTCCAGAGCGAGCGTGCAGCGTTGAGCTGGCTGCGCAGGCCCGGGACCAAGCATTGCGGCAGCATCACCACCCGATCCTTGGCACCTTTGCCTTCCCGCACGATGAGCGCACGATGGTCAAAGTCCAGGTCCTTGACCCGCAGTTGCAGCGCCTCCGTGACCCGCAAGCCGGTACCGTAGAGCAAGCGGGCCAGGAGTTGATGGACGCCTGCCAGATGATCCAACACCGCCTGGACCTCGGCCTGACTCAGCATGCGGGCGCACACTCTGGCCGGCTACGCCGTCCGGTCGGCTGAACTCCAACGCTCGGGGGCGCTATCCCGGTTTTCTTGGTGAACTCCCTGCGTACTGAAGGACTGACAGATGCCAGAATCTGGCAGCGCCCGTGCGAGGTGCCAGAACATGCTGCTCAGCAGCTGCCAACAGGGAGTCCCAATGTTCAATTTCAAAGCTCTGGCCGGGCTGTGGGTCGCGGCGTGCTTGTCAACCCATGCCTCCTTGGAGGCCCAAACGGTAACGCCAGCGCCAACGCTGTCGGTGGCTGACTTTTTCAGGACGCCCCAGTCGGCGCGTCCCGCGATCTCGCCGAGTGGGCGCTATGTGGCCTTTGCCATGAGTCGTGACAAGGAGCGAGTGTTCCTTGCGGTTATCGATCTTGAGGGGCCGTTGCAACCCCGTGCCGTAGCCGCCTTGCGAGACAACGATGTTGGCCGAATCGCATGGGTTAACGACGATCGGCTGGTATTCGATTCCTACGAGGTGGGCTCGGGCAATGATTTGCGCAAGCTGGCCCCCGGTCTGTGGTCGGTGAATCGTGACGGTAGCGAGATGCGCCAGCTGATTCGCGCGGATTATGTCTACGGCACCCGGACCGGAACCCGACTGACGGACGAGCGCGTGCTGGACTGGAACTGGAGTTTGCATCGTGTTGTTGCCGATGGCTCGAACGATGTCATTGTTCGAGAGCTGCGGTATTCGGCCACCGGGGAACCCGTGGGCAGCAGCCTGGGGAGGTTGAATACAAAGTCGGCGCGTCTTGAGTCGATTTCCGAAGGGGCACCGTCTCGAACCTTCGGCTGGTCTGTCAGTTTGAAGGGCAAGCCAGTGGCTGCCGTCGCGCTGCGCGAGGGTCGTTATGAACTCCACGGTCGGCGCGCCGATGATTCAGGCTGGGAGCGCTGGGACGAGGGCGATGCTGTTCGTTCAACCGCTCCGCAGGTACTGGCGATCGGCCCGGACGATGAGCTGTTTTTCGTCAGCGGGTCCAGCAGCGGCCTACATACCCTCTACCGCGGCATGCCCCGTGAAGCACTTTCAGCCGCCAAGCCCCTTTTGTCCTTGGATGGTTTCGACTTCAATGGCGAGCTTGTGCAGGACATTCAAACCGGTCGGGTGTTGGGAGCCCACTTCCTGAGCGATGCGCCTGGTACAGCATGGTTTGATGAGGGCATGAAGGCGATTCAACAAGCCGTTGATGCGCGCCTGCCGAACTCTGCAAACACCTTGATTTGCAGTCGATGCGAGGCAGCTCCAAGGATTCTGGTGCGTGCTAGCTCTGACCAACAGCCAGAGCTCTATTACGTCTACCACAGGGAGAAGCAGCAGCTGACCCCGTTGTTTGCGTCGCGCCCTTGGCTCTTGAGCAAGAAAATGGCGCAACGTGACGTACAGCGCTTCAAAGCAAGAGACGGGCTCGTAATCCCTGCCGCGCTCACCTTGCCTAGCGGCAATCCCAAGCAGCCACGGCCCGCTGTGGTACTGGTTCACGGCGGACCAGCTTCACGCTCTGCCATCTGGACTTGGTCGGAGATCCCGCAGTTTCTTGCGTCACGTGGCTACGTCGTGATTGAGCCTGACTTCCGTGGTAGCACCGGATACGGATGGAACCATTACAGCGCCGGGTGGAAGCAATGGGGATTGGCCATGCAGGACGACGTGGCGGACGCCGTTCAGTGGGCCGTGAGTCAGGGTTGGGTCGATCCCAAGCGCGTGTGCATTGCAGGTGCCAGCTATGGGGGATACGCCGCCTTGATGGGACTCGTGAAACACCACGACCAGTATGCCTGTGCGATCAGCTGGGTCGGGGTCACAGACATCCAGCTGATGTACTCGATTCACTGGAGTGACATCAGTCACGAAGCTCGAACCCACGGCATGCCGGTCCTGATTGGTGACCCGGTCAAAGACGCTGCACAACTGCGCGACACATCGCCCGTTCATCAGGCTGACAAGGTGCGCAGGCCGGTCTTACTGGCCTACGGGGGCGATGACCAGCGTGTGCCGATACAGCACGGAACGGCATTCAAGGATGCCCTCGCTCGTCGCAACTCACAGGTCGAGTGGGTGGTCTACCCGCGTGAAGGCCACGGCTGGCGGGAGCTGGAGACGAACCTTGACTTCTGGGCGCGAGTCGAGAAATTCCTGGCGCGCCATATCGGGCACGCCGCCACGAGTCCCTGAGGAAACCGGCGCCGGCGGGTCTTGCACGCTCTGAGCAACGCACATTACTTGATGCTCTGGATTGCTGGGGCAATTTGTCTTGGACGCTAGGTAGACGGCCTTCTTGCCGGGGCTCGGATGCCGGCTTTGCCATGATCCAAGCGTCCCAGGGGGATCGCTCCAGCTCTTAGTTCAGGCCTCGGCGATCAGTCCGCATCCCACCGCCAGTTGCAGGATGTACCTCGATGAAAACGCCCACTGCCGCCCTCACCGAGCCCCTGCGAATCGCGGGCGCTGGCACCGAATACCAGCTCTGCCTGCCTCATCTCCTACCACGAGCTATGGAGGCAGAGGCGATGCTGTCGCATGCTCGGGAGCTGCTCGCAAGATACCCTGAGGCCAACACATCGCCCCAATCCGCAAGAGAGCGCAGCAGCGCCGCATTCATGCTGCTGTGCGTGGGTCAGGAAGAGGAGGCTGAACTGCTGCTACGGGAGGCCATTCAAGCTCAGCACTTGTTTGGCGACACGCGATCACTCACCAGCTCAGCCCTGCGCCTTGTCCAGGTACTTCAGCAATTAGATCGGCCTCGGGAAGCTGTGGCAGTGGCACGCGAGGCTCTGGCCCGCCTGGATCCCGAGTCGCCAGCGCGCCACTTCGCCTTGCATCACCTCGGCAAGGCTCTGGCGCATTGTGGTGACGCCAATGAGGCGCAGAAGGTTTTACAAGAAGCTCGGCGGCTGCGTGAAGCCTTGGACGCTCCCGAGTTGCTCGCTTCGACGAAGCTCGCGCTGGCCCTGCTCCCTTCATCCTGAAGGAATGCAACGCGGCTGAAGAAGCGGGCCGGACTGTGGCCCTCAGAAATTAAACGCCAGCCTCAACCCACCCCAATGCCGCCCATTCACCACGATGGGCGCGCTGGCTTCCTTGAGCAGCACGAACTTGCCGCCGCCCATGTCGCGGCGGTAGGTCTGCAGCAGGAAGGGCCGCTGGTTGCGGGCGGAGGCCAAGCCGGTGCGGTCGTTGAAGATGCGGCGGTAGCGGCTGTTGGCGGTGTTCCAGACCACATCGCCGGGGCGCTGGGCTTGGCAGTACTTGCGGTTGTGGGTGGGCACGTAGCCGTTGCGGTCCACGGCGATGCAATACACCACCTTGTCGCTCAGGCCCAGCAGGCGCTCCTGCACGGCCGGGAAGAGCCGGTCGGCCAGCTCGCAAAAAGGTGTGAGGTGCTGCTGGGGCTGGGTGCCGGCAATGGGCTGGTAGCGCTCATCAAAAAGCTGATCCAGGCGGATCTTCCCTGACTGCACAGCCTGCTCCAAGAGCGCGGCGATCTCGGCGGCGGCCTCCTGGGCGCCGCGGATATAGAGCGAGTCGTCCACCTCCACGCCGCTCTCGGCGATCTGCTCGATCAGCTCTTCGGAGAGGCGCAGGAACTTGTCGCTCACGCCAAAGGCGGTGGCCAGGCCCCGCATGGCCTGACCCACCTCGCGCTCCAGCTCGGCGGCGCGTTCGTTGAGGCTGGCCGTGGTGTTGCGGGTCTGCTCGGCGGAGGCGGAGATGCGCTCCACATCCTGCTCCACGGCGGCAAAAGCGGCGTGGATGCTGCTGCTGTTGCGCGACTCGCCGGCCGAGCCCTCGCTGAGCAGTTCGCGGCTGAAGTTGTCCACCCGCGCGTCCAGAGCGGCCACACGACCGACGATAGCCTTGGAGGAGGCCTCCACCTTGGCAGCCAGATCCTTCACCGCATCGGCCACCACACCAAAGCCCCGCCCGGCCTCGCCGGCCCGCTTGGCCTCGACCGAGGCATTGAAGGCCACCAGCCGGGTCTGCAGGGCAATCTGGGTGATCTCGCCGGCTGCGACCGAGACCTCGCGCAGGGTTTGCACAATGCCGCCCACCTCGGTGCCCACACCGGCCAGGGCATGGCGGGCACGGCCCACGGCCGCGCGCGTGAGCTGGGTGGCTTCGCCGATATGGGTCTGGGCGCGCTGCACCTCGCCGAGCTGGCTGACCAGGGCCTGCATGGCCTGGCCCTGGGCCTCGACGATCTTTTGCGTGTCTTCGAGCACGCCACGCACCTCGGCCGCGTCGCGGCCCAGGCTCGACACCGAGCGCGACAAGCGCTTCACCACATCCAGTGCAGCGGGCGCCGCCGCTGCGGGCGCGGCCCCATCTACCGAGGGCTCGCGCCGCTTCCAGTTGAGCATCATGTCCCCTCCGGCCGCCGGGCTTAAGGGGCGGCTCGCTATTCTTGATTACCAGTCACGCAGCTTAACGCGCAGCCTTGCAATGGACTGACTGTGGAGCTGGCAAACGCGGGATTCGGTCACTTTCAGCACGGCCGCGATCTCCTTGAGATTCATGTCGTGCTCGTAGTACATGCTCATGACGTACTGCTCGCGCTCGGGCAGGTTCTTGATGGCCTCGACCAGGGCCTGGCGCATGCGGTGGTCTTGCAGCAGGGCCGCGGGGTTGCTGGCCTCGTCGGCCACATGGCGGTCGAGATAGTCCTCGTCGCCCTCGTCCCCGCTCATGTCCTCCAGGTGCACCAGCTGGGTGCCGCGCACCTTGCCCAGCAAGTCCTGGTACTCGGCCAGGCTGATGCCCATCTGGGCGGCGATCTCGCTCTCCTGGGGGGCACGGCCGAGCTTTTGCTCCAGCTTGTGCACCGCGGCCTCGATCTCGCGCTGCTGACGGCGGGTGCCACGGCTCATCCAGTCACCACCGCGCAGCTCATCGAGCATGGCGCCGCGGATGCGTTGGGTGGCAAAGGTCTCGAACTGCACGCCCTGCCCCACATCGAAGCGCGAGAGCGCATCGGTCAGACCGATCAGGCCCACCTGGATCAGATCATCGATTTCGACATTGGCTGGCAGCTTGGCAATCATCTGATGCGCCAATCTGCGCACCAGAGGGCTGTACTGCTTGATCAGGGAGGAGTTGTCGAGGCGACCTTTGGCGGTGTACATCATCGGCTCCAGCGAATCAGACAGTGGCGGCCCGCTCGTTGCGGCCGCGCTGCATGGGGCGGATCATGGGGCGCAGCGGCATCACATCGGCCGCGGGCTCCAGCAGGCCGCCCGGAGGCGCGGCCAGCAGCAGCTCGCGCGCCAGGTGACGCAGTTCGGCGGGCATGGGGGCGCTGGCGGGCTGGCGCGGGTCCAGGCAGGCCCAGTCGCGCAGCACGGCGCCCAGGAATCCATCGGCGCAGGAGCTGATCTTCTGCGCAATGCGCTCGGCCAGGCGCAGCTGCGGCGGGCAGGCCATCAGCAGGCTGTAGACCATGAGACCGGCACGCTGGGCCAGCCACTTCATGCCGGCATAGGCATGGGTGACGCTTTGCGGATCGGTGTCGGCCAGCAGCACGGGACGCAGCTCGCGGCGGGCCACCAGGCGGGCCAGCTCGGCCGGGCTGGCGTGCAGCAGCACCACATCGGCATGCGGGGCGGCCTCGGCCACCTTTTCCAGAAACTCGGCGGCCGAGCCATGGGCATTGACATGACGCATGGGCAGGCCACGGGCGGCCAGGTAGGACACCTGGGGCGAGAGACGCTCCACGCAGGAGGCCAGATCCACCACCGCCAGCTCCGAGGGCGCGGGCGAGAGCTCGCCGGCGTCCACCACCAGGGTGTGCAGACCCAGCTCGGCAAAGGCAGCACACAGGCTTTCCAGCAGCACGCCCCCGTTGACCACATGCGGATTGCTCAGCACGGGGATGAAACGCTGTCGCGAGGCCGCGAACAGGCGGCGCAGGCCGTCGGCTTGGTCTTGCTGGGGGCGGTAGAGGTCGCGCATGGGATCTACTCTCTGGCGGTTCTCAGAACAGGCCCATGGCCGAGGGCTGGGCCGCACCGGCGGCGAGCGCGGGGCCGCTGGCGAAGATCAGGTTCACATCGCTGGCATCCACGCGCCAAGCCGGGGTGGCCGCGCTGCGCAGGGCGCGCTGGACCAGGGCCGGTGCGGAGAGGCGGTGCCAGTCTTCGGGCACACGCTGGCCGTTGGTCACACCGAGCACCTTGAGCTTGTGGCGGATCAGGGTGTCCAGGGCCGGAGCCAGCTTGACGGCTTCGTCGATCTTGGAGAGCACCACGCCCTGGCATTCTTGGGCGCGCCAGGCCATGGCCACGTCCTCGATGGTCTCGCCCTGCTGGGCGGCATTGAGGACCAGGATCTTGCGCAGGCCGGGATGCTTGAGCATGTCCAGCAGCTCGGCCGTGCGGGTGTCACGCTGGGCCATGCCGGCGGTGTCGATCAGCACCATCTTCTTGGCCGAGAGCAGCTCCAGCAGATCGTCCAGCGAGGCACGGTCATGCGCGGTGTGCACGGGCACGCCCAGGATGCGGCCATAGGCGCGCAGCTGCTCGTGGGCCCCCACCCGGTAGGCATCCAGGGTAATCAGGCCCAGCTGGCTGGCGCCGTACTTGGTGGCAAAGGCGGCAGCGATCTTGGCCGTGGTGGTGGTCTTGCCCACGCCGGTGGAACCGATCAGGGCAAACACGCCACCCTGGTCTTCCAGGGCCGGACCTTCGTCGGTGATCAGGTTGCGGGCCAGCACATGGGCGGCCCACGTGGATTCGTCGGCAGCCTGGCTCTTGAAGTCGGCCGGCAGACCCTCGGCGAGCTTGCGCACCAGGGCGGGCGAGAAACCGGCGTCCAGCAGCTTCTGGATCAGCTTGGCCTGGGCGGGCTGGCGCTGCAGCTTCTCCATGAAGGCCAGGGCACCGAAGCGCTCCTCGATCAGGCCCTTCATGGAGCGCAGCTCGCTCATCATGTCCTGCTGCTCGCGGCGGCTGAGCTGGGTGTCGGCGCCGAGTTCGGGCAAGCTCGGGGCGGGAACGCGGATCTCGTCGCGCAGCACGGGCGGATTGCGGCGCGGGGCGGCCGCGGCCGGCTCGGGTTGGCGCTGCGGGGCCGGCACTTCGGTGCGGCGCGGCGCCATGGCTGCCAGGGCCGCCTGCGCGCGCTGGCGGCGCGCGGCCTGCAGCGAGGCCACGCCCTCGGGAGAATCGGCCGGCGCCGAAGCCGGGGCAGAGAAAGCGGGAGCCGAGAAGGCCGGGGCCGGCGGCAGCTCGAAGCTGGGCTCGGTGCGGCCGCTGAGCTCGGCCTGACGGCGCTTGAGCATGCGCTCGCGCACATAGTCCTGGAACGACAGGGTGCTCATGGCCAGGGTCTGCACATCATCCTGCACGGCCTCCTCACCAAAGCTCACGGGCGCCTGACGGGCGGCGCGGGCGGCCAGGGTGTTGTCAGTCGGGCGGGCCGTCAGCCGGCTGGGTGCCTGGGACTTGGGAGCGCTGGCAGCCACTTTCTCGATCTGGGACATGCCCTCGGGGGCCATGGCCAGCACCTCCACGCCTTCGGCGCAGGGGCGGTTGGAGAGCACGACGGCATCGTCACCGAAGGCCTGGCGCACCAGGGCCAGGGCCTCGCGGCTGCTGCGGGCGGTAAAGCGCTTGACGTTCATGCCATGCCTCCAATCACCGAGCCGATGCGGATGGTGTGGGTTTCAGGAATCTCGCTATGGCCCAGCACCTTCAGACGCGGGGCGGCACGGCGCAGCAGGCGGGCCATGGGTGCACGGATCAGATCGGGCACCAGCAGGCAGGCCGGCACGCCACGGTCCTCCTGGGCCTGGCTTTGCTCGGCGGCGCTGCGCGCCAGGGTGTCGGCCACGCCCGGGTCCAGGGCGGCGCCGTGGGGAGAATTCAGGGCCTGGGTCACCAGGCGCTCCAGCTCGGGCTCCAGCGCGATCACATCCAGCTCCTTCACGGGCCCATAGATCTGCTGGACGATGGCCGGAGCGATGTGCACGCGGATGCGGCGGGCCAGCTCGGCCGGGTCGGTGACGACAGCGGCGTTCTCGGCCACGGACTCGACGATGGAGCGCATATCGCGGATGTGCACGCCCTCCTCCAGCAGGAACTGGAGCACTCGTTGCAGTGTTGCGATGCCGACCATCTTGGGTATCACGTCTTCGATGAGTTGCGGAGCCTGCTTGGTGATGTGATCCACCAGCTGCTGGGTCTCCACGCGGCCAAGCAGCTTGGCCGCGTGAACTTGCATCAAGTGTGAGAGATGGGTGGCTATGACGGTCGAACAATCAACCACGGTAAATCCCGCCATTTGCGCCATATCGCGCTGGCGGTCTTCGATCCAGACCGCGGGCAGGCCGAAGGCCGGATCGGTGGTCTGGGTGCCTATGAGCTTCTGGGTGGCATGCCCCGGGTTGATCGCGAGCCACATGCCGGGATAGGCCTCGGCCTCGCCGATGACGGCGCCGCGCAGGGTCAGCCGGTACTGGCTGGGGCGCAGCTCCAGGTTGTCGCGGATATGAACCGCGGGCGGCAAAAAGCCCACTTCCTGCGCAAACTTGCGCCGAACACCCTTGATGCGGCTGAGCAAATCGCCCTCGCGGTTCTTGTCCACCAGGGTGATGAGGCGGTAACCCACCTCCAGACCCAGGGTGTCCACGGGCACCAGATCGTCCCAGCTCGCCTCGGCATTCGGTTCGGCAGCGCCGGGAGCGGCCTGGCTGTGCGCCTTGGCCTTGGCCTTGGCGGCCTCGGCCTGCTCGCGCTCGCGCAGCCACCAGGCCAGATAGCCCAGACCACCGGCCATCAGCAGGAAGACCAGATTGGGCATGCCCGGAATCAGACCCAGCGCGCCCACCACACCGGCCGTGATGGCCATGGCCTTGGCGGAGCCGAAGACCTGGTGGCCGATCATGGAGCCGATGTCCTTGTCCTTGCCCACGCGCGAGACCACCATGGCGGCGGCCACCGAGATCAGCAGGGCCGGCACCTGGGCCACCAGCGCATCACCCACGGCCAGCAGCACATAGGTGTTGGCGGCCTGACCGGCGGAGAGGCCATGCTGGGCCACGCCGATGATGAAGCCGCCCACGATATTGATCACCAGGATCAGGATGCCGGCGATGGCATCGCCGCGCACAAACTTGCTGGCACCATCCATGGAGCCGAAGAAGTCGGCTTCGTCACTGAGCTCGGCGCGGCGGCGCTTGGCCTCGGCCTCATTGATCAGGCCGGCGTTCAGGTCGGCGTCCACCGCCATCTGCTTGCCGGGCATGGCATCCAGGGTGAAGCGGGCACCAACCTCGGCGATGCGCTCCGCGCCCTTGGTGACCACGATGAAGTTGATCACCACCAGGATGGCGAACACGATCAGACCGACAGCGAAATTGCCACCGATCAGGAAGTGGCCGAAGGCCTCGATCACCTTGCCGGCCGCGCCCGGGCCGGTATGACCTTCCAACAGGACCACCCGGGTCGATGCCACGTTCAGCGACAGGCGCAGCAGGGTGGTGAGCAGCAGCACGGTCGGGAAGGCCGCAAAGTCCAGGGGCCGGACCATATTGGCCGCCACCATCACCACCATCACCGAGAGTGCGATGTTCACGGTGAACAACACATCCAGCGCGAAGGGCGGCAGGGGCAGCACCATCATGGCCAGCACCAGCAGCACGCCAATCGGCGCCCCCAGGGCCGCCAGGACGGCGGCGCGGGGGCCCAGCAGGGACTGCAGCTTGGCGATCAGGACATTCATGCCTCATCCTCCGGGGCATCGGTCTTGTTGTTGTGCGGGTCCAGCTCGGGCGGCACATGGGCATCGGGCACGAAATGCGGACGCGGAACCTCACGCCGCGAGAGCGAGGCCTTGAGCTGGTAGACATAGGCCAGCACCTGGGCCACGGCGGAGAACAGGGCGGCGGGAATCTCGCGATCCAGCTCGGCATGGGCATAGAGCGCACGCGCCAGCATGGGCGACTGCAGCACCGGCACCTTGGACTCGGTGGCCAGATCCCGGATCTTCATGGCCAGCAGATCCGCCCCCTTGGCGACCACCGTGGGCGCGGACATCTTGCCCTCCTCGTACTTGAGGGCCACCGCATAGTGGGTGGGGTTCATGACCACCAGATCGGCCGTGGGCACGGCAGCCAGCATGCGGCGCTTGGCCATCTCACGCATCTTGGCCTTGATCTTGGCCTTGATCTCAAGATTGCCCTCGACCTCCTTGACTTCCTGCTTCATCTCCTCGCGCGACATGCGCAGACGGCGCATATAGAGCTGGTACTGCAGGGGCACGTCGATCAGGGCGAACACGGCCAGGGCAATGCCCAGCAGGGCCAGCCCGCTCATCAGCTGCTGGCCGGCATAGGCCAGCGCGGCAGGAAGCGGCACGGACATGATGCCCACATAGGTCGCCACACGGTCCTTGAGCACCATGGCACCGATGGCGCCCAACACCAGAGCCAGCAGACATGCCTTGAGGGCCTGGCCCAGCTGCGCCCACTGGAAAAGCCGGCCGAAGCCGGTGAGTGGATTGATGTTCGAGAACTTGGGCGCCAGGGGCTTGAAAGTCCAGTTCCAGCCCCCCAGGGCCAGAGTGGCCAGCACCGCGACCAGGGCCAGCAGCAGACCCACGCCGGCGCTGATGGCCAGGCCGATACCCGCCTGCTCAGCCAGACGCTGGCTCATGATGCCGGGGGTCGCCAGCTGCTGGGCGTCAAAGCGCAGGCTGCTCACCAGCATCTTCTGCAGCCAGTCCACGGCAGTCGGGCTCAGCGTGACCAGCATGGCCCCAGCAGCGGCCATGACCGCAAAATGGCCGAGATCTCGCGAACGCGGCAACTGGCCCTCGGCCCGAGATCTTTCGATCTTCTTGGCCGAGGCCGGTAAGTTCCTGTCTTGTGCGTCTTGGTCGGCCATGGCGGAGGTCAGGCCCAGCTGGGGGCGCTGCCATTGTTGGCCGCCAGGGCCGCCGACTTAAGCCGGATAAGGCGGGAAAATCCGGTCGTGATCCGGCCCCACAAATGACAAACCCGCCGAACGGCGGGTTGTGCAGAGGACTAGGCTGCGGTCTGCGGGGCGCTCACTGAAGCTCAGAAGCCCAGCGAGGCCAGCAGGTCGTCGACCTCGCCCTGGTTGCTCACCACATCGGTGCGGCCCTCCGGATTGACCACCGGGCCTTGCAGAATGTTGGGGTCCACCTTCTCGCGCTGGTCCGGCGGCACCACCTGCACCAGCAGCTTCACGAGGCTGTCTTCCAGATCATTGGCCAGGGTGACGACCTTGGCCACCACCTGGCCGGTCAGATCGTGGAAGTCCTGGGCCATCATGATGTCGGTCAGGTGATGGTCGATCTTGGAGGTGGACGCCTCCACTTCCTTGACGAAGTTGAAGACCGCACCACTGGCCACGGCCTTGACCGGATCGGCCATGATGGCCTTGGCCATCTCGTTGGTGGCGCTGGAGATATGGGCGTGCTCAGCCTTGGCCTGCTCCACCGAGTTCAGCACCTTGTTGGCGGCGTCGGCGGTCTTGTTGGCGATATAGGTCAGGCGGCTGCGCGCATCGGGCAGGCCGTCGGTCGCGACCTGCAGCTTGGGCATCACACCCAGCTGCTGCATGGTGTCGTGCAAGACGCGGGTAATCGAACCCAGTTGCTGGAAGACCTCGGGGGAGACGGTCAGGGGTTCGTTACTGCGGCCCAGCGCATCGAAAGTTTGCTCAGCTTTCATGATCACGCCCTTTCGTCAGGCCGCAGCGGCCAGCTTCTGCATGATCTTCTGGACCTTCTCTTCCAGCGTCGCCTTGGTGAAAGGCTTGACGATGTAGCCCGCCGCGCCGGTCTGAGCCGCCAGCACGATATCCTCCTTGCGAGCCTCGGCCGTCACCATGAGCACCGGAAGATGCTTGAGATTGGGGTCATCCTTGATCGCCTTGAGCAGCTCAAAGCCCGTCATATTGGGCATATTGATGTCGCTCACCACGAAGTCGAACTTCGCACCCTTGAGCATATTGAGGGCCTCGACGCCGTCCTCGGCCTCCTCAACATTGTTGTAGCCGATTTCCTTGAGCAGGCCACGCACGATGCGGCGCATGGTGGAGAAGTCGTCAACAACCAAGAATTTCATTTCAGTGCTCATGAGGTCCTCGCAGGTCTAGAGCTTGTTATCGGCGCTGGGTTCAGGGGCTTGAGGCCGATTTGGCGGGCGAATTCCCCCCTGTTTCGGCCTCTTCCTCCGCTGGCAGGTTCTTCAGCACCGCATCCACGGCATCCCGGTTCATCACGATGATGCTGATGCGGCGGTTGAGCGGGCTCTCGGGCTGCTTCTCGTCCAGGAGCTTGCTGGAGGCCAGACCCTGAACCCGCAGGACGCGGGACTCGGGCAGGCCACCCGCCACCAGCTCACGCCGCGAGGCGTTGGCCCGGTCGGCCGAAAGCTCCCAGTTGCTGTAACCACGATCACCACTCGCGAACGCTTGGGCATCAGTATGGCCCTCCAGCGTGAGCCTATTGGGCACTTCCGTCAAGACCGCGCCGAGTTCGCGCAGGAGTTCACGCATATAGGGCTTCACCACGGCGCTACCGCTGTCGAACATGGGACGGCTGTTCTCGTCCACGATCTGGATGCGCAATCCCTCCCGCGTCATGTCCAGGCGGATCTGCCCACCCAGGGCCGCCAGACGCGGATGCTCGCCCAGCACATCTTCCACCTTCTGCTTGAGCTGCTCCAGGCGGCTCTTCTCGGCCCGGCGCTGCTCCTCCTTGAGTGCCCGCAGATTGACGGTATGGCGCTGGCTCTCCACATCGCCGGCCTTGACCTGGCCCGTCTGGCGACTCAGGTCCTGGCCGCCTCCCTTGATCACATGGGAGGCATCGCCCGATCCGCTGCCGCCGAACATGGCCACTTTCAAGGGCGAGGCGAAATACTCGGCAATCCCCTTCTTGTCGCCTTCGGTCGTGGAACCCAGCAACCACATCAGCAGGAAGAAGGCCATCATGGCCGTCACGAAGTCGGCGTAGGCAATCTTCCAGGCACCGCCATGCGCCGCATGGCCGCCCTTCTTCACCCGCTTGATGATGATGGGCTGGAGTTTCTTGGCGTCACCGGCCATGACAAGCCCCCACGTCGCCGAGTACGGCTCCTGCCCCCCGAGGGGGCGCGGTCCGCCTTGGGAGCGGCCCGGCGGCGGACCATTGCGCTGCTTGCATCAAGGCACCCTACTTCTTCTTGACGTGACCTTCGAGTTCAGCGAAGGTCGGCCGCTCCGTAGAGTACAGCACCTTGCGACCGAATTCGATGGCGACCTGGGGGGCATAGCCCTGCATGGAAGCCAGCAGGGTGGTCTTGATGCACTGCAGCTCCTTGCCGTCTTCGTCCACCTTGGATTCCAGCAGACCGGCCAGGGGCTCGGCAAAGGCGTAGGCCAGCAAAATACCCAGGAAGGTACCGACCAGGGCTGAGCCGATCATGCCGCCCAGCACCGCCGGAGGCTGGCCCACCGAGCCCATGGTGTTCACCACGCCCAGCACGGCGGCCACGATGCCGAAGGCGGGCAGACCGCCCGCCAGGCGTTGGATGGCCTGCACGGCCATGAAGGCCTCATGGTGGTGGGTGTCGATCTCGGCATCCATCAGGGACTCGATCTCGTGGGCATTGAGATTGCCCGAGACCATCATGCGCAGATAGTCGGTGATGAACTCCGCCACATGGTGGTCATTGCCCACCGTGGGGTATTTCTGAAACAGGGGGGAGCTGTGCGGGTCCTCGACATCCTTTTCGATGGACATCAGGCCCTCCTTGCGGGCCTTTTGCAGGATGTCGTAGAGCAGGGCCAGCAGGTCCATATAGCGGGCCTTGGTGTACTTGCCGCCCTTGAAGCAGGTGCCCAGGCCCTTGAGGGTGGCCTTCATCACCTTGGGCGGATTGGTGGCGATCATGCCCCCAATGGCCGCGCCGAAAATGGTGGTCATCTCGAAGGGCAGCGCCTTGAGGATGACACCCATATTGCCGCCGTGTGCGATATACACGCCGAAAATACAGGCCAGGGCCAGGACCCAACCGATCAGGACAAACATGCTGCTTTCCGTTGTGGGGCGGGGGAGCAGTGGACGGCGCAAACAGCCCTTCCCTCCTCATCCCGCGAGACATCTTGTAAGCCATATCGGCGGCAACTGATCCGGCTTGAGCATGTCGCCGCAGACCAAGCCAAGATTCTTGCAAGACAAGGGCGATTAGGGCGCATTTGCCGAGACCGGCCGCCTCAGCGCCAACGATAGACCCAGATCCGGTGCCGACCTGCAGCCAGCTCCGCATGCGGCAGCACCCCTTCGATGGCGAAGTCCATGCTGACCAGCCAGGCGCCGGGCCGCAGCTCGACCCGCGCCTTGGCCAGCGCCTGTTCCATGGACTCGGGACGCTGAAAGAGATAGACCATCTGGTAGGGCGACCAGTCCTGCGCCCACATATCGCCCCGCTCAACCCGGGCCCAGGGGCAGCGCCAGGCGGCCAGCCGGGCCAGCAGCGGACTCCACTCGATGCCGCAGAGCCTGGCGTCCGGATAGGCGCGCCGCAAGGCACGCAGGCCGTGGCCCAGGCCGCAGCCGGCATCCAATACCGCCGCCCCTGCCGGCAGGGGCGCCAGGGCTGGCAGGCCGTCCAGGGCGCCCGCGGGGGTGGGAAACAGCCGCGCATCGCGCCAGCTGCGTTGGGGATAGGCCAGCAGCAGCAAGCCCAAAGGCACAAGCCAGGCCCAGGCCGGCAAGGTGGCACCCAGACCGCTGGCCAGCAGGGACAGTGGAAAGCCCGCCGCCACCCTCAGCCGGCGCCAGCGCCGGGATTGCAACCGCCCCAGACCCAGGCCGGCCGCTGCCGCCAGCACCAGGGCCGGCATGCTGCCCAGGCGGGGCAGCAGTACAAGAAAAAGGCCCCAGGCCAGACCCCAGCTCAGCAGGGCGGGCAGGGGCCAGATCAGCCAGGCACGCATCCGGCTTGTCGGGCTGCGGCGCTCAATGCATCTGGATGGCGCCAGCGGCGCGGCCCTTGCCAGCGCGGGCCGGCGGATTGCACAGGCCGCAGACATAGTGGCGTGCAATCTCGTGCGGATGCGTCACGAAGTGGCCGCCGCACTTGCTGCACTTGGTCATGGTCAGCATGCCGTTGTCGATGAACTTCACCAGGCGCCAGGCCCGCGTCACGCTCAAGAGCTGCTCCAGCCCCTGCGCCTGCGTCTGCTCCTGGTAGAGCTGGTAGGCCTTGATCACCGTGTCGATCTCGTCCAGCTCCGCCACCTTGTTCAGGTACTCGTGGATGTTCAGGAACAGGCTGGCATGGATGTTTGGCTGCCAGGTCATGAACCAGTCCGTCGAGAACGGCAGCTGACCCTTGCTCGGGCTCTTGCCCGACACTTCCTTGTACAGGCGCAGCAAGCGCTCGTAGCTCAGATCCGTCTCCGACTCCAGCACCTGCAGTCGGGCGCCCAGATTGATCAGCGTCACCGCACGTTCGATCTGGCGGGCTTCGGTCAGGATGCTCTTTTGACGCATGATGGGCTTTCTGTGAATCGGGTCTTGATCTTTGCGGGGCCAGCGCCGGGCCGCTCCCAAGCGGCCCCGCCGTCGCGAGTCGCAGACTCGCACCCCCTCGGGGGGTGGTCATGCGTACCCGCATGACCGGGGGTCAACAGTTCAGGCGGCTTCTTGATGGCGACCGGCCATCAGGATGCTGGCGTGCAAGCGGGACACTTGGTCGTTGGCGGCGGTCTTGCCGTGGCTGGTCAGCAGGCCCCAGACCATGTCGTCGTCGCAGCGCATGCGGCACAGCAGGGTGTTGCCCGAGGCCACCTTCATCATCTGGGCCGGGGTCAGGG
>NZ_JBKCLH010000079.1:0-12910 GCF_046300915.1 Roseateles sp. | reverse complement strand
ATGCCCTGCAGGCCGTGCGCGACGGGCGCTCGCTCACCGATGTGCTGGCCCGCTGCCCGGCCGAGCTGCGCCCGGCCACCCAGGCCCTGAGTTTCCATGTGCTGCGCCTGTGGGGCAGTGCCCAGGCCGCGCGCGCCGTGCTGGCGCCCAAGAATCCGCCGCCGCGGGTGGACAGCCTGCTCACCGGCGCCCTGGCCCTGCTCTGGCCCACGGGCGAGGCGCCGCTCTATGCCGAACACACGGTGGTGGACCAGGCCGTGGAGGCCGCGCGCCAGCGCGCCCCGGCCAGCGCCGGTTTCGTGAATGCGGTGCTGCGCCGCTTTCTGCGCGAGCGCGAGGCCACGGTGCGCGCCGCCGAGCGCGACCCCCAGGGCGCCTACAACCATCCGCCCTGGTGGATTGAGCGGGTGCGCCAGGACTGGCCCAGCCAGTGGCAGGCCGTGCTGCGCGCCAACAACCAGCACCCGCCCATGACCCTGCGCGTCAACAGCCGCCAGGGCAGCGTGCAGGCCTATCAGGAGCGCCTGGCCGCCCTGGGCATGACGGCCCGCCCCGTGGGGCCGCTGGCGCCCCAGGCCCTGGTGCTGGACAAGCCCCAGCCCGTGAGTGCGCTGCCGGGCTTTGCCCAGGGCGCCGTCTCGGTGCAGGACGCCGCCGCCCAGCTGGCCGCCCCCCTGCTGCTGGACCCGCGCCCGGCCCAGCAACACCTGCCCCCGCTGGAGGCCCTGCCGCCCGGCGCCCGGGTGCTGGACGCCTGTTCCGCCCCCGGGGGCAAGACCGCGCACCTGCTGGAGCTGCGCCCCGATCTGGAGCTGCTGGCCCTGGATGCCGACGCCGGCCGCCTGGCCCGGGTGCAGGACAACCTCCAGCGTCTGCAGCTGCAGGCCCCCGGCCGGGTGGCGCTCAAGGCCGCCGACGCCCGCGACACCGCCGCCTGGTGGGACGGTCGGCCCTTTGACGCCATCCTGCTGGACGCGCCCTGCAGCGCGGCCGGCATCGTGCGCCGTCATCCGGATGTGCGCTGGCTGCGCCGTCCGGGCGATATCGGCGCCCTGGCCCAGATCCAGGCCCAGCTGCTGGACGCGCTCTGGGCCCTGCTCAAGCCGGGCGGGCGCCTGGTCTATGCCACCTGCTCCATCTTCAAGACCGAGGGGCAGGCGCAGGTCGATGCATTTTTGCAACGCCATGCCGACGCGCGCTCGCAGATGGTGCAAGGCGTCACGGGGCATCTGCTGCCCCTGGCTGACAATGCAGTCCCACAGGGCGAGGGGGCCGCGATGGTCGACGGTTTCTTCTACGCCTTGCTGCGGAAGAACTAAGCCCTTGCTCCCGGTTTCACGCCTGTTTGCTGTTTTTCTGCTGCTCCTGGCCCTGCTGCCCGGAGCGCCGGCCCGTGCCGATGGCGTGGAGCTGAGCCAGCTGGTGGTGGAACGTCGGGAGGAGGCGCTGGTGCTGAGCTTCAGCACCCGCTTCGAGCTGCCCCGTGCAGTGGAAGACGCGCTGATGAAGGGCGTGCCCATCTACTTTGTGGCCGAGGCCTCGTTGCTGCGCTCGCGCTGGTACTGGCGCGATGCCCGGGTGGCCCAGGTTTCGCGCAGCTGGCGCCTGGCGTGGCAGCCGCTGACCCGGCAGTACCGCGTCTCCACCGGGGGGCTGAATCAGAGCTTTTCCAGCCTGACCGAGGCTTTGGCCTCGATGCGCGGGGTGGCGGCGTGGCGGCTGGCGGATCTCAAGGACCTGGATGAAGAGTCCCGCCACTATCTGGAGTTCAGCTACCGGCTGGACACCAGCCAGCTGCCCCGGCCCATGCAGATCGGTCTGGGTTCACCCCAGGGTTGGGCCTTGAGCGTTGAGCGCAGCCTGACCCTCTCGCCCGAGTTGCTGAGTCCGAGCAAGCCATGACGCGTGCGGCGCGCTGGGCCTGGCTGCTCTCCCTGGTGGTGGTGACCGGGGCCTGCGGCGTGTTGGCTTTCTTGTTGTCCATCGGCGCGACCACGCCTCGCGGGTTCTTTGAGCGGCACTACGTCTGGCTGTTCTGGCTCAATGCGTTGGTCGCGGGGGTCTTGATCCTGGTCATTGGAACGGCCTCGGTGCGACTGCTGCTGCGGGTGCGCCGGGCTCAGTTCGGCAGCCGTCTGCTGCTCAAGCTGGCGGGCATTTTTGCCCTGGTGGGCCTGGTGCCCGGCCTGCTGATCTACACGGTGTCCTACCAGTTCGTGAATCGCAGCATCGAGAGCTGGTTCGATGTACGCCTGGCCGGCGCCCTGGAGGCTGGCTTGAACCTGGGACGCAGCACCCTGGACGGCCTGGTCAATGACACGGCAGGCAAGACCCTGGATGCGGCCGAACGCTTGGCCGAAGCGGCGGCGAACGGCCAGCCGGTGCAGCTGCTGGGGCTGGAGCGCCTGCGCGAGCAGCTGGGCGCGCGCACCGTGGCCCTGGTGGGGGGCAATGGCCAGATCCTGATGGCCGTGGGGGGCGATGCCAGCACGCTCACGCCCGACCGTCCGGCGCCCGCCCTGCTGCGTCAGGCTCGATCGGCCGGTAGCGCCAGTCAGCTGGAGGGGCTGGAGGATGAGGTGCAAGCCTTGGCCTCGCAAAGTCCGGTTCGGATCCGCGCCCTGGCACGCCTGCCCAGCAGCGAGTTCAGCTTGGGAAGCAGCGATCGCTACCTGATGGTGGTGCAGCGCGTGCCGTCCCAGGTGGTGGGCAACGCCCTGGCGGTGCAGACGGCCAGCAGCGAGTATCAGCAGCGAGCCCTGGAGCGCGACGGCCTGCGCCGCATGTATCTGGGCACCTTGACCCTGGTGCTGATCCTGGCCGTGTTCGCCGCCATGCTGCTGGCCATCACCCTGGGCAATCAGCTGGCCCGCCCCCTGCTGCTGCTGGCCGATGGCATGCGCCAGGTGGCCACCGGCGATCTCTCGGCCAAGCCCGTGCTCACCTCGCGCGACGAGCTGGGCGGCCTGACCCGCAGCTTCGCCGACATGACCGACCAGCTCGCCGAGGCGCGCGCCCAGGTCGAGCGCAGTGTGCTGCAGCTGGAGGCAGCCCGCAGCAATCTGCAGACCATCCTGGACAATCTGACCGCCGGCGTCATCGTCTTCGATGCCCAGGGCCAGATCGAGACCGTCAACCCCGGCGCCACCCGCATCCTGCGCCTGCCGCTCTCGGCCTATCAGGGGCGTCGCCTGGAGGAGCTGGCCCCGCTGCAGGGCTTTGCCCAGAGCGTCTGGCATCGCTTCGAGCAGCTGGGCGACAGCCCCGAGGCCGGCGAGCGCGGCACCTGGCAAGACGCCTTCGAGCTGCAGCCGGATCCGAACCAGGACACCCTGACCCTGCTCGTGCGTGGCGCCCAGCTGCCACCGCACGGCCGCTTGCTGGTCTTCGACGACATCTCCGAGGTGGTCTCGGCCCAGCGCTCGGCCGCCTGGAGCGAGGTGGCGCGCCGCCTGGCCCACGAGATCAAGAACCCGCTCACGCCCATCCAGCTCTCGGCCGAGCGCCTGCAGCACAAGCTGGAGGCCAAGCTCGAAGGCAATGACCAGGCCATGCTGGTGCGCTCGGTCGCGACCATCGTCAACCAGGTGCAGGCCATGAAGCAGCTGGTCAACGAGTTCCGCGACTACGCCCGTCTGCCCTCGGCCCAGCTGAAGCCCCTGGACCTCAATGCCCTGGCCAGCGAGGTGCTGATGCTCTACGCCGAGGCCCAGGAGAGCGGCCGCCTGCAGGCGGATCTGTGCAGCGAGCCGCCGGCCATCCTGGGGGACGCTACCCAGCTGCGCCAGGTCATACACAATCTGGTCCAGAACGCGCTGGATGCGGTGGCGGACCGTGGCGATGGCCATGTCACCTTGCGCACCCAGAAGACCAGCAATGAAGCCGGCGAGCTGCGCTCGCTGCGACTGCAAGTCCTGGACAATGGCCCGGGCTTCGCCGACAAGGTGCTCAAAAGGGCCTTTGAACCCTACGTCACGACCAAGAGCAAGGGCACGGGACTGGGCCTGGCCGTGGTGAAGAAGATCGCCGACGAACATGGTGCGAGGGTCCGTCTGGCCAACACCTATCCACAGGCGGACGAGACGCTGCCGCCGGTGGGGGCTCAAGTTTCGTTATCATTTTCAAAATTCGCGACTGCACCGGGCCCGGCCGACGCCGGCATCGCGCACAGGGCCGCGTGAACAGCAGGCATACATGGCAACCATTCTTGTAGTTGACGACGAGCTGGGCATTCGTGCCCTGTTGTCCGAGATCCTCACCGACGAAGGTCACACCATCGAGCTGGCCGAGAACGCCGCCCAGGCTCGCGCCTCGCGCGAGCGCATGCGGCCGGATCTGGTGCTCCTCGATATCTGGATGCCCGACGTTGATGGCGTCACCCTGCTCAAGGAGTGGGGCAGCACGGGTCAGCTGACCATGCCCGTCATCATGATGAGTGGTCACGGCACCATCGACACGGCGGTGGAGGCCACCAAATTCGGCGCCATCGCTTTCCTGGAGAAGCCCATCACCTTGCAGAAGCTTCTGCGCGCGGTGGAGCAGGCCCTGGTCAAGACAGCGCCCAGAACCGTGGCGCCGGCGGGCGCCCTGGGGGCCGCACCCGGCTTGTCCGTGGGCGCCGCTGTTATGAGCTACGGGCGCGGTGCCGAGGCCTCGTCAGCCATGGCGGGTGCCGCGGTCGGCATGGGCGCGCATGGGGCGTCAGGCCTGGGCATGGTCGGGGGCGGCATGCAGGCTGCAGCTATGGGCGGTGCCAATGTGCTCAACGGCAGTCTGCCGGCCTCTGGCTTGGCATCCGAGCAGCTCTTCGAGCTGGACCGCCCCCTGCGCGAGGCCCGCGATGCCTTCGAAAAGAGCTACTTCGAGTTCCACCTCGCCAAGGAATGCGGTTCCATGACCCGCGTGGCCGAGAAGACCGGCCTGGAGCGCACCCACCTCTATCGCAAGCTCAAGCAGCTGGGCGTGGATCTTTCTCGCAATAAAAGAGGTGGCGGGCTCTGAAAGCTGTGTTATAGTCTCGGTCTTCGCTGATCAAGACAGATTGATCAGCAAAAAGAACAAAGGCCAAGTAGCTCAGTTGGTAGAGCAGCGGATTGAAAATCCGCGTGTCGGTGGTTCGATTCCGCCCTTGGCCACCAAACGCAGACCCCTGATTCGAAAGAGTCAGGGGTTTTTGCTTTGGGCGCGTGCAGCGTCACGCTAGCTGCGGCTTGGGTCAGCTGCGGTCTTGTCTTGAGGCCCATCAATACATCTATCGCCCAGGCCTCCCACCGAGGCGGGATTGCTCGATGCGCGCCTGCGCGCCATGCTTGGCGCATGGATGTTTCTTGTGTTTCCTTGCCGCAAGATGGGGCTGCGCAGCACGACGCGCCCGAGAGCGGATCCAAGGCGGGGCAGGTCCTGCCCCTGCGTGCGCGTCAAGGCGTGGGCATTCTGGGCGGGCGCCACAAAGCCAAGCCCAGCTCGGCCGAGGTGCTGGAGAACTTCAAGCGCGCGACGGCCTTGTTTTTCCGTCGCCGTCTGTCCGATCCGCGGCCGCCGGCGCCGCAAGCTCAGGGGGGCAATGCTGGCCCCTGGGTGAGCAGCTGCACCATGCAGGCCTGGGAGGCTGCGCTGGGCAAGAAGCCGCTGACACCTCCCTGGCGCTAGGGCCAGACCCAGACCCTCTACGGGCCTCTTACCAGCTGCCGGTATTGGGCATGGAGGCCCAGGGCTCGGCTGGGGCGAGGGCGGGGCCGTCCTGCAGCAGCTCGACGGAGATCTGGTCGGGTGAGCGCACAAAGGCCATGCGGCCATCGCGCGGCGGACGCAGGATGGTCACGCCGTGGTCGGCCAGGCGCTGGCAGGCGGCATAGATATCGGGCACGGCAAAGGCGATGTGGCCGAAGTTGCGGCCGCCGGTGTAGGCCTCGGCCTTGCCGTCCGCATCGGGCCAGTTGTAGGTCAGTTCGACCTGGGGCTGGTACTTGCCGGCCTCATCGCCGCTGGCGGCCAGATAGACCAGGGTGAAGCGGCCGGCCTCGTGCTCGGTGCGGCGCATCTCGACCATGCCCAGAGCATCGCGGTAGAACTTGAGCGAAGCGTCGAGGTTCTCGACGCGGACCATTGTGTGCAGGTATTTCATGGCTGGAACTCGGGAGTGACGCCGGATCTGGCGGGTTCAATGTTCCATTGTCCCCGCTCAGCCCAGGGCGCGTGCCGGTGAGGCCTTGGCGCCTGGCTCAGTGGCCGGGTGTGAGCAGAACGCGGCGGGCGCTGCTGACGCGGTTGCGCCCGTTTTCCTTGGCGGCGTAGAGGGCCTCATCGGCCCGAGCCAGCAGCGCATCCACGCTGTCCATCTCGGGAGAGAGTTCGGCGCAGCCTATGCTGACCGTCACGGCCGCCGGCAGCTGCAGCGCGGCGATTTCCTGCCGCAGCCGCTCCGCCAGCTGTTGGGCCTGGGCCAGATCGGTGGCGGGCAGGAGCAGGGCGAATTCCTCGCCACCGATGCGAGCCGCCAGGTCTGTGTTGCGCAGACTGGCGCGGCAGCACTGGGCCACCTCACGCAGCACGGTATCGCCCAGCTGATGACCGCCCTGATCGTTGATGCGCTTGAAGTGATCCACGTCCAGCGCCAGCAGGGCCAGGGGCTGGCCGCTGCAGCGGCTCTCGGCCAAGGCGGCTTCGCCGCTGCGGAAGAACTGCCGGCGATTGGGCAGGGCGGTGAGTGGGTCGGTGCGCGCCAGCTTCTCGGTCTCGGCCAGCAGATGCTGGTTGGCGGCCAGCGTTTGGCGCAGCTCGCGCTCTGCGACGTAGAGCTGGCGGTTCAGCCGCTGCACCACCCAGGCCGCCGTGCCCACCACGCCGGCCCACAGGCCGTGGAAGAAGACCACCCGGCGTATGGTGGTGGCGTCCAGCCCCAGCCAGCTCAGCATGGTGGCGCAGACCAGCACGGTGATACCGCCGCAGGCCAGATTGAGCCAGAGCGGGGCCTTGGCGATGAGCAGGCCCATCAGATAGAGCAGGGACGTGGCCAGCACAAACTCGGGGCGGTCCAGCAGCTTGCCGTCGATCACGCAGGCAAAGCCCACGCCCACCAGGGTGTAGAGGGGGTAGGACAGGGCCAGGGGCAGCTGGCGCCCCGGCCTGAACGTCAGCCAGCTCAGCAGGCCCCAGAAGCCCAGATAGACAAAGCGCAGGGTCCGCACCTCGGCCGCGGCCGGCTCGATCAACCAGTCGCCCAGCAGGTAGAGCAGGGGGATGAGGCCGCCGATGCCATAGACAAAGCGCAGTACCGGCCAGGCGCGCTCCGCCTGCCACTGGGCATAGGGCGGCAGGGCGGTGCTGAGCGCGGTTGTGGCGTGGGACAAGGCGGTGGGTGAGGGCGCGAATTGGCCGACATTGTCCGCCCAGCCGGGGCTTTGTGCTCAGAGCACCACGCCCTCGGACCGCAGGGCTGCGACTTCTTGCTCGCCATAGCCCAGCGCGGCCAGCAGCGCCTCGTTGTCGGCCCCCAGCTGGGGCGCGGGCCGGCGCAGCGGCAGGCGCTGGCCGTCCAGGCTCAGGGGCAGCAGGGGCATCCGGGTCTCCCGACCATCCGGCAAGGTGCTGGGCGCCAGGCCGCCGGTGGCCTGCAGATGCGGGTCGTCAAAAAGCTGCTCGGGCCGGGTGATTGGCGCGAAGGGCAGACCCTGGGCCTCGAACACCGCGGCGATCTCGGCCGCGGGACGCGCGGCCAGGCGCTCGCGCAGCGTGGGGATCAGGCGGGCGCGGGCCTGGACGCGCAGGTTGTTGCTGGCGAGCGTGGCGTCGGCCCCCAGATCGTCAAAGCCGAAGGCTTGGCAGAACAGGGCCCACTGCGTATCGCTCACCACGGCCAGAAAGATCTGCTCGCCGCCTGCCACGGTGAAGACGTCGTAGATGCCCCAGGCCGAGATGCGCTCGGGCATGGGCGCGGCCGGCTTGCCGGTGATGGCGTACTGCATCATGTGCTGGGCTACCAGCAAGACATTGTTTTCGAACAGGGCCGACGGCACCTGCTGGCCGCGTCCGCTGGTGTGGCGCTGCTGCAGGGCGGCCAGCACGCCGATGGCGCCGAACATGCCGCCCATGATGTCGTTTACCGAGCTGCCGGCGCGCAGCGGATCGCCCGGCCGGCCGGTCATATAGGCCAGGCCGCCCATCATCTGCACCACCTCGTCCAGCGCGGTGCGGTGCTCGTAGGGGCCGGGCAGAAAGCCCTTGTGCGAGACATAGATCAGGCGCGGGTTCAGGGCCGAAAGCGCCGCATAGCCCAGGCCCAGGCGGTCCATGGTGCCGCTCTTGAAGTTCTCGTTGAAGACATCGGCGCTGGCCAGCAGCTTGAGCACGATCTCCAGGCCGCGCGGCTGCTTGATGTCCAGGGCCAGGCTCTTCTTGTTGCGGTTGAAGAGCGGGTAGAAGCCCGCGCCCGAGCCCAGCAGCTGGCGCGTGTTGTCGCCACTGAGCGGCTCCACCTTGATGACCTCGGCGCCCAGATCGGCCAGCACCATGCCGCAGCTGGGGCCCATCACCATATGGGTGAACTCGATCACCCGGATGCCGGCCAGGGGCAGGTCTTGCTTGTTGTGGCTGATGTCGCTCATGCTGTGAATCCCTTGGGCAGGCCGGCCTCGGCCAGCATGCCGTACAGCGCCTCCTGGGGCAGGCCCTCGCGCAGCGGCGCGCGGGCGGCCAGCAGGCGCTCGATGGCTATGCCGGTGCGCACGCCCATGGCCTCGAACATGAAGACCAGGTCCTCGGTCACCACATTGCCCGAGGCGCCGGGCGCATAGGGGCAGCCGCCCAGGCCGGCCAGGGAGGCGTCGAAGGTGCGCACGCCGGCCTCGTAGGCGGCCAGGCAGTTGGCCAGGCCCAGGCCGCGGGTGTTGTGCAGGTGCGCGGCACCGGCGCGCTCGCCCAGCTCCCGGCGCAGGCGCGTGAAGAGCCGCCGCACCTGGGCCGGGTTGGCCATGCCGGCGGTGTCCGAGAGGCCCACATCGTCCGCCCCCGCCTCGGCACAGGCCAGGGCCAGGCGGATCACGGCGTCTTCATTCACCGCGCCCTGCAGGGTGCAGCCGAAGGCGGTGGACAGGCCCACCTCCACGCCCAGGGCGGGTGCCTGCTCGCGGAGCAGGGCCAGCACGCTGCGCAGCTCCTCCAGCATGGCCTGCGGGGTCTTGTGCACATTGGCCAGGGAATGGGCCTCGCTCACCGAGATGGGCAGGCTGATCTTGTGCGCGCCTGCGGCGATGGCGGCCTCGGCCCCGCGCCGGTTGGGCACCAGGGCCAGGGTGGCGAGACCGGGCAGGCCGCGCGCAAAGGCGATCAGCTCGCCGGTGTCGGCCAGCTGGGGCAGCAGGCGCGCCGGCACAAAGGAGCCCAGCTCGATCTCGCGCAGGCCGGCGGCGTGCAGGGCCGCCACCCAGCGCTGCTTGGCGGCCGTGGGCATGGTGGTGGCCACGCTCTGCAGGCCGTCGCGCGGGCCCACCTCGCTGATCAGGACCTCGGGTTCCTGGGTGCTGCTTGACATGTTCTATCCAATGGAACAGAGTTCTGAAAAGTATCGCCTTCGACCCCAGCCCCGTCAACCATGCCCCGCAAAGCCGCCACCCCCTCCCTGGCCGACACCGAAGCAGCGCCTGGCGGTGTGGCCGCGGCCGACAAGGCCCTGAGCCTGCTCAATGCCTTTCGCGCCGGTGACAGCACGCTGAGCCTGAGCGAGCTGGCCGAGCGCACCCAGCTCTACAAGAGCACGGCCCTGCGCCTGCTGGCCTCGCTGGAGCATGCGCAGCTGCTGCAGCGGCGGGCTGACGGGCGTTATGCCCTGGGGCCGGGCCTGGCGCGGCTGCACGGCCTCTACGCCGCCTCCTTCTCGCTGGAGGCCGAGGTGATGCCGGTGCTGCAGGCCCTGGTGGCCCGCACGCGCGAGAGCGCGGCCCTGCATGTGCGCCAGGGCGAGCAGCGCCTGTGCCTGTACCGCGTGGACTCGCCCCAGCCCCTGCGCGACCATCTGTGCGCGGGCGATCTGCTGCCCCTGGAGCGCGGCGCGGGTGGGCGTCTGCTGCTGGCCTATGGCGGCGCGCGCGGCAAGCTCTATGAGCGCATACGCGCCGAGGGCCTGGCCGAGCTGGATGGCGACCGCGTCCAGGGTCTGGCCGGCCTGGCCGCGCCGGTGTTCCGCGCTGGCGGCGAGCTGGTGGGCGCCCTGACCCTGAGCCTGCCCAGCAGCCGGCTCAAGCCCGGCCTGGGCGAGACCCTGCGCCAGGCCGCGGCTCGGCTCAGCCGTCGCTTGGGGTCGGAGCAGAACTGACGTAGATTCGCGGGCGCAATCCGGCGCAGCGCCGGTGTGAACAAGTCAAGCGAGGGAAAGCAGCATGAGTTTCAAGGTGTGCATCGTGGGGGCGGGCGCCATAGGCGGTTGGTTCGGCGCTTATCTGGGCCACAAGCTGGGCGCAGAGGTGCAACTCAGTGCCTTGGCGCGCGGTGCCACGCTGGCTGCCCTGCGCTCCCAGGGCCTGCGTCTGGACACGCCGACCGGCGAGAGCCTGAGCGTGCCTCTCAAGGCCAGCGACAGCACCGAGGCCCTGGGCCTGCAGGATCTGGTGGTGGTGGCCGTCAAGGGCCCGGCCCTGGCGGCAGTGGCGCCGGCCGTGCGCGCCCTGATGGGCCCCGAAACCCGGGTGCTGGTGGCCATGAACGGCGTGCCCTGGTGGTTCTTCCGCGGCCTGGGTGGTCCGCTGGAGGGGCAGGCCCTGGAGACGGTGGACCCGGGCGGCCTGATCGCCGCCCAGATCCCGGCCGAGCGCGTGATCGGCTCGGTGGTGCACGCCAGCTGCGCCACGCCCGAGCCCGGCCGCGTGCGGCATGTGATGGGCATGGGCCTGATCCTGGGCGATCCGGCCGGTGGCCGGCCCGCGCATGTGGAGCAGCTCGCGGCCCTGCTGCAGCGCGCCGGCTTCAATGCCACGGTCTCGGAGCGCATCCAGCGCGACATCTGGTTCAAGCTCTGGGGCAATATGACCATGAACCCCATCTCGGCCCTGACCGGGGCCACGGCCGATCGCATCCTGGACGACGAGCTGGTGCGCGGATTCGTCACGAACGTGATGCGCGAAGCCGCCGAGATCGGTGCGCGCATCGGCTGCGGCGTGGACCAGACGCCCGAGCAGCGCCACGAGGTGACGCGCAAGCTGGGGGCCTTCAAGACCTCCATGCTCCAGGACACCGAGGCCGGCCGCCCGCTGGAGCTGGACGCCCTGGTCGCCGTGGTGCGCGAAATCGCCCAGAAGCTGGACCTGCCCACGCCCCATACCGATGCCATGCTGGGCCTGACGCGACTGATGGCGCGCACGCGCGGTTTGTACTGAGCTTTGCTGCATGCGCAGAGCGCCCAGGCCTTGGGCGGGCCGGGGCGCTCTGTCACGGCGCGCTGGCAGCATGGCCGGCGTGTACCCCAAGAAGGAGAGCGCCATGCCGATCAAGACCCCTGCTGTTCGATCCTGGGTCGCCGCCCTGCTGCTGACCCTGTCCGGCGGCTGGGCCCTGGCCCAGCCCCTGCTGATCGCCCACCGCGGCGCCAGCGGGCACCGACCCGAGCACACGCTGGCGGCTTACGAGCTGGCCATCGAGCAGGGCGCCGACTACATCGAACCCGATCTGGTCATGAGCCAGGACGGGGTGCTGCTGGCGCGCCACGAGCCGCTGCTGGCGCGCGTGGAGCTGGAGGCCGATGGCCGCACGATCAAGCGCGGCGTGGACGGCAAACCGGTGCTGCATCGCACCGACACCAGCAGCAATGTCTGGCAGCTGGAGAAGTACGCGGATCGCCTGACGGTGAAGCAGGTCGATGGCCGACCGATGGCGGGCTGGTTTGCCGAGGACTTCACCGCGGCCGAGATCCGCGCCGACATTCGCGCTCAGGAGCGCCTGCGCGATCTGCGTCTGGCCAACAAGGCCTTTGATGACCGCCTGCCCATCCCCACACTGGACGAGGTGATCGCCCTGGCCAAGGCGCGCGGCGTGGGCATCTACCCCGAGACCAAGCACCCCAGCTATTTCAAGGCCTTCACGGATGCGGCCGGCCTGCCGCGCATGGAAGACACCCTGCTCAAGGCCTTGCACGCGGCCTGGGGCAACCGGCCCGAGGCGCCGGTTTTCATCCAGTCTTTCGAGGTGGCCAATCTGCAGTACCTGCGCGGCAAGACCCAGCTGCGCCTGGTGCAGCTGCTCAGCGCCAGCGGCAAGCCCTATGACTTCACCCTGGCCGGCGATGCGCGCGGCTATGCCGAGCTGGCCCAGCCCGCGGGCCTGGACTTCATCAAACGCTACGCCAACGGCATCGGCCCGCACCTGAACCTGATCATCCCGCTGCAGGCCCAGCAGCTCGCGGCCGAGCCCACGCCCCTGGTGGCCGAGGCGCAGCGCCGCGGCCTGGTGGTGCATGGCTGGACCTTCCGCGCCGAGAACAGCTTCCTGCCCAAGGACTTCCAGAACAGCGCCGACAAGGCGCCCGGCGCCCTGGGCGATATGGCGGGCCAGCTGCGCCGCTTCCTGGCCACGGGCATGGACGGCTTCTTCAGCGACCAGCCCGATCTGGCGCGCGCGGCCCTGCCGCCCAAGCGCTGAGCGCTAAAGCAGTGCGGGCGGCGCGGGCGGCTCAGCCCCGGGCCAGCCAGCGCGCGAGCGCCCCTTCGGCCAGGGCGCCCGCGGGCAGGGCCTGGCGCAGGCGCGGCTCCAGGCTGGCGGCCTCGCAGCCGGCCTCCTGCAGTGCGGCGCGCAGGGCCGGCGCATCCCAGAGCAGCAGGCCGCAGTCCTGCTCGGCCATGATGGGCTCGGCATAGGGCGCCAGGGCGCTCAGGGCCGCGGCCCCGGCCCAGTGGCCGGCGCCCACCACGCGGCTGGGGGCGGGCGG
>NZ_JBKCLH010000078.1:0-18371 GCF_046300915.1 Roseateles sp. | reverse complement strand
CAGCGCCAGCTGGCCCATCTTCAGCCGGGCCGCTTTGAGCTGCTGCCCTTCTGAAGCAAGGGGCAGCAGGGCTCAGAACTGGTAGCGAACGCTGGCGCTGAAGTTGCGGCCCGGCTGGGTGTAGGCGTCCAGGGCGATATTGCCAGGAGCAATGCCGCGCACATCGGACCACTGCCAGTACTTCACATCGCCGATATTGCTCAGGGCCGCGTTCAGGCTCCAGCGCTTGTCGATGTCCCACCAGGCGTTCAGATCGCCGACCACAAAGCCCTTGGGCGTGTAGTTGCGGCTGGGGTCGGGGTTGCGGCGCTGGCTCTTCATGCCGGTGAGCTTGAGCTCGGCGCCCCAGACCCCGGCCTGCTCGTAGCGCAGGCCCAGCACGCCCTTGTCGGGCTCCACGCTGTCCAGGGGGGTGCGGCTGCCGTTGGGGGCCTCGCTATCGCCCTTGGTATGGGCGTAGCTGGCGCTGAGCGTCCATTGCGGCAGGAAGGTCCAGGCGCCCGAGAGCTCGACACCGCTGATGCGCGCGCCATTCAGGTTGACGGACTTGAACACCAGGGGATCGGCCGCGCTGCCGCTGCCGCTGACGGTCTGATTGGCCGCGATGAAGTCCTTGTAGCGCGACTTGAAAAGCGCCAGCTGGTAGCGCAGGGTGTCGCTGCGGCCACGCAGGCCCAGCTCGAAGGCATCGCTGGTCTCGGGCTTGAGGTCCGGATTGCCCACCGAGGTGTAGGCCGGGCGCGAGTTCAGATTGGTCACGCCGCCATTGAGCTGGCTGGGCGTGGGCGCGCGAAAGCCATGGGCGTACTGGCCATAGACGCGCAGCATGGGGTTATGGGTCCAGACCAGACCCAGGCGCGGCGAGAGCTCATGATCACTGAGCTTGGCCGGTGTGGCCGGGTTGTTGATGCTGTAGAGCGGATCACCCTGGCGCGGGTCCAGCTCGAAGCGGTCCAGGCGCAGACCCGGCGTGAGCATGAACTGGCCCCAGCTGATCTCATCCTGAACGAAGAGGCCCAGCAGGCGGTAGTCGGTATCCGGAAAGCTCTTGTTGACCGGACCGAAGCCCGAAGGCGGCGGGGCCGTGACCAGGCTGCCATTCAGATAGTTGGCGCCCTCCTTGAGCGAGTGCACCAGGGTGCTGGAGAGGTCCAGGCCGTAGAGCAGGCGCTGCTGCGGCAGATGGCTCTCGAACTGCAGGGAGCCGCCCACCATGCGCTCGGCATAGAAGGCGTCGCGCGAGCGGCTGTTCCAGACGCTGGTGTTGCTGCGCTCCTCATAGCCCAGCTGGCGGTTCTTGGCGTCCTGCCAGTAGAGCTGGGCGTTCGCGCGCTGGAACAGCGGGTTGCTGCTGTCCACATAGCGGTAGTCCAGCTTGAGCAGGCTGCGGTTGATGCGTTCGCCGGCATCGACGCGCGTGTGCGTCGGGAACATCGGGTCGCCGAACAGGGTGAAGACCTGGGTGTCCACCTCGCGGTCCAGATGTTCCAGCGAGAGCTTGAGCTGCTGGCGGGCGTCGAGTTTGTAGACCAGCTTGCCAAGCAGGTAGTTGGAGGCGATGTCCTGCGGATTGCCCACGGTGCGCGTGCGGTCGCGGGTCTCGCGCTCACCGCGGGTATCGGTCTCATGCCCGCGGCGCAGGCTGGCCAGCACCAGGCCCTCCCACTGGTCGGCGCGGAAGGCATAGCTGGGCACCAGGCTGCTGGACTTGTCCACCGTGGCATGGCCCAGCTTGAGCGCCGCCTGCGAGGACTTGCCGCGCGGCAGCAGGTCGGCCGGGTCCTTGGTGACAAAGCTGACCGCGCCGGACAGGCCATCGCTGCCATAGGCATTGGACGAGGCGCCGCGCAGGATTTCCACCTGCTTGAAGGCCTCCACATCGATGTAGTCGCCGCGCCCGGCAAAGACCGGGCCGCTGCTGTAGACCATGGGCAGGCGCACGCCATCGGTCTGCAGCAGCACCTGATTGCCCTCGAGGCCACGGATATTGATGCCCTCGTTGCCGCCCCGGCCCGTGCTGTAGAAGGCGGCCGAGCTGCGGTTGGGCTGGTAGCGCACCGCCACGCCGGCCTCATCGCGCAGCAGGTTCTTGAGGTCGGTGGCCAGCTTGCGCTCGATCTCCTGGGCGCTGAGCGTGGTGACCGTGGCGGCCACCTGGTCTTCGGGCGTTTCCAGGCGGGTGGCCGTGACGGTCAGCTTGGGCAGATCAGGCTGGACCAGACGTGGAGCGGCCGGTGCGGCCGGCGCCTGGGCCTGAGCTTGAGCCTGGGCCTGGGCCGCTGCACACAGGCTGAGGACGGCCAGGGCCATGGAGGCGGGGACAAGAGCCTCGCGCATGCGGCGGCGCGAGGAGGGGGAGACAAGACTGCGGGCCATGGGCACTCCGTGACGGACCCGCGGCGGGCGGTACCGGCGGCGGGTCGGGCTGCGATGGGAAATCGAGCAGCGGGCGAGAGGCTGGCAGGCTCAGCTGGGATCGGTGCGCCGCCATCCCGCGGGACGGCTGGCACACCGGCAAGGCGCGCATCTTATATGAGAATAATTCTCATTGACGTTGCAAGTCCGCGACAGGCAAGGCCGGGGCGGGCGTGCCCGCCCCCCGGAGACTCAGATCTCGACCTTGGCGCCCAGCTCCACGATGCGGTTGGTGGGCAGGTGCAGGAAGTCGGCCGCGGCCGCGGCATTGCGGTGCATGCTGGCGAAGAGCTTCTCGCGCCAGGGCGCCATGCCCGAGCCTATGGTCGGGATGACGATGTCGCGCGAGAGGAAGTAGCTGGTTTCCATCTCTTCCAGCTGCACGCCATGCTGCTCCAGCAGCCTCAGGGCCTCGGGCACATCGGGCTCATTCTTGAAGCCGAAGTTGATGCTGATCTGCCAGCAGTTGTTGCCCAGGCTCTGCACCTCCATGCGCTTCTCGAAGCCCACCCAGGGCACCTCATGGTGCTTGACCGAGACAAAGAGGTTCTGCTCGTGCAGCACCTTGTTGTGCTTGAGGTTGTGCAGCAGGGCATTGGGCGTCACGCCCTGCTCCGCCGAGAGAAAGACGGCCGTGCCGGCCACCCGGGTAGGCGGGCTGACGAAGACGGCTTCCAGGAAGCTGCGCAGATCGATGGCGTCTTCACGCAGCTTCTGGCTGAGCTGGCGACGGCCCTGCTTCCAGGTCAGCATCAGGGTGAACATGCCAATGCCGATCAGCAGCGGGAACCAGCCGCCATGCAGCAGCTTGAGCATGTTCGAGGCCAGGAAGGTGATGTCGATGATGAAGAACACCCCGGTCGCCACCACACACAGCGGCAGGGGATAGCGCCAGCCGTAGCGGATCACGAAGAAGGTCATGACCGTGGTGATGGTCATGTCGATGGTCACCGCCACGCCATAGGCACCGGCCAGCTTGCTGGAGGAGCCAAACAGCACCACGGCCAGCAGCACAAAGACAAAGAGCCCCCAGTTGACGAAGGGCACGTAGATCTGGCCCGTGTCGCGCACCGAGGTGTGCAGGATGCGCATGCGCGGCAGGATGCCCAGCTGGATAGCCTGCTTGGTGACGGAGAAGGCCGCCGTGATCAGGGCCTGGGAGGCCACGATGGCGGCCAGGGTGGCCAGCACGAAGAGCGGGATTTCGGCCCAGTCCGGGGCGATCAGGTAGAAGGGATTCTTGATCGCCGCGGGGTCCTTGAGCAGCAGGGCGCCCTGGCCGAAGTAGTTGATGACCAGGGCTGGCATCACGATGCCGTACCAGGCGATGCGTATGGGCCTCTTGCCGAAGTGGCCCAGGTCGGCATAGAGGGCCTCACCGCCCGTCACCACCAGGACCACGGCTCCCAGGGCCACAAAGGCGATCCACTGATACTCCAGGCAGAAGCGCAGGGCATGGGCCGGGTTCACCGCGGCCAGCACCTCGGGATTGGCCATGACCTGGGGCAGCCCCAGCAGGGCCAGGCTGCTGAACCAGACCAGCATCACCGGTCCGAAGGCCTTGCCCACACCGGCGGTGCCAAAGCGCTGCACCGCGAACAGCCCGGCCAGCACCAACACGGTAATGGGCACGATGGCATCGTGGTACTGCGGCGCATAGACATCGATGCCCTCCACCGCACCCAGCACCGTCATGGCCGGGGTGATGACCGCATCACCAAAGAAGATGGCCGTGCCGAACAGGCCCACCAGCATCAGCACGCGGCGCAGCCGGGGCTTGTCGCGCACGGCCTGTGTCGCCAGGGCCAGCATGGCGATCAGGCCGCCCTCGCCGTTGTTGTCCGCGCGCAGGATCAGCAGCACGTACTTGAGCGAGACCACGATGGTCATGGTCCAGAACAGCAGGGACAGCACGCCCAGGATATTGTCCGCACTGAGGGGCACATGCCCCCCGTGGAAGACTTCCTTGAGCGCGTACAGCGGGCTGGTGCCGATGTCGCCATAGACGACACCCAAGGCGCCCAGGGTCATGCCCGCCAAGACGGTGGGGCTCTGCTTCGTTGTCGAGGCTGTCACAAACGAGGGCGACGCCGTGCAAGGCGCCGCGAGATCAAAAACCGTATTGTGCTCCCGGTTTTGTGCGGTGCAACAGCCCCGGGAAGGCCCGGGGTCAGGGGGCCGACAGGGGCTGACCGCCCAGCACCCGACGCACAAACTCCAGCGTGGCGCGCTGCAGATAGTCGCGGTTGGCGGGCTTGGCCACGCTATGGCCCTCCTCCTCGCCGGTCAGGAACCACAGGGGCGTGCCCTGGGCCTGCAGGGCCGCCGCCATCTGCTGGGCCTCGCCATAGGGCACGCGCGGATCGTTGCGGCCATGCACGATGAACATGGGCTTGCTCATCTGCTGCACGCGGGACAGGGGCGAGATCTGGGTCAGGAACTCGCGCATGGCCGGGTCGCGCTCGTCGCCATACTCGGCGCGGCGGTTGTCGCGCCGGTAGCTCTCGGTGTGCTCCAGAAAGCTCACGAAATTGGCAATGCCCACGCGGCAGATGCTGCCGGCAATGCGCGGCGCCTCGGCCGCCGCCACGGCCAGGGTCAGATAGCCACCATAGCTGCCGCCGGCCACGATGACCTTGGCCGCGTCCATATCGGGGCGACGAGCAATGAGGTCCAGCAGGGCGCTCACGTCGCGGGTGGCGTTTTCACGCAGGCGGCCGTTGTCCAGGGCCAGGAAGCGCTTGCCGAAGCCGTCCGAGCCGCGCACATTGGGCTGGATCAGGTGCACGCCCTGCTCTTCCACCAGCTGGCGCAGGGTGGCCGAGAGATAGCCGGGGCGCGACTGCGAGGCCGGGCCGCCATGCAGGCTGATGTAGACCGGCCGCGGGCCGCTGAAGCGCGCCGGCGGCGGCGTGTGCAGCCCCGTGATCTCCAGCCCGTCAAAGCTCTTCCAGCGCAGCAGCTCGGTGCGCAGGGGCTGGTTCTTCTCATCCGCGCCGGACCAGGCCTGCAAGCGCTGGTCGCGCGCATCCCAGCTGTAAAGCTGGCCGGGGCTTTGGGTCCAGACATGGGAGAAGCCCAGCACCGGATAGCGCGGATGCCAGCGCGGATTGCGCAGCACACCGGCCGGCAGGTCCGTGGCAATGCGGCGTGGCGCCGCGCCCGCATCCCGCGGCTCATACAGCCACAGGGCCGAGAGCCCCGCCTCATTGCTCACCAGGGCCAGGGGCTGATGCAGCCCCGGGGCCGGCACGGCCAGGGCCTCCAGATCGCCGCCCAGGGCCTGGGCCAGCAGGGGCTCGCGCGCACCGCTGTCCAGCGAGGTGCGCACCAGATGACGGAAGTCGCCCTGCAGGGCCAGGCGGCTCCACAGAAATTCCTCGTCGGCCTCCTCTTGGGAATCGATCTGGCGCGCCGCGCCCAGGGCCTGGGGCGCTGTGCCATCGAGCGTGTAGCGCAGCAGCTGACTCTGCTTGCCCTGGCTGCGCAGCACGGTGATGGCGCCGCTGGGGCCGACGCGCAGATCGCCAAAGCGCCCGCCCTCCACCTCGCCCAGGCGGCGGGTGCTGGCCGGATTGAGCGGGTCCACCCACTGCAGCCAGCTGCGCGCGCGCCGCTCGCCGCCCTGCCCCTGGGCCTGGCGGTCCAGCTGCTCCAGCAGATAGACCAGGCCCCGTCCTTGGGGCAGGAAGGCAAAGCCATTGACCCGCGCCCCGGCGGGCGTGAGTGCCACGCCCTCCCCGGCCGGCTCGCCGGTGTCCAGACGGTAGAGCCTGAAGGCCTCGTCCCCGCCCTGATCGCGGCTGAAGACCAGATAGCGCCCCTGCTCGGGCTCCCAGCGCGCATCGTCCACCGGATCAGCGCCGCGGCTCAGGAGCTGGGGGCGGCCGCCTGCCTGATCCAGGCGGTGCAGCTGCATCAGCCCTTGATGGCGGGCCAGCACCAGCATCTCCAGCTGCTGCGGATGCCAGTCCACGAAGCGCAGGGCCGGCGCTTCATAGGCCGGTGCCGAGCGGGGCACGGCTGGCAGGGGCGGGATGCCTTCGGTCAGCAATCCGGGAATGGGCTGCTCAGCGCGGACCGCGGGCTGTGCGGGCCCCGTGCTGGAGCAGGCACCCAGCAGGCTGAGACCCAGGGCCAGCAAGAGAGGGCGCAAAAGTTGGGCAGGCTGTTTCATGGACAACGGCAGTCTCTGTGTCGCTGCGGGGCGACCCGCAGACATGAAAAAGGGCGGCACGCGCCGCCCTCAAGGGTGATGCAGGCGGCGGGGCGCGTCTGAGTGACGCCGCCCCGCACGAGCCCGGACTGGCTTACCAGAAGGTGTAGCCGGCGCTGACCGAGAGCTGGCGGCCCGCAGCGTTGTACAGGCCCTTGTCCCAGCCGTAGAGGTTGTCGCTGGCGCCGGTGGGCGAATAGGGCGCCGCACGGTCGAACACATTCAGCACCGTGGCGCGCAAGTTCAGGTTCTTCACCGGCTTGAAGCCCACGCCCAGATCCACCGTGGTCAGCGAGGCCACGCGGCAGTCGCCGCCCAGGGCCGCGGTCTGGAACTTGCTGTTGGCATAGGTGGGGCTGCACTCTTCACGCACGCCCGTCGACAGGTTGTAGCGCGGCAGACCCATGCTGTGCACGTAGTTCACGGCCGTGGTGACCGAGAAGTTGCCCAGGCTGTAGGTGCTGCTCACGCGCGCCTTGTACTTGGGACGGTCGTCACCCATGGAGTCATTGGTATCGACAATCGGCAGACCCTTGTCGCGCTGCACCTTGTAGCTGTGCACATAGCCCAGGAACAGGGCGCTGTTCAGGCGGGCGCCGTCACCCAGGGTGGCACGGTGGCTCAGCTCCAGATCGGCACCACGCACCTGGGTCTGGCCCAGGTTCAGGTACCTGCGCTTGACCATGGCGATGCGCTCGGTACCCGGGATCACCTTGCCCTGGGCATCCTTGAGCGCGGTGCTCGCGTCGGCGCTGCGCACCACATCGGCGGCGTAAGAGGCCTCACCCTGCTCGTACAGGCGCTGCAGCACATCGCTGGAGCTCAGGCGGTCGATCTCGTTCTTGCGCGTGATCTGGTAGATGTCAAAGGTGCCGTTGAGCGATTCAAACGGTGCGAACACCAGGCCCAGGGTGTAGCTGCGCGAGGTCTCGGGGCGCAGATTGGGGTTGGCCACGATGAAGGCCGCGATGCTGCGCGAGTTGCCCGTGCTGGCATTGCGGTCGCACTCGTTGGTCAGGGTGTTGTCGTAGCCGGTGGCGCCCGGGATCTTGGCCGGCAGGCCGTTGGCGCCCACGGGGCAGCGCAGCGCGTCACGCCAGGTGCCGATGCTCTGGAAGCTGGTCACCGAGGACTCGGACATCTGGCTCAGGCTGGGCGCACGGAAGCCTTCGGCCACCGTGCCGCGCAGGGCCAGGGTCTTGATCGGGGTCCACTTGAAACCCAGCTTGGGTGTGGTGGAGTTGCCGAAGTCGCTGTACTGGTCGGAGCGCAGGGCCGCTTCCAGGGCCAGGGTCTTGAAGACCGGCAGCACGGTTTCGGCAAACACCGAGGTCACGTTGCGGCTGCCATTGGCCTGCGAACCACCGCGGCTCACGAAGTTGCCGGCCGCCAGATTGGCATCCGGCGTCATGGTGATGCTTTCGCTGCGGTGCTCCAGGCCCAGGGCCACGCCGATGGCGCCACCGGCCAGGCGGCCGAATTCGCGGCTGCCCTTGATATTGGCGATGGAGACCTTGGTGTCACCGTCGTTGACCGCCACGGGGCTGATCTGGGCCAGCAGCTCGGGGCTGTTGACACCGCCAAAACGGTACTTGTCCAGCGCGGCCTGGGCCGTCACGGAATTGATCATGCCGGTCTCGGTTTCCTTGCGCTTGCTCTGGTTGTAGAGCAGGCCGCCGTTCCAGTCCCAGCCAAAGTGGGTGCCGGTCAGGTCCAGCACCAGGCGCAGATCATCCTGCTTGACCTGGGTGTCGCGCGAGATGTCGCCCAGGCGGGCGCTGGTGGCCAGGCGCAGCTTGTTGTTGGGGTCGGCCTGGAACAGCGGGTTGTCCGGATGGTTGGCCGCCATCACATGACGGAAGGTGCGGCGATTGCCCTTGGCATCGAACCACTCGCTCAGGCCCGAACCCAGGGTGGCGTAGCCGGTGCTATAGGTGTTCTCCAGGCGCGAATAGGCCGCCTCCACCGAGGCGGTCAGGTCCTGGGAGATCAGGAAGTTGGCGCGGGCGAACAGATTGGCGCTCTTGGAGGGCTCGGTGAAGCGCTCGTAGATGCTGGTGTCCATGGCGCAGACCGGGGCGCGGTTGGCCAGCACCGTGGTGTCATAGACGCCGGGCGCCGCGCATTGGCCGTTCTTGGGCGGGATGGGCGTGGTGGTGTTGAAGGCGCCCGAACCCACGGCGGTCTCGCGCCAGAAATTGGGCGCGAAGGTCAGGGCGCTGTCTTGGCGGTAGATGTCGCCGGCCAGACCGGTGCTGGTGGAGGTGGTGCCCAGGGACCAGGCGTCATAGGACACGCCGTCGAGCTTGTTGACCCCGGTGGCGCCGCGCTTGGACAGGTCCAGGCCCAGCATCACATTGAAGCGCTGGCTGTCCAGATCGCCAAAGCCGCCGAAAAAGCTGGCGCTGTTGGTGCGGAAGCCGCCCTGCATGGCGCCCGAGGTGTTCAGCTTGGCTTCCAGGCCCTGGTATTCCTTCTTCAGGATGAAGTTCACCACGCCGGCCATGGCGTCGGAGCCGTAGATGGCGGAGGCACCGTCCTTCAACACCTCCACGCGCTCGATGGCGGCCATGGGGATGTTGTTCAGGTTGTACAGGGTGGACTGGCCCGCATTGGGGTTGGCCGTGGCGGCCGCGGCCATGCGACGGCCGTTGATCAGGGTCAGGGTGGAGGCCGAGCCCAGGCCGCGCATGGACACGGTGGCCACGCCGTCGGAGAAGCTGCTGCTGGTGCTGTCCACCTGGCCACCACCGGCCACGGCCGGCAGCAGGGCCATCACATCGGCCAGGGTGAGGGCGCCGGTGCGCGCGATGTCCTCGGCCTTGATCACCTGCACGGGCGAGGCCGTTTCCTTGTCCACGCGCTTGATCGAGGAGCCGGTGATCTCGATGCGCTCCAGCTTCTGCGAGTCGGCAGCGGCGTTGTTCTGGGCTTGGGCCTGCAGGGCCACCATCATGGCGGCCAGGGCGATCAGGGAATGACGAGGGGTCATCGGACGGTCCTGTATCTGGTGTGTGGGAAAGAGGTAGCTGCACACCCTAGGGATTGCGCAGGCACAATCCATGACCGTTTCTTTACAAAACTTTTCCTGAAGTTATGCCTCTAGAAGAAGAGGTCACACCCGAGCAGGTGGAGGCCTTCGTGATGCAGCGCCTGAGCCTGCGCCAGCTGCGCATGCTGCTCGCCCTGTCCAAGGCGGGTTCCCTTAGTGCGGCGGCCGATGCACTGCATGTGACCCAACCCGCCATCAGCAAGTCCCTGGGCGAGGTGGAACGAGCCCTAGGGAAAACCCTGTTTTTGCGACGCGGCCGCAGCATTCGCGCCACACCGCTGGGCGCGCAGATGGTGCGGCTGGCCCAGCGCATGGAGCAGCTGCTGCGCCGAGGCAGCGAGGAAGCCGCGGCCCTGATGCGCGGCGCCAGCGGGGAGCTGCTGATCGGCGCGACCAATGCGGCCCTCAACCCCCTGCTGTTTGACAGCATCGCCCGCATGAAGGAGGAGCTACCGCAGCTGAGCCTGGCGGTGCGCACCCATGCCCTGAGCGGCATGTTCGAAGACCTGCGCCAGGGCCGGCTGGATCTGGTGGTGGCCCGTCAGGTGGGCGATGCGCCACCGGAGCTGCGCGCCCACAGCGTGATGCCGGTGCAGGAGCGGGTGGTGATCAGCAGCGCGCATCCGCTGGCACGTGAGCGCCGGCTGAGCTGGGAGACGCTCAACCAGCAGGCCTGGATCTGGCCCCTGCCAGGCACGCGCTCGCGCGTGCGGCGCGACCGCTTCTGGCACCAGCTCGGCCTGCCCCTGCCCAGCAATGTGCTGCAGACCGACGATCTGATGCTGACCCTGGGCCTGCTGCAGCGCATGCCCCTGGTGGCCATCATGCCCTCGCCCATCGCACGCTCGGCCGCCCTCTCGGGCGCCGTGCGCCTGCTGCCGCTGGACCTGGATCTGGGCCTGGGCGGGCTGTGCGCCTGGCAATCGGAGGAGATGAGCAACCCCTTTGTGGATCGCTTCATCGAGCTGCTCCGGCAGCAGGGGGGGCTGGCCGCGGAGCAGGGCCCGGTCAGTCAGGCATAGACCTCGGCATCGGGATCGGTGGCCTCCAGCTCGTAGCTGGCGGCCAGCATGGCCAGACGCGCGATCACGCCGTACATATAGAAGCGGTTGGGCGCGCTGGCGCCGGGCTTGGCCCCGGGTCGCGGCAGCTGGGTGGACTCGGCAAAGGCCAGGGGCACATAGCTGGAGCCGGGGGCATTGAGGTTCTCGTCCACGCCGCGCTCGGCATGCACGCGGTAGAAGCCGCCCACCACATAGCGGTCCATCATGTAGACCACCGGCTCGGCCACCGCCTCGTTGACGCGCTCATAGGTGGCCACGCCCTCCTGGATCAGCACCGCGTTCACCGGCTGGCCATCCGGCAGGCGACAGGCCTGCTCGCCGCGCTTGAGGCCCAGGGTCTCCAGGTCCTTGGCATCGCGCACCGTGGTGATGCAGCGGCCCTGGCTGCCGGTGTCGGCCTTGACGATCACGAAGGGTTTCTCGTTGATGCCGTATTCCTTGTACTTGCGGCGCACCTTGGTCAGGAGGGCATCGGTCTGCGCCTGCAAGGCATCCAGGCCCTCGCCGCTGGCGAAGTCCAGGCCGTCCAGATGGCTGAACATGGGGTTGATCAGCCAGGGGTCCATGCCCATGAGCTTGGCGAACTTCTTGGCGACCTCTTCGTAGGCCTTGAAATGCTGGTGCTTGCGCCGCAAGGCCCAGCCCGCGTGCAGGGGCGGCAGCAGGTACTGCTCATGCAGGTTCTGCAGCACGGCGGGAATGCCGGCCGACAGGTCGTCGTTGAGCAGGATGGTGCAAGGATCGAAGTCCTTGAGTCCGAGGCGACCGCGCGTGCGCTGCAAGGGCTCCAGGGTCAGGCTGCCACCATCGGCCAGGGCCAGCTGGGTGGGGCCGGTGATGGCCGGGTCCAGGCTGCCCAGGCGCACATTCAGGCCAGCCTGGTTGAAGATGCGGATCAGGGTGGCGATATTGGCCAGGTAGAAGGTGTTGCGGGTGTGGGCCTCGGGCACCAGCAGCAGGTTCTTGGCCTCGGGGCAGATCTTCTCGATCGCCGCCATGGCGGCTTGCACCGCCAGGGGCAGGGTCTCGGGATTGAGATTGTTGAAGCCGCCGGGGAAGAGGTTGGTGTCCACCGGCGCGAGCTTGAAGCCGGCATTGCGGATGTCCACCGAGCTGTAGAAGGGCGGCGTGTGCTCCATCCACTCCAGGCGGAACCAGCGCTCGATCGCCGGCATGGATTCGAGGATGCGCTGTTCCAGCTCGTTGATGGGGCCGTTCAGTGCGGTGATCAGGTGGGGAACCATGGGCGATTGCCGCCCGGAACGGGCAGTTGGAAGCAAGTGGAAACCATTCTAGGAGCAAGCTGGGGGCACATGCTGCGTACGCAAGGCCTCACCGGCGCTGCCAGGGCTTAGAGTCCGGCTATGCCTCAACGTCCGTCCTCCCCAGCACCAGCACGCCGCCTGCCCCTGGCCCTGCTGCTGTGCGGCACCCTGTTCCTGCTGCAGCAGCCGGCCGCGGCCGCACCCAGCGGCACGAGCAGCAAGACTGCCAAGAACTCAAAAAGCAGCAAGAGCGCCAAACAGGCCAAGCCCAAGGCCGCACCCAAGGCCAAGGCCAGCCAGGCCCGCAAGCAGGCCCTTGCCACCCCCGGCCCGACCTGCCCACCCGTGGCCAAGCCTCCCAGCCCCGAGGCCTTGCAAGCCGCCCAGGCCCGGGCGAGCGACCGTGGCCTGCTCTGGCGCCTGAGCAAGGACGGCCGCCAGGCCTATCTCTACGGCAGCATTCATGTCGGCAAGCTGGACTGGGCCATCCCCGGCCCCAAGCTGGCCGCGGCCCTGCAGGACAGCGATATGCTGGCCCTGGAGCTGGACCCGGCCGATCCGGCCGTGCAGCAGCAGATGAGCGCGGGGCTGAGCCTGCGCCGTCTGGAGCCCGACGCCCCCTTGCGCCAGCGCCTGGAGCGCCATGAGGCCAAGGCCTGCCTGCCCAAGGGCAGCCTGGCCGCCATTCCCCATCCGCTGATGCAGGCCTTCACCCTGACCCTGGTGGCCGCTCGCTGGGAAGGGCTGGACCCCGCCTATGCCCAGGAACAGGTGCTCAGCGGCATGGCGCACAGCGTGCAGCGTCCCGTGGTCTCGCTGGAGACGGTGGAACTGCAGCTGGACGCCCTGCTGCCGCGCGAACCCGCCGAGGCCATGGAGGCCACCTCGGAGCTGCTGGACCTGCTGGAGCAGGACAAGGCCCGCCCGGTGCTCAAGCGCCTGGCCGAGGCCTGGGAACGCAGCGATCTGGAGACGCTGGCCAACTACGAGCAATGGTGCGAGTGCGCGCGCAACGCCGCCGAGCGGGCCCAGCTGCAGCGCCTCAACGATGAGCGCAACCCGAATCTGGCCGAGCGCATCGACGCCCTGATCCAGGCGGGCCACCGCCCCTTCGCCGCCGTGGGCGCCCTGCACATGACCGGCCCCCAGGCCCTGCCCCGCCTGCTGGAACAGCGCGGCTACCAGCTGGAGCGTCTGCAGTAGGGCGTCTGCGCATCATCCAAGGCCCATGAAAAAGGCCGCCCCGAGGGGCGGCCTGGTGCCATCTGCGCGGCGCCCGGCAGCGGGCACCGCAGCGGCATCACTTGTGATACGCGGTCTCGCCGTGCGAGGTGATGTCCAGACCCTCGCGCTCGGCTTCTTCCGAGACACGCAGACCGATCACCATGTCCACGATCTTGTAGGCGATCAGGGACACCACGCCCGACCAGACGATGGTCAGCAGCACGCCCTTGGCCTGCACCCAGACCTGGCTGGCGATGGAGTAGGCGTCGGGGGCGATCATGCCCACGGTGACCCAGTCGGCCACGGCGCTGGGGCCGCCCAGATTGGGCGAGTTGAACACGCCGGTCAGCAGGGCGCCGACGATGCCGCCCACGCCGTGCACGCCGAACACATCCAGGGAGTCGTCCGCGCCCAGCAGCTTCTTCAGGCCGGTCACGCCCCAGAGGCAGGCGAAGCCGGCGATGAAGCCGATGATCAGACCGCCACCCAGACCCACATGGCCCGCGGCCGGGGTGATGGCCACCAGACCGGCCACGGCACCCGAGGCGGCGCCCAGCATGGAGGCCTTACCCTTGAGCAGGGCCTCGCCGATGCACCAGGCCAGCACGGCAGCGGCCGTGGCCACCAGGGTGTTGGCGAATGCCAGGGCGGCAAAGCCGTTGGCTTCCAGGGCGGAGCCGGCATTGAAGCCGAACCAGCCCACCCACAGCAGGGAGGCACCCACCATGGTCAGGGTCAGGCTGTGCGGGGTGAAAGCTTCCTTGCCATAACCGATGCGCTTGCCCACCATGTAGGCGCCCACCAGGCCGGCCACGGCGGCGTTGATGTGCACCACGGTGCCGCCGGCGAAGTCCAGCGCGCCCCACTGCCAGATCAGGCCGGCCTTGCTGGTCATCTCCTCAGCCACGGCGGCGGAG
This sequence comes from Roseateles sp., assembly GCF_046300915.1. Taxonomy (GTDB): domain Bacteria; phylum Pseudomonadota; class Gammaproteobacteria; order Burkholderiales; family Burkholderiaceae_C; genus Kinneretia. Next base: position 4,218 of record NZ_JBKCLH010000078.1, on the reverse strand, counting down.
CTGTAGGCATCCGGGCCCATCCAGAACCAGACCATATGGGCGATGGGGATGTAGCTGAAGGTGAACCAGATGGCCACGAAGAGCAGCACGGCGCCGAACTTGATGCGCTCGGCAAAGGCACCCACGATCAAGCAGGCGGTGATGCCGGCAAAGGTGGCCTGGAAGGCGGCGAACACGATCTCGGGGATGTAGACGCCCTTGCTGAACGTCGCCGCATTGGCGAAGGTGCCGGCCGCGTTGTCCCAGACGCCCTTGAGCAGTACCCGGTCAAAGCCGCCGATGAAGGCATTGCCCTCGGTGAAGGCCAGGCTGTAGCCGTACAGCACCCACAGCACCACGACCATGGAGAAGGCCACCGTGACCTGCATCAGCACCGACAACATATTCTTGCTGCGCACCAGGCCACCGTAGAACAGGGCCAGGCCCGGCACGGTCATCAGGATGACCAGCAGGGTGGACACCATCATCCAGGCGGTATCGCCCTTGTTGGGCACGGGGGCAGGAGCGGCAGCCTCGGAGGCTGCGGCAGCAGGGGCCGAGGCGGCGGCCTCGGCTGCAGCGGCAACCACGACCGAGGCGGCCGAGGCGGCTTCGGCCACGGCAGGTGCCGAGGCCGCCGCGTCTTGGGCCCAGACCGGCGCGCACGCCGCCGCTGCCAGGGCCAGGCAGGCAAATAGCTTCTTCAACATGAAGGAATCTCCGGGAAATTGGGGGCGACTGCGCTCAGAGGGCGTCCTGACCGGTCTCGCCGGTGCGGATGCGGATCACCTGGTCCAGGGGCGAGACAAAGATCTTGCCGTCACCGATCTTGCCGGTGCGGGCCGCACCTTCGATGGCCTCGATGACCTGCTCGACCACATCGTCGGCCACGGCGGCCTCGATCTTGACCTTGGGCAGGAAGTCCACCACGTACTCGGCGCCGCGGTACAGCTCGGTATGGCCTTTCTGGCGGCCAAAGCCCTTGACCTCGGTGACGGTCAGGCCCTGCACGCCGATGGCGCTGAGGGCCTCGCGCACCTCGTCAAGCTTGAAGGGCTTGATGACGGCGGTGATCAGTTTCATGACTCTCTCCTCGCGGGGTCTTAGAAGTTGTACTTGAGCGCCACGACCAGGGCGCTCTTGCCCAGGAACTTGCTGCTATTGGCATTGGCGCCAGGCACATAGAAGCTCTTGTCGGCGTCGGTGCCGACCAGGGCCACGCTAGGCACCAGGCCGCTGAAGTCCTTGGACAGGGTCAGCGAATAGTCGGTGTAGGAGGCGGGGCCACCCACCGGGCCCTTGATCTTCTGATGGCCCAGATGCGGCGCCAGCATCCAGCCATCGACCAGCTCGAAGCTGGCGCTCAGATCCAGATAGCCGCTGTTCTTGCTATCGGCATTGCCAAAGGTGTTGGTCACCGCATGCGAGTACTTGGCGGTGAAGGGGCCAAAGCTCAGGGCGCCGTAGAGCTCGGTGGTGTTGGCACTGGGCTTGAGCTTGTTGCTGGGATAGACATAGCTCAGCAGGCCCAGATCCAGGGTCAGGCCCTTGGCGATCTCGGTCTTGTAGCCGCCGTAAAGATCAAGCTCCACGCCGGCATCGCCGCCCGGAATGTCCTTGATCCACTTGATGGTGGAACCCCAGGCGCCCAGATAGAAGCCGCTGGCGTGGGCGTAGTCCAGACCGCCCTGCAGCGCGGGCTTGAGGCGCGACTGCGAGATGCCGCGGTAGCGGTAGTCCGAGGTCAGGCTGGCATTGAAGCTCAGCGTGCTGCTGGCTTCCTGAGCCTGGGCAGGCAGCGCGGCAGCCAGTGCGAGGGTGCTGCAGATTAGCGCGGCGGTCATCGACTTCATCACGGGACTCCTGAAAGTTTTGGGGAGGATGGGACGAGTTCTTTCCCTGCTTCGCAGCTTCCGTGCCAGCCTGGCCAAGCCCGAAATCCAGCCACCAGGGCGCATCGAAGCCCAGGGCAAACACGGAGGGCGCGCGAAACTGCACCAAGTTGGACCGAAGACAGCGTGGCATCAGCTTGGTGCATGCCCCGAATCCGTGCACCTGCGCCGGCGCGAGCGCTGCACAATCGGCGTCACAGGCCCGCCCGCAGCCTCTGCGCGGAAGCGGGCCGGGAGGTGGCAAGCAATGTCCCTGGCCGTTATTCACAGCCGTGCCCTGGATGGGCTCAGCGCCGCGCCGGTGAGCGTGGAAGTACATCTGGCCAATGGCCTGCCCAGCTTCACCCTGGTGGGCCTGGCCGAGACCGAGGTCAAGGAGGCCCGCGAACGTGTGCGCGCCGCGCTGCAGAACAGCGGCCTGGAATTTCCCCACAACAAGCGCATCACCATCAGCCTGGCCCCGGCCGATCTGCCCAAGGAGGGCGGGCGTTTCGACCTGCCCATCGCCCTGGGCCTGCTGGCCGCCAGCGGCCAGATCGACGCGGCTCGGCTGGAGAATCTGGAGTGTGCCGGCGAGCTCTCCCTGGCCGGCGAGCTGCGCCCGGTACGCGGCGCCCTGGCCATGGGTCTGGCCCTCAAGCATGAAGGGCTGGCGCGGCGCCTGCTGCTGCCGCCGGACAGCGCGGCCGAAGCCGCCCTGGTGCGGGACCTGCCCGTCTACAGCGCCAAGCATCTGCTGGACATCGTGGCGGCACTGGTGCCGGGCAGTGAGCAGGCGCTTACCCCCGTCGGTGCGGCAGCGGCGGCAGCGCCCGCTCTCGGCGGCCCGGACCTGCGCGAGATCCGCGGCCAGGCCGGCCCCAAGCGGGCGCTGGAGATTGCGGCGGCGGGCGACCTGAGCCTCTTGCTCAGCGGCCCGCCAGGCACGGGCAAGTCCATGCTGGCCCAGCGCCTGCCCGGCCTGCTGCCACCGCTGAGTGAAGAAGAGGCGCTGGAATCCGCCGCCGTGCTCAGCCTGGCCGGCGAGTTCAGCCCCGCGGCCTGGGGCCGGCGTCCCTTTCGTGCCCCGCACCACAGCGCCTCCAGCGTGGCCCTGGTGGGCGGGGGCTCGCCGCCGCGGCCCGGCGAGATCTCCCTGGCCCAGCATGGCGTGCTGTTCCTGGACGAGCTGCCCGAATACCCCCGCAGCGCCCGGGAGGCCCTGCGCGAGCCGCTGGAGAACGGCCGCATCCTGATTGCCCGGGCGGCAAGGCGGGTGGAGTTTCCGGCGCGTTTTCAGCTGGTAGCGGCCATGAACCCCTGCCCTTGCGGCTATCTGGGCCACCCCAGCCGCGAATGCCGCTGCACACCCGACCAGGTGGCGCGCTACCAGGGCCGGCTCAGCGGCCCCTTCATGGACCGGCTGGACCTGCTGGTGGAAGTGCCGGCCCTGCCGCCCCAGGTGCTGGCCGCCGCGCCGGATGGCGAGCCCAGCGCCACGGTGGCCGCCCGCGTGGCACGGGCACGCACGCTGGCGCTGAACCGCCAGGGCTGCTGCAATGCACGGCTGGAAGGTGCGGCCCTGGAGCAGCAGGCCCGGCCCGAGCCCGCCGCCCTGGCCCTGCTGCAGCAGGCGGCCCAGCGCCTGGCTTGGTCGGCCCGCGCCTACCACCGCGTGTTGCGGGTGGCGCGCAGCGTGGCCGATCTGGCCGGCAGCCCCGGCATCGAGCCGGCCGCCATGGCCGAAGCGGTGCAGCTGCGGCGCGGCCTGCGGACCTGAACAGGGCGGCCATAATTTCGCGCCGGTGGCGCCACCCTGCCCGCCTTGACCAGAAACCTGCCCGCGACGCCTTGTGCCGAACCATCCCACCGACTCCGCGCCCATCGAGCCCGTTGGCGACCGCTGCCTGCTGATACGCCTGGGTACCGAGGTAGACCCGGCCACCAGCGCGCGCGTGCACGCCCTGGTGCGGCGCCTGCGCGAGCAGCCCATTGCCGGCGTGCGCGATGTGGTGCCGGCCTTCACCACCGTGGCCCTGCATTACCGGCCGGAGTGCTTCGGCCCCAGCCCATTCGCCACGCTGCGCGAGCAGCTGCTGGACCGCCTGAGCACGCCCCTGGAAGCCGAGGCCGAGAGCGGCCGCGTGGTCGAGGTGCCGGTCTGCTATGGCACTGCCGACAAGGACTACGGCCCCGATCTGGCCGAGGTGGCCCAGCGCTGCGGCCTGAGCGCTGCCGACGTGGTCGAACGCCACCTGGCCAGCGCCCACCGCGTCCATATGCTGGGCTTTGCGCCGGGCTTCCCCTTCATCGGCGGCCTGGACCCCGCGCTCTCCATGCCGCGCCGCGCCCAGCCGCGCACCCGCAT
>NZ_JBKCLH010000077.1:0-7590 GCF_046300915.1 Roseateles sp. | reverse complement strand
GCGCACAGGCTGATCAGCTCAACCTGCAGCTTCAGCAGCCGCTCAGGCGCGGGGCTGGCCGGCAGCACGAATTGCGGCTGCTCGGTGCTGAGCTCCAGGGTGTTCATGACTTCGGCCTCCGGTACGCGCCATTGCGCCCACAGCAGATAGGCGCTGGCTCCGGACACAGGCTCCCAGCGTAGCTCCGTGCTGCCGCCCTCGCCATGTGTCGGTAGCGGCGCGAGCCTGGGCGCGCTGCATGAATGGGCCGAGGTACTCGCTGCGAAAGCAGCAATCGTGAGCGCGGCAAGCATCAATGAACTCGGCTTGGCGTTCTGAAGAACCTCTGCAACCGTCATGACTTGCCCCGCCCCATTGCTGAACCGTCTGGGCGCTCCATAAACCTTGAGCACATGCGGGTGCATCCTCCCTGCTCCCTGTATTCGTGGCGGAGGATAGCGCGACGCGCAGTGAGCGACGAATGGCGTTTGTCCGGACTGGCCAGCGCAGAGGCGAAAGCTCCTGAGCACCCCCAGGGCCGGGCTTCGCCCAGCCCGCCCCCCGTGGGGGTCAAGGAAACTTGGGGCGGCCCGGCGTTTCCTTGTGAGCAGCGGTGGGGCCCTGTCCTCTGGGACAATAGCGTGAGCAAAAGACCCTTGAGATACCTCTATGAGTGACAACAAGCCCGCATTGCCCGACCACCTCTCCATCGACCCGCGCAGCCCCCACCATGTGGCAGCGGTCTTCGAGCACGACATCGGCATCTTCTTCAATGGCAAGGAGCGCTTCGACGTGGAGGAGTACTGCGTCAGCGAAGGCTGGATCAAGGTGCCGGCCGGCCGCACGGTGGACCGCAAGGGCCGCCCCCTGCTGATGAAGCTCAAGGGCAAGGTCGAGGCTTTCTACAAGTAAGCCAGCAAGCCGCCCCCCCGCAGCCGAATCACCCTCCGCGCGTCCCGCATGTACGCCGCCTTCTTCGGCCTGCGCCACGAGCCTTTCTCGATCGCGCCGGATCCGCGCTACCTCTTCATGAGCGAGCGCCACCGTGAAGCCCTGGCGCATCTGCTCTACGGGCTCTCGGGCGGTGGCGGCTTCGTGCTGCTGACGGGCGAGATCGGTGCCGGCAAGACCACGGTCTGCCGTTGTTTCCTGGAGCAGGTGCCCGACACCTGCGACATCGCCTACATCTTCAATCCCCGCCTCACGGTGCGCGAGCTGCTGCGCACCGTGTGCGAGGAGTTCCATATCGAGCTGCCGGCGCAGAGCGTGCCCTCGCTCAAGGACCTGGTCGACCGGCTCAACCGTTTTCTGTTGCAGGCCCATGCCCAGGGCCGCAGCTGTGTGCTCATCATCGACGAGGCGCAAAACCTGGCCCCCGAGGTGCTGGAGCAGCTGCGCCTGCTGACCAATCTGGAAACCAGCGAACGCAAGCTCTTGCAGATCATCCTGATCGGCCAGCCAGAGCTGCGCACCATGCTGGCCCGGCCCGAGCTGGAGCAGCTGGCCCAGCGCGTGATCGCCCGCTACCACCTGGGCGCACTCAGCGCCGAGGAGAGTGCGCAGTACGTGCGCCACCGCCTGGCTGTGGCCGGTGGGGCCGAGGCGGCCCTGCCTTTCGACGCGCGTGCGCTCAAGCTGATTCACCGCCTGAGCCGCGGCGTGCCGCGGCGCATCAATCTGCTGTGCGACCGCGCCCTGCTGGGCGCCTATGCCCAGGGGCGGGCCAAGGTGGATGCGCGCACCGTGCGCCGCGCCGCGGCCGAGGTCTTTGGGGGGCCGCCGGCTGCGGCACCCGCCGCACCACGCCGCAGCGCCCTGCTGCTGGGTGGGGGGCTGGGGCTGGCCGCGCTGGCCACCGCCGCCGTGCTGGGCCTGGGCGAGCGCCTGCCCTGGTCCCAACCGTCTGCGCAGCCCGCGCCCGTGGCTGCCAGCGCCTCCGCCGTGCCGGCTTCGGTGGCCGAAGCGGCCTCGGCCCCGGCTTCCGCGGCAGCCAGTGAGCCGGCGCAGGCTCTCGAATCGAGCGTCTCAGTCGAGTTGCCGCCCGACGAGCTGGGGCTCAAGGACGAGCGCCAAGCCTGGGCCGCGCTGGCGAGGTTCTGGGGGCTGGCGGAGGCCGAGGCCCTGGCGGCCCGCTCCGACCCCTGCCAGGCGCTCAAGGCCCGGGCCGATGCGGCTCCCGCGACCGAGACCCCGCTGCAGTGCTTCCGCAGCACGGAGGGCCTGGCTCAGCTGCGCCTGCTGGACCGGCCGGCCCTGCTGCGCCTGCAGCCCCCGGATCAGGGCGCCGCGCCGGTGCATGCGCTTTTGGTGGGACTGGATGGCCGCCAGGCCCGGCTGCGTCTGCCCGACGGCCGGGTCCAGCGCCTGGACCTGCTGCAGCTGAGCCGGCTTTGGCGCGGCGAATTCCTGACCCTGTGGCGCAGCCCGCCGGGCGGCTATTCGGGCCGCGGTCTGAGCGAGGCCGGTCTGGGCTGGCTGGATCAGCAGCTGGCCCAGGTCTTTGAACAAACGCCCCTGACCCAGACAGAGGCGCAGTCGCGCGCGCGCTTCGACGCCGCCTTGCGCAAGCGGCTCGCCAGCTTCCAGCGCAGCCAGGGCCTGCGCAGCGACGGGCGTCCCAGTCCCGTCACCCTGATGCAGCTCAACCGTGCCGTGGGCCTGAATGAGCCGCGTCTGGACCCTCATCAGCCCTCCTAGCCATGTCCTACATTCTTGAGGCGCTGCGGCGCGCCGAGTCAGAACGTGAACGGGGCCAGGTGCCGCGTCTGCACAGCCAGGCCTGGAGCGGCCAGGGCGGCCCCGAGGCCGCGGGCGCCCAGGCGGCCCGGCCCGGCCGGCGCTGGTGGTTGCTGGGCCTGGGACTGCCTCTGCTGCTGGGGGCTGCCGCGGCCTTCTGGTTCTGGCAGCAGCCGGCTGCCGTGACGGCGCCGCCTCTTCAGCCTCTTCCACCAACTCCGCCTCGTGCGCAGGTGCCGGCCCAGCCGATGCCCGAGGTCCGCCCTTCGGTGCTGCCGGTGGCTCCGGCCCAAGCGGCCTTGCCAGAAACCGAGATGCGCTCAGCGAGCGCGCCCTGGCCGCTTCCGCCGCCGCCCGCCGCCTTGCCGCCCACCGCCCGGGCCGACGCTGTCGGGCCGCGGCCGGCTGCACCGGCAGCCTCGGCGGCCCTGCTTGCTGCGGCCTCGACACAGGCACCGGCCCTGGCCGAGCTGAGCCCCGCACTGCGCGCCGAGCTGCCCTCGCTGCAGGTGGGTGGCGCCATGCATTCGCCCACGCCGGCCCACCGCATGCTCATCCTCAACGGCCAGGTCTATCGCGAGGGCGACCAGATCGCCCCGGGTCTGCGCCTGGAGCAGATCCAGCTGCGCAGCGCGGTGCTGAGCTACAAGGGCCAGCGCCTGCGCCTGGACTACTGAACAGCCCTCCTACACTCAAGGCACGATGAGCACTTCTCGCATTGCATTCATTGGCGGCGGCAATATGGCCAGCGCCATCATCGGCGGCCTGCTGCGAGCCGGCCGCCCGCTGGACTCCCTGCTGGTGCTGGAGCCCTGGGAGGCTCAGCGCCAGCGCCTGGCCCAGGACTTCGGCCTGCAAGCCTGCGCGGACGCGGCGGCCCTGGGCGCGGCCGGTCTGGCGCAGGTCGAGCTGGTGGTCTGGGCCGTCAAGCCGCAGCTCTTCAAGGAGGCCGCCGCACCGCTGGCGGGGTGCCTGGCCCATGCGCTGCAGCTCTCGGTCATGGCGGGCATTCCCAGTGCGGCCCTGGCGCAAGCCAGCGGCAGTGAGCGCGTGGTGCGGGCCATGCCCAACACCCCGGCCCTGATCGGGCAGGGTATGACGGGACTGTATGCCCGCGCCGCGGTCTCGGCCGGCGACCGACAGCTGGTGGAGCAGGTGCTGGCACCCACCGGGGCCCTGCTGTGGCTGGCGCAGGAGTCGCAGATCGACGCGGTGACCGCGCTCTCGGGTTCGGGACCGGCCTACTTCTTCTTCATGGTCGAGGCCATGATGCAGGCCGCCCAGGAGCTGGGGCTGAGCGCCGAGCAGGGGCGCCAGCTGGCCTTTGCCACCTGTGCCGGTGCGGCGGCCCTGGGCTTGCAGTCCGGCGAATCGCCCACCCAGCTGCGCGAGAAGGTGACGTCCAAGGGCGGCACCACCCATGCCGCCATCAGCAGCCTGCAGGCCGAGGGGGTGGACGCGGCCATCCGTCGCGCCGTGCTGGCGGCCGAGCGCCGGGCCCGGGAGCTGGGCGAGGAATTCGGACGCTGAAGCACCGACCATGGGAATTGCGAGCCGTGCCGGTCTGCGCGCCTGGTTGCGCGCGCCGGGGTCTCTGAGCCGCCGCCTGGCGGCCCTGGGCGAGCGCTATCAGGTCCAGGTCCTGCGCCAGACCGTGGCGCCGCTGCGGGCGGCCGAGCGGCGTGCCCTGGGCCTGCCGCGGCGCGGCTGCACCGTGGTGCGCGAGGTCATCCTGCATGTGGACGGTCAGCCCCTGGTCTGGGCCCGCTCTGCCCTGCACGTGGCGGCCCTGGCCGGCCCCTGGAAGGCGCTCAAGGGCCTGGGTTCCAAGCCCCTGGGTCATCTGCTCTACGCCGATCCGCGTGTGGCGCGCAGCGAGCTGCAGCCGCGGCGCTTGGCGCGCCACGGCCATACCTGGCGCCAGATGGCGCGGCAGTGGGAGGCCGCCACCGGCGTGGCGCCGTCCAGCCAGATGCTCTGGTCGCGCAACTCGGTCTTCACCCGCCATGGGGCTCGGCTGCGGGTGATGGAACTGTTTGCGCCCGGTCTGGGCGGGAGCCGTCCGCCAAAACCTTGAGCCGGTGCCGGCATTGCGGGCCGGGCATGATGAGGAATCGCAATCCCCTGCCCGAAAGAGCAGCATGCCCTCGAACACATCGCCGTCGGCGCCCGATCGCCGCCGGCTGCTGCGATTGGCGCTGGCCACCGGTCTGCCCGGCCTGCTTGCCCCGGCCGCGGCGGCCGAGCCCGAGGCCCTGGCCCTGCTGCGGCGCGGCGGGGTGGTGCTCGCCCTGCGCCATGCCCTGGCGCCCGGCACCTTGGATCCGCCCGGCTTCAGGCTGGGCGACTGCAGCACCCAGCGCAATCTGAGCGAACAGGGCAGGGCCCAGGCCCGCGCGCGGGGACAGCGCTTGCGCGCGGCCGGCCGGAGCCCGGCCCGGGTGCGCAGCAGCCCCGGGCGCCGCGGCAGGGACACGGCCGAGCTGGCCTTCGGCCGCGCCGAGGCCTGGTCGGCCCTGGCCTCACCCCATGGCGCCAGCGAGCAAACTCAGGCCAGCGCCTTGGCCGAGCTGCGCCAGGCCCTGGCGGCGGCCGTGCAGCAGCCCGGCCGCTTCGAGGTCTGGGTCACGCATATGTTCGTGCTCAGCGATCTGCTGGGGGTGAACACCGCATCCGGCGAGGGACTGGTGCTGGGCTGGGACGCGGCCACCGGGCCCCGGGTGCTGGCGCGATGGCAGGGGTAGTTGCTGGGATCGTGGCCGGGCGTGCCGTCCATCCTGGCGCAGGGTGGCGCGGCCCCCTCAGAGTCCGATGAAGAAGCCCAGCGAGGCTCTCAGGTCCTGACGACCCTGGCGCCATTGGCCGCCGAGACTGGCCTGGGCGTAGCTGCGCGCGCTCAGGCGCCAGGTGCCGGCCAGACTGGCCTGGGCAAAGCCGGTGCCCAGCTGCGGGCTGCGCACCGCCAGTGCCGCACCCGCCAGCTCGGCCTGGATCACCGGTTGCAGCAGGGCGCCGAAGTCCCGCCCCAGCCCCAGACGCGCCTGGTAGGTCTGCGCGCTGCGCCAAGGGTCGGGGTCTGCGGAATCCAGCTGGAGGCCGAACTCGGCGCGGCCTCCTTGCACCGCCAGGGCCTGCAGGCGCTGGGCCGCGGCCTGCGCTCCGGGGGCTTCCGCGCCCGCAGCACGACGGCCCTGCTGCCAGCTCAGCCGCAGAAAAGGGCTGATCCGTCCCAGGGCCTGTTCGCCCAGATGGTGGCTCAGACCGGCGGCCAGCAGCCGGTTTCGCGTGCTCAGCTCGCTGCGCAGACCCTGGACGCTCACCTCGCCCAGCGGTTCCGCGCGTTCGCTGCGCTGCTGGCCGCGCCCCAGCCCGCCCATCAAGTCCAGCTGCCAGGGGCCGGAGGTCCAGGCGCCGTAGACCAGGCCCAGGCCTTGCTGCAGTCGGGCTCGCCCACCTGCCGGCGCCTGCACGCTCAGCTGGGTGCTGGCGTAGCTGCCCGCCAGGCCCAGGCGCCAGCTCGGCGCCTGCAGCAAGTCCATGCCCAGGGTGAGCTGCTGGCGCGATCCGACGATGCCTGAGGCCACGGCGTCCTCGCGCCAGCGGGTTTCGGCCGCCTGCAGTTCCACCCAGGGCTCTTGCCTTGGCGCGGACCAGGGGCCGGGTGACAGACGTCGACTCAGGGTCCGGACGGCATCCTCGGCCTGCAAACCCTGGGCGGCCGCCAGGGCGGCCTGCAGCTCGCCGCTGAGCGCCAGCAGGCGCGCTGGCAAGCTGGCCGCGGGCAAGGCCTGCACGGCGTCGAGCAGCTGGGTGGCTGGGGCTGTGAGTGGCTGGCCCGCGCTCTCCAGCTCCAGGAGTTGCTCCAGGGCCTGGGCGCTGGCCCGCGCATTCAGCTTGTCGGCCAGCGGCAGAAAACTGCTGTGCAGCACCTGCAGGTCTATCCAACCCGCCACATCGTCGTAACGCAGGCGCAGCCGGCTGCCGGGCGCCAGCCCAGCGGGCCGCTCCAGCCGTGCAAAGCGGCTGCCGTCCAGCCCGCCTTCGGCGCTCACCAAGCGCAGGCGCTCACCAGGGCGGTGCTGATAAAGGGCGGTATTGGCGGGCAGGCCGTCGATATCGCTCAGGCGCAGGCTCAGGGTGGCGCCCCGAGGGGCAAAGCGGCCGGCCGCACCGCTGAGCCTGAGCTGGTCGTGAAAGCCCGCGCCGTCGCCCGGTGTCGGGCCGTTGAGATCCATCTCCAGGCGAGCCCCGGGCGACAGGCTGATGGCCTGTGTCGCGCGCAGCACCCCGGGCGAGTTGCCTGGGGCCAGCCGGGCACCGGGGCTCAGGCTCACAGGCCCTTGCAGCAGGCCTCGTCCCGTCAGGCTGCCGCCCGAGTTCACGTGCAAGGCGGAGGCCAGGCTGCCATCGAGACGGAGTGTTGCCCCGCCGGCAATCTCGCTGGGACCGCTGTGACGGGCTTCCCCGCTGAGCGTCCAACTGCCGGCCTGCAGCTGCAAGCCACCGCTGCCGCTGAGGCTGCCGGCGAACTCGCCGCTGGCCTGGCTGAGCAGCAGGTTGCGACTGCCCAGCAGCACCTGGCCCGAGCCGGTGAGCGTGCGCAGCGTGCTGCTGCTGCCGGTGAGCGCGCTGAGGTCCAGGCTGCCGTCCAGCTGCAGGCCACTGCTGCTGGCCAGGCTGGCGCCGCTTTTCAGGGCCAGGCTGGCGCCGGCGGCGACCTGGGTGGCACCGCTGTGCGCCGGGCTGCCGCTGAGCGTCCAGCTGCCGGCCTGCAGCTGCTAGCCGGCGCTGCCGCTGAGGCTGCCGGCGAAATCGCCGCTGGCCTGGCTGAGCAGCAGGCTGCGACTGCCCAGCAGCACCTGGCCCGAGCCGGTG
>NZ_JBKCLH010000076.1:0-6580 GCF_046300915.1 Roseateles sp. | reverse complement strand
GCGCTCAGGGTCGGGTCCTGGCGGACCCGGCCAGGCTCAGAGCCTGAAGACGCTCACGGCGCCGGCCAGGCGGCCGGACTGTTCCTTCAGGCTTTCGGCCGCCGAGGCGGCTTCCTCGACCAGGGCGGCATTCTGCTGCGTCATCTGGTCCAGCTGATTCACGGCGGCATTGATCTGGTTGATGCCGTCGCTCTGCTCGCGGGCGGCGGCGCTGATCTCGCCGATGATGTCCGAGACCCGCTGCACGCTGGCCACGATATCGCCCATGGTCTTGCCGGCGTCCTGAACCAGCTGGGTGCCGGATTCCACGCGTTCGGTGCTGGCGCCGATCAGGCTCTTGATTTCCTTGGCGGCCTCGGCCGAGCGCTGGGCCAGCAGTCGCACCTCGCCGGCCACCACCGCAAAGCCACGCCCCTGCTCGCCGGCACGTGCTGCTTCCACGGCCGCATTCAGGGCCAGGATATTGGTCTGGAAGGCGATGCCGTCGATGGTGCCGATGATGTCGCTGATGCGGCGCGAGCTGGCGCTGATGTCCTCCATCGTGGCCACCACCTGACCCACCACCGTGCCACCGCGCTGGGCGACCTCGGCGGCCGAGCTGGCCAGCTGGTTGGCGGTCAGGGCCGAATCGGCCGTCTGACGCACGGTGCCGGTCAGCTGCATCATGGAGGCGGCAGCTTGCTGCAGGTTCGAGGCCGTCTGCTCGGTACGGGCCGAAAGGTCATGATTGCCCGAGGCGATCTCGGCGCTGGCGGTGCTGATGCTGTCGGTCGCACCACGCACCTCGCCAAACAGCCGGATCAGCTCACCCTGCATGGTTTGCAGGGAACGCAGCAGCTGGCCGGTCTCATCCTGGCTGCGGACTTCGATGCGGCGCGTGAGGTCGAAATGGGAGATCGCGTCGGCCACGCCCACGGCCTCGCGCAGCGGACCGGTGATGGAGCGGGTCAGCCACAGCGTCAGGGCCACGGCCAGAGCCAGGGCAAACAGCGTGAACAGCACCAGGCCTGTGCGCGCGGTGCTGTTGGCCGCTTCCAGACGCTTGTTGGCGGCGTCCAGCTGCTCGCGCTGGTCCTGCACGATCTGCTTCATGGCGTCCTGAAAGGCCGTGGCAGCGGGCTGAAACTGGCTGTCAAAGATCTGGCGGGCCTTGTCCGCTTCCCCGGCCTTTTTGGCCGCGGAGACGGCGTCGCGGCTGGCCAGATAGGCCTTGCGGGCCTCGGACAGTTTTTCGAAGCCCTGGCGCTCCTGCGGTGTCGTCAGCAGCTCGTCGAGCTTTTTCTGCAGCTCGGTGGACTGCTTGGTCGACTCGGCGGCCGTGGCGGCGAAGAACTCGGCCAGGCTGGGGTCGGCGCTGACGGCGATGGCGCTGGTGCGGTTCACGCCATTGGTGATGTTGCGATACCAGTCGCTGGCGAGGCGCTCCGTGACCAGGGAGCTCTTGTACATCTCCTCGGTTTCCGATGCCACGCGGGACAGGGCCCAGTAGCCCAGGCCCGAACCCGTGAAGGCGATCAGCAAGACCAGGGTCAGGACAGCAGAGAGGCGCTGGCCGATGGACCGGCCAGAAAACAGTGAGCGCAACATCAAGAGTTCTCCATGAGCGAGCGGCCTAGTTGTTGGGGCCGCATCGTGGCGGCAGGCTTTGGCCGAATTCCTACTATTTCGGCAGTGTCAGGGAAAACCTGAATTGCTAGTGCGCCTTGCGCACCCGGCGCAAGGCAAAGCGTGCAGGATCTATCGCATCCAGCAGTTCTGCCTCCAGCGGCACGGGGCTGCCACAGAGCTGGGCCGCGGCGACTTGGCCAGCCAGCGCGGCCCAGCTGATGCCGCGTGAACCCAGGGCGGTACAAAGCACCAGGCCCGGCAGGCGTTTCAGTCCGCGCAGCAGATCCTGGCGCCCAGTTTGCTCCGGGGCCGGCAGGCCGCCCACCAGGGGCAGGCGGTCCGGCGTCACCAGGCGCCATCCCACGCGTCCGGCCAAGGGTGCCCGGGGAGGCTGGGGCAGACCCGCCAGTTCGGCCCATTGCGAAAGATTGCTGTCCTGATCGCTGTCCCGCAGCTCGGGGTCCGTATCGTCGGCCTGTACCGTGGCGCCACACCACAAGCCGCCCTGGCCGTCGGCCAGGGCATAGCCGGCGCCGGCCACGGGCAGATGGGGCAGGGGGCTGGCCTGGCTCAGGTGGCTGAGTTGTCCGCGCAGACTCATCAAGGGCAGGTCGGGCATCAAGCCCTGCAGCAGGGGCAGACCGGCCTGGCCGCCCGCCAGAACCAGGGCCGGGGCCTGCGCCAGGATCCGACCTTCGCCGTCCAGGGCCTGCCAGCCCGCTCCACAGGCTCGCAGGGCGGCCACGGGGCGCTGCGTCAGCAGCCGGGCTTGCGCGGCTTGCAGCATCGCTTGCACATAGGCGCGGGGCGGCAGGGCGCCACCGCCTGGATAGAACCAGGCAGGGCTTTGCAGCGGCAGGCCCGAGCGGGTGGCCGCATCGGCGGCGCCCAGCGCCTGCAGATAGTCGGGGGGCAGACCTTGCCCCTGCAGCAAGGCCCGCATGGCTTCATGGTCGAGCTTGCTCTCCAGTCGCAGCAAGCCTGCCTGGAGCCAGGGCAGTGCGGGCAGCTCGGCCAGCAGGCGCTGGGTGGCCAGGGCGGCGGCGCGATTGAAGCGGGCATGCAGACCGTCGCTGGCGTGGAAGGTGCCGTGGAACAGCCCGCCTGGGTTGCCTGAGCCTTCGCTGGCACTCTGTGCATGGGCTTCCAGCACCGTGACGGCTACACCCTCCCGCGCCAGCGCATGGGCGCAGGCCGCACCGGCCAGCCCTGCACCGATGACCAGGGCCTCGCGGGCCTGCGCTGCCAGGGGCTGCCGGCCCGGCGGACGCTGCACGGCGTGGCGGGGCGTGTAGCGGGCCACGCTCATCTGTCCCTTGGCGGCGAAGCCTGGTGCCTTCTCCACTGCGAAGCCGGCGCTGCTCAGACCGTCGCGTACCGGGCGGGCCACGCTCCAGGTGGCGGCGGTACAGCCTGTTGCGGCCAAGCGGCCCAGGGACTTGAGCAGCCAGGGATCCCAGATCTCCGGATTGCGAGCCGGGGCGAAGCCGTCCAGGTAGATGGCATCCACCTCCGCCACCAGCTCGCGCAGCCACTCGCGTGCATCGCCCAGGGCCAGCAGCAGGCGCACGCGGCCCTGCTCGAAGCTCAGGCTGTGCAGATTGGGCGTGAGTGGCGGCCAGGCCGCCAGCAGCTGGGCCGCCAGCTCGGGGGCGGGGCTGCGGGCATGGGCGCGGGCCAGATCCTCTCGGGTGAGTGGGTGCTTCTCGATGCTGATGAAGACCAGGCGCTCGCAGCGCTGTGCATCCTCGCGCCATGCGGCCCAGGTGGCCAGGAAGTTGTTGCCCAGGCCGAAGCCGGTCTCCAGGACTACGAAGCGCGTGCGGCCCTGCCAGCGCGCGGGCAGCTGGTTGCCGCCCAGAAAGACATGGCGGGCCTGGGCAAAGGCACCGGCACGTGCATGGTAGACATCGCCGTAATCTGGTGCCTGGGCAACCTCGGCGTCGGAGAAATCCACGCGGGCCGGAACAATGGGAGCAGTCTTCATCGCAGGGCGGCGAGTATGCCAAAGCCCAGGGCCGCTGCTGCACACCAGGACAGCAGCAGGGCGGCGATGAGCCAGCGGGCGTACTGCCAGCCCCCGGCGAGCAAGGCGGTGATCGCGCGCGTCAGGGAGTTGCAGCCTATGGTGATCAGCATGGCGGTATTCAGGGTATTTGGCGTGATGCGGTTCTGGGCCGCCAGGCTGCCCAGGGAAGCCATGGGGGCATGGGCATCGGCGAAGGCGGCCACGGCCACCGAAGCCAGCAGGCCTTGATCACCAAAACGCTGGTTGGCCCAGCCCACCAGGGCGCTGACGGCGCTGAGCAAGGCAGCGACCAGCAGCGCTTCACGCAGTCGCAGGGGGCCTCCGCTGCCGGGGCCGGCGGCCACCGCGGGCGTGCCCCGGGCCAGCAGGAGCGCGACCAGAAGCGCGCAGAGGGTGCCAGCCGCACAGGCCGGCGCGATATGGCTGAGCTGGGCGGGGGCCAGGCTGCCCAGCATCACGGCCGCCTGCAGCCAGGTGGCGGCGGTGGACATCACGGCTGCCGCGGCAAAGGCTCGCAGCAGCTCGGGTTGGGCGCGGGTGCGGCTGCCCATGGCCGCGATGGTGGCGGTGCTGGACACCAGGCCCGAGAACAGCCCCGTCAGTGCCAGACCCAGACGTGCACCCAGGGCGCGCAAGGCGACATGGCCGGCTGCCTGCAGCAGCAGCAGCAAGGTCACCAGGCCCAGCAGGGTTTGGGCCTTGAGTCCGGCCAGCCAGGGGATGGGCTCCGTCGGCATCAGCGGGAGCACGATCAGCCCCAGGGCCGCCAGCACCAGGCCGTCATGCAGTTCCTGCTCGGTCAGGACCCGGGTGGCAAAGTGGTGCAAGCGGGTTCGGGCCGCCAGCAGCATGGTCATCAGCACCGCGGCTGCGGCGCCCAGGGCGGGGGTTTGCAGGCTGAGCGCGCCGATCAGATAGACCAGGAGCAGGGCAACCTCGGTCGTCAGGCCCGGATCGCGCGGGGCCTGACGCCAGTAGGCGAGGGCGGCCAGGCCGCCGATGGCCAGGGCGCCCGCCGGCAGCAAGCCGGGCACTGCCAGTCCATGGGCCAAGGCGCCGGCCACCGACACCAGGGCGAAGCTGCGCAGGCCGGCGGCTTCCCGGCGTGGACCATGACCTTTGCGACGCTCTCGCTCCAGCCCTACCAGCAGACCGCCACCCAGGGCCACGAGCAGGCCCACCGCCAGCGGTGCCTGGGCACCGAACAACTGCTGCCAATCGACCATGAAGCGCTGAAAGCCCTGATCAGAGGTTCACGGTCTCGCCATGCTGGGGCACGCGTACCCGCCAGCCCAGTTCGTCCTGAATGCGGCTGCGCAGCGCATCGCTGGCGGCCGGGTCGCCGTGGACCACGAAGACCTGCTCCGGTGCGCGGTCCAGGCCGCGCAGCCAGGCCATCAGGCCATCCGCATCCGCATGCCCCGAAAAGCCGTCCAGATGGCTGACCTGGGCGTTCACCGGCACATACTCGCCCTGCAGCTTGATCTCGCGCGCCCCCTCCACCATCTTGGCGCCGCGGCTGCCGCCCACCTGGAAGCCGGGGAAAACGATGTGGTGGCGCGCACCCGGGGCCAGGGTCTTGATGTAGTTGAGCACCCGACCGCCGGTGGCCATGCCGCTGGCCGAGATGATGATGCTGGGCCGGCCCATGGCGCGCACCGCGGCTTTGAGCGAGTCGGCCTGCTTGCTGATCAGAGTGACGCCGTCATCCAGCGTGGCCAGCTCGCGCGGGCTGATGCGCAGCAGGCGACCGTTGCGGCGCGTGATTTCGGCGGCCAGGGCGGCCATGGGGCTGTCCAGCAGGATGGGCACATGGCGGGGCAGCTCGCCGGCCTCGCGCAGGCGCTGCAGCACCAGCATCAGGGCCTGGGCCCGGCCCACGGCAAAGCTGGGCAGCAGCACGCTGCCACCGCGCGCCAGGGTGGCGCGGATGATCTGGGCCAGACGGGCCTGCACGTCCTCGGGCGCGTGCAGTCGGTTGCCATAGGTGGACTCGATCAGCAGCACCTCGGCACCCTGGGGTTGCTGGGGTGGGGGCATCAGCAGGTCATTGCCGCGACCCACATCGCCGGAGAAGAGCAGGCTGCGACCGGCGTCGTTCTCGATGCGGATGGCGCTGGCGCCCAGCAGATGCCCGACGGGCGTGAAGCGGATCTCGCAGTCCTTGAGGCGCAGCCGGCCGTCGCGCGGCAGGCCCACGAAATGTGCGAGCGCCTTCTTGGCATCGCCGCTGCTATATAGCGGCAGCGCCTTCTCATGGCGGCTGGTGTGGTGGCGGTTGGCATGGCGGGCGTCCTCCTCCTGCAGCTTGGCCGCATCCAGCAGCAGCACCTCGCAGAGCTGGCGCGTTGCGCCTGTAGAGAAGATGGGGCCCTTGAAGCCCTGGCGCACCAGAGCCGGGAGATAGCCGCTGTGGTCCAGATGGGCGTGCGAGAGCAGCACGGCATCCAGTCCCTGGGGCGGCACACCCAGCGGCGCCCAGTTGCGCTCGCGCAGGGCCTTGAAGCCCTGGAACAGGCCACAGTCCAGCAGCAGACGCTGGCTGCCGGTATCCAGCAGATGACGCGAGCCGGTGACGGTGTCGGCAGCGCCGAGAAAGCTGAGCTTCATGGTGGCATCCGGGCAGTGAGTGCTGCGGATTCGACCATGGGGGAGGTGGGTGAGGATTGACGGAAGTCAAGCGGCCCGCCGAGGCGGGCCGCAGAAGCCGGGGGGCGATCGCAGGGCGGGTGCGCCCTGCCCGGATCGCAGGCTCAGCGCTTGGGCGCTCCGCCGCGGCCAGCCTGTGCGCCGCCGGAGCGGCCGCCGCCGCCCTGCGCGGGGCGAGCACCATCGCGGCGCGGGGCGCCGGCCTGGGCCGGACGGCCGCCCTGGCCTTGGCCCTGGGTGCGGGGCGCGGCACCCTGTCCCTGCGGACGGCCACCACCGCCACCACCGCCGGGG
>NZ_JBKCLH010000075.1:0-24208 GCF_046300915.1 Roseateles sp. | reverse complement strand
CTCCTGGATGACTTGCAGGCGGGCTTTACCGCCATGCTGCTGCTCTCCCTGGGCCTGACCCTGCTGGGCAGCGCCGGCCTGGTCAGCGGTGGCGCACCGGGCCTGGCCTTTTTGCTGGCCTATGCCAGCGGCCTGCCCCTGGGCCTGTCCCTGGTGCTGGTGAACCTGCCCTTTTATGTGCTGGGCTGGCAGATGCTGGGCCCCCGCATCACCCTGCGCAGTCTGGCGGCCGTCATCTGTCTGGCGCTGGCGGTGGAGCTGGCCCGCTCCCTGATCAAGATCCAGGTGGACACTGCTTTTGCGGCCCTGGCCGGCGGCGTGCTGCTGGGTACCGGCCTGCTGGTCATGTTCCGTCATGGCGCCAGCCTGGGCGGGGTGGGCCTGCTGGCCATCTACTTGCACCGGCGCCGTGGCTGGTCGGTGGGCTGGGTCCAGCTGGGCCTGGACCTGCTGATCCTGCTGATGTCCCTGCGCCTGCT
The DNA here is from genome assembly GCF_046300915.1 of Roseateles sp. GTDB lineage: Bacteria > Pseudomonadota > Gammaproteobacteria > Burkholderiales > Burkholderiaceae_C > Kinneretia. The sequence continues at coordinate 23,729 of NZ_JBKCLH010000075.1, read as the reverse complement.
GGACTGGGCCCAGCTGGGCTGGTCGGTGCTGGCCGCCATGGCCCTCAACGCCGTGCTGGCCTGGAACCACAAGCCCGGGCGCTATCTGGCGGGCTGAGCCTGGGCCGGCGCGCCGGCATAGAAGGTTGCACGACCCTCGCGCACAAAGCCGGCCAGGGCCAGGCCGGCCGCCTGGGCCTGGCGTATGGCCAGATGGGTGGGGGCGGAGACGGCGGCCAGCAGGCCGATGCCGGCCTGGGCGGTCTTCTGCACCATCTCGAAGCTGGCGCGGCTGGTGACGGCCACAAAGCCGGCCTGCGGCTCATGACCGGGCTGGCGGGCCAGGGCGCCGACCAGCTTGTCCAGGGCGTTGTGGCGGCCCACGTCCTCGCGCACCAGTTGCAGGGCGCCATCGGTGTTGCACCAGGCCGCGGCGTGCACGCCGCCGCTGCGGCGCTGCAGGGGCTGGGCCTGGGCCAGTTCGCGCATGGCGCGGGCCAGGGCCTCCAGGCTCACGGCCGGGGGGCTGACCCGCTGCGCCAGGGGGCGGAAGACCTGGTCCAGGCTGTCGGTGCCGCACAGGCCGCAGCCGGTGCGGCCGGCCAGGCTGCGGCGCCGCTCCTTGAGCCGCATCTCGCAGCGCGCGGTCACGGTCAGGCGCAGGGTCAGGCCCTGGCACTGGGGCTGCAGCTCCAGGTCCAGCAGATCGGCGGGCGAGTCCAGCAGGCCCTCGCTGAGCGCGAAGCCCAGGGCGAAGTCTTCCAGGTCCAGAGGCGTGGCCAGCATCACGGCGTGCGAGAGGCCGTTGAACTCCAGGGCCACGGGCACTTCCTCGGCCACCCATTCGCCGGCGGCGGCATCGGCCTCGCGGCCGCCCGCGCCCAGGCGCAGCGGGTGCACCTCCACCACGGCGGCCGGCAGGGCCTGCTCGGATGTGTCCAGCTCGATGCGCTTCATGGTCAGACGCTCTTTTCCAAAGGCTCGGGTTCTCCGCGGCCGGCGGCCGTGATCCAGGCGCGCCAGCGGCCCGCATCGTCGCACACCAGGCGCACCCAACCCGGGCCGGCCTGCTCGCCCAGCCTGGCCTCGCTCATCAAGGTGTAGAGGCGCAGCAGCACGCTGACCCGCAGGCCCAGGCGCTTGGCCAGGCGGGGCAGGGATACGCCCTGGCCCAGGTCCAGCTCGGCCAGGGCGCGCAGCACGGCCTCGGCCAGGGCCTCGGGACTCTCGGGGCTCGGGGCGGTGTGGGCGCCGTGCTCAGGCCTCATGCGCGGCAGTGTCCTCCACGCTGCGGGCCTGGGCCAGGGGCGGGTCCTGGGGACGCAGGCTCAGCAGCACGGGGATGGACTTGGAGGTGGGCGTGCCCGCGCCGATGGCCACGCTGTGCAGGGGCACCAGGGCATTGGTCTCGGGGAAGTAGCTGGCCAGGCAGCCGCGCGGGATGTCGTACTCGATCAGCACGAACTTCTCGGCGCGGCGCTGCTGGCCGTCGGACCAGAGGCTGGTGATGTCCACCCAGTCGCCGGCCTTCATGCCAATGGCCTTGAGGTCCTCGCGGTGGATGAAGACCACGCGGCGATGGCCCCAGACGCCGCGGTAGCGGTCGTCCATGCCGTAGATGGTGGTGTTGTACTGGTCGTGCGAGCGCACGGTGGCCAGGGTGAAGACGACCGCGTCCCGTGCCTGACGCTGGGCCTGGCGCAGCGGCGTGTCGCTGGGCAGCTTGAAGGGGATGAAGTTGGCCTTGCCCGTGGGCGTGGTCCAGACCCGCTCCGAGGGCGTGTTGCGCAGGCGGAAGCCGCCGGGCTGGCGCACGCGCTCGTTGAAGTCGTGGAAGTCGGGCAGCACGGCGGCGATCTTGTCGCGGATGCGCGCATAGTCTTCCACCAGCCAGAGCCAGGGCGTCTTGCTGCGGCCCATGAGCGTGGCGGCGGCCAGGCGCGCCACGATCATGGGCTCGGAGAGCAGGTGCTCGGAGGCCGGTGCGTTCATGCCGCTGGACAGGTGCACCATGCTCATGGAGTCTTCCACCGTGATGCTCTGCGGGCCGCTGGCCTGCAGGTCGATCTCGGTGCGGCCCAGGCAGGGCAGGACCAGGGCCTGGCGGCCATGGATGGTGTGGCTGCGGTTGAACTTGGTCGTGACGTGCACGGTCAGCTCGCACATGCGCAGCGCGCGCCAGGTGGCGGCGGTGTCGGGCGTGGCGGCCGCGAAATTGCCGCCCAGGGCGAAGAAGACCTTGCCCCGGCCGTCCAGCATGGCCTGGATGGCTTCCACCGTGCCGTAACCGTGCTTGCGCGGCGGCTCGAAGCCGAAGACCTCGCCCAGCTTGTCCAGGAAGGCGGCCGGGGGCTTCTCGTAGATGCCCATGCTGCGGTCGCCCTGCACATTGCTGTGGCCGCGCACCGGGCAGGCCCCGGCGCCGGGGCGGCCCAGATTGCCGCGCAGCATCAGGAGGCCGGCGATCTGCTGGATGGTGGCCACCGAGTGCTGGTGCTGGGTGATGCCCATGCCCCAGCAGATGATGCTGCTCTTGGCCTGGGCATAGAGATCGGCGGCGGCAAAGAGCTGCTCGCGGCTGAGGCCCGAGGCCTCGATCAGGTCTTCCCAGCGCTCGGCGCGCAGATCGGCCTCGTACTCGGCAAAGCCCTGGGTGTGCTCGGCGATGAAGTCCATATCCAGCACGCGCGGCTGGCCGGCGGCGCGCGCGGCATCGTCCAGCTCCAGCAGGCGCTTGGCCATGGCCTTGACGGCGGCCAGATCGCCACCGATGCGCAGCTGGAAGTAATGGGTGGAGATGGGCGTAGAGCCCAGCGTGGCCATCTCCAGCTTGTCCTGCGGGTCGGCAAAGCGCTCCAGACCGCGCTCGCGCAGCGGGTTGAAGCTGACGATGCGGGCGCCGCGCTTGGACGCGGCGCGCAGCTCACCCAGCATGCGCGGATGGTTGGTGCCGGGGTTCTGGCCGAAGATGAAGATGGCCTCGGCCTGCTCGAAGTCGTCCAGCGTGACCGTGCCCTTGCCGATGCCTATGGTGGGCTTCAGCCCCTGGCCACTGGGCTCGTGGCACATGTTCGAGCAGTCGGGGAAGTTGTTGGTGCCGAACTCGCGCACGAAGAGCTGGTACAGGAAGGCCGCTTCGTTGCTGGCCCGGCCCGAGGTGTAGAAGATGGCCTCGTCCGGCGTGGCCAGGGCATTGAGCTGGGCGGCGATCAGCGCGAAGGCCTGGTCCCAGGCAATGGGCTGGTAGCGGTCGCTGGCCGCGTCGTAGACCAGGGGATGGGTGATGCGGCCCAGATTCTCGAGGTAGAAGTCGCTCTGCTCGGCCAGCCAGGACACGGTGTGCGCGCCCAGCAGCTCGGGCGTGGCACGGTGGGCCGTGGCCTCGGCGGCCACGGCCTTGGCGCCGTTCTCGCAGAACTCGAAGGTGGAGCGGTGGTCGCGGTCAGGCCAGGCGCAGCCGGGGCAGTCAAAGCCGTCGGCCTGGTTGGCGGACAGCAGGGTCTTGGCGCCCTTGAGCGCGATGCCCTGGGCCTGCAGATGCTGGGCCACGCTCTTCAGCGCGCCCCAGCCGCCGGCCGGGCCCTTGTAGAAATGGATCTTCTGGTCGCTCATGATGGGCGCGCCCGGGCATCAGGCCTTGCGCGCCCCGGCATGCTAACCCCAGGCCCGGGCGTCTGCAGGCAGCGGCCCGGCCCGGCGCGGTCTCAGCCGCCCGCGATGCGCTGGCTCAGATGTGCCAGCGCTTCTTCCACCTGGTCCACCAGGACCAGGCAGAGATCGCCCGGCTGCAGACGCTCCAGGGCGCGGTCGATGGCCGCGAACTCGCCGCGGATCTCTTCCACATGGCTGGTGCGGCTGGCACCTTCCAGACCCTGGCGCAGCAGGGCCAGCACCTCGCCGTCCTCGCGGCCGCGCTGGCAGGCGTCCTGGAACAGCAGCACCTCGTCAAAGGCGGCGCCCAGGATGCGGGTCTGGATGCGGATGTCCTCGTCGCGACGGTCACCCGCGCCCGAGATCACCACCGAGCGGCGCTTGGCCGGCATGACCTCCACCGCCTGCACCAGGGCGCGCATGGCGTCGCCGTTGTGGCCGTAGTCGGCCACCACGGTGGCGCCGCGGTAGTCCATCACATTGAAGCGGCCCGGCACATTGTCGGCATCGTTGCTGAAGCTGGCCACGCCGCGGCGGATGGTGTCCCAGTCGAGGCCCACGCCCCAGCCGGCGGCCACCGAGGCCATGGCGTTCTCCACCTGGAAGGGGATGCTGCCGCCGCGGGTGAAGGGAATGTCGCGCAGCGGGATGGTCTCGCGCCAGCTGCCCTGAGCGGCCACCAGCTGGTCGCCGTCCACATAGACGCAGCGCTTGCCCTGGGAGCGGTGGGCCGCCATCAGCGGATGGTGGCGGTCGGCGGCGAAGAAGATGATCTGGCCGGGGCAGACCGCGGCCATATTCGCCACCACCGGGTCGGCGGCATTGAGCACGGCGTAGCCGCTGGGGGCCACGTTCTGCACGATGACGCGCTTGACCAGGGCCAGCTCTTCCACGGTGTTGAGGAAGTTCATGCCCAGGTGGTCGCCCTCGCCCAGATTGGTGACCACGGCCACCTGGCAGCGGTCAAAGCCCAGACCCTCGCGCAGGATGCCGCCGCGCGCGGTCTCGAACACCGCGGCCTCCACATCAGGGTGCATCAGCACATTGCGGGCGCTCTTGGGGCCCGAGCAGTCGCCGCTGTCGATCTGGCGGCCGTCCACATAGACGCCATCGGTATTGGTCATGCCCACCTTTAGGCCGCAGGTGGCGAACAGGTGCGCGATCAGGCGCGAGGTCGTGGTCTTGCCATTGGTGCCGGTGACGGCCACCACGGGGATGCGACCGTCCTCGCTCTTGTGGCCGCTGCCGTAGAGGTGGCCGATGATGGCCTCGCCCACAGTGCGGCCCTGGCCGTAGCTGGGCGAGAGGTGCATGCGCAGGCCCGGCGCGGCATTGACCTCGACGATGCCGCCGCTCACCTCTTCGAGCGGGCGCATCACGCTTTCGGCCACCACGTCCACGCCGCAGACATGCAGGCCCACGACCTGGGCCGCGGCAATGGCGCGCGCGGCCACATCGGGATGCACATCGTCGGTCACATCGGTGGCGGTGCCGCCGGTGGAGAGATTGGCGTTGTTGCGCAGGATCACGCGGCGGCCCTTCTCGGGCACGTCCGAGGGGGTCAGGCCTTGCATCGCCAGACGCGCCACCGCGATATCGTCGAAGCGGATCTTGGTGAGGGAGGTGGCGTGGCCGTCACCGCGCTTGGGGTCGGCATTGACCTTGTCCACCAGCTGCTTGACGGTGAGCTCGCCGTCGCCGATCACATGCGGCGGGTCGCGGCGGGCGGCGGCCACCAGCTTGTCGCCCACCACCAGCAGGCGATAGTCGCTGCCGGGCAGGAACTTCTCGACCATGACCTGGCCGATCTCGGCCGCGGCCTTGTAGGCCACTTCCATATGCTCGCGCGAGGCCACATTGACCGTCACGCCCTTGCCCTGGTTGCCGTCCTGGGGCTTGACCACCACGGGCAGGCCCACTTCCAGGGCGGCTTCCCAGGCGTCGTCCACGGTGTCCACCGGGCGGCCGATGGGCACGGGCACGCCGGCCGACTGCAGCAGGCGCTTGGTCAGGTCCTTGTCCTGGGCGATGGATTCGGAGACGGCGCTGGTGTTGTCCACCTCGGCGGCCCAGATGCGGCGCTGCTTGGCGCCCCAGCCGAACTGCACTAGGCTGCCCTGGGTCAGGCGACGGTAAGGCACGCCGCGGGCCACGGCGGCGTCCACGATGGAGCCGGTGGAGGGACCCAGGCGCACATCCTCGTCCAGCTCGCGCAGGCTGGCGAGGGTGGCGTCGATGTCGAAGCTGCCGCCCTCGCTCAGGGCGGCACGCAGCAGCTCCACCGCGGCCTCGAAGGCCTGGCGCCCCACGTCTTCCTCGCTGTACTCGACCAGCACCTGATAAGTGCCGGCCTCGCTGGTGACATGGGTGTGGCTGAAGGTGACCGGGCAGCCGGCCTGGGCCTGCAGGGCCAGGGCGGCCTGCTCCAGCACATGGGCCAGGGAGACCGGCAGGCGCTGGGCGCTGGCCGGACGCAGGGCGCCGATGCCCGGGAAGAGGGCGCGCAGCCGACTCTCGAAGCCGGGCATCTCGGCGATATTGAGCTCATTGGCCTGGCAGCTGACCACGGCCTCGATCGCCGTGTGGCGGCTCCACATATTGGGACCGCGCAGGGCTCGGATGCGGGAGACTTCCATGATGTTGTTTCTTCTTGGCGGGTGGCGTCGTTTCAGTCCTGCAGGGGCTGGAAGGTGTCCAGGCCGGCGGAGATGAGCTCGGGCGGAATGTTCAGGGCCCAGGCGGTGGCCACGGCGGCCAGCACGGTCTCGGCGTTCAGGCCGCTGACGCCGGCCGCGGCGTAGCGGGCCAGCACGGTGTCGACCTGGGCGCCGGGCATCTCGGAGCTGCCCTGGGCCAGCATGGCCATGCCGCCTTGCAGGAAGACGGCGCGGCCGCCCTTCTCGCGGTGGGCGGACAGCAGGGACGGGTCGGCGGCGTAGAACAGCACCTCGCCATCGGAGAGCTCGGCCATCTCGACCAGAGCCGGCACGGCGGCATTGAGCACGGCCACGCCCTCGGGCAGGACCACGTCCACCTGGGTACGCAGCACCTTGTAGAGCTGCTCCTCGCTGCGGATGTCGTGCGCATCCAGCTGGCCCAGACCGCCCATATCGGTGACCACGCCGACCAGGCAGCGGTCATAGGCCAGGCCGTCGCTGAGGATGGCGTTGGCGCCGTTCTCGGCCACCACGGCGTCCACGCCGCGGTTCATCAGCAGGCGGTGGGCGGGGGCCCAGCCGGCGCTGTTCTTCTTCTCGACGCGGCGGTTACCCAGGAACAGGCCCTCGCCGCAGGCCAGGCCCACGGCGCGGCCGTTCAGGTGCAGCAGCCAGGCCACCAGGCGTGCCACCTGGGCGCTGCCCTGGTAACCGGCGATGCCGACGATGGGGATGCGGCCGCTCTCGTCCGCGGCAAACAGATGGTCGATGATGGCCTGGCCCACCGGGCGGGGCATGCCCTCGGCGGGCTTGAGGTGCATCAGCAGGCCCGGGCCGGCATTGACCTCGACGACGGCGCCACCGGTCTCGCTCAGGGGCTTGGAGATGTCGGAGCACACCAGGTCGATGCCGGCAATGTCCAGCCCCACGGTGCGGGCGGCCAGGGACACGGCATGGGCCACATCGGGGTGGACCAGATCGGTGCAGTCATTCGAGGAGGTGCCGGTGCGCTGCACCATCACGCGCTGGCCGGCCGGGGGCACGGACTCGGGCGGGAAGCCCTGGCGCTGCAGGTCCAGCGCGATCACGGGCTCGTCCTCCAGCACGATCAGACTGAGCGGAAATTCCTCCGCCACGCCGCGGCGCGGATCGGTGTTGAGCTGCAGATCGATCAGCTGGCGCACGCTGTGCTGGCCGTCTCCGGTGATCCAGAACTCCTCGCCACGCGCGGCCGCCACCAGCTGGCCGCCCACCACCAGCAGGCGGTGCTCGACGCCGGGGATGAAGCGCTCCACCAGCACCTCGGAGCCTTCCTTCTCGGCCACGTCGAAGGCGGCCAGGATGTCTTCCTTCTTGCGCAGGTCCAGGGTCACGCCGCGGGCATGGTTGCCGTCGCTGGGCTTGACCACCACGGGCAGGCCGATGTCCTGGGCGGCTTCCCAGGCCTGCTCGGCCGTTTCCACGGCCTGACCCTCGGGCACGGGCACGCCCACGGCCTTGAGCAGGGTCTTGGTCAGGTCCTTGTCGCCGGCAATGCTCTCGGCGATGGCGCTGGTCATGTCTGTCTCGGCGGTCCAGATCCGGCGCTGGCGGGCGCCATAGCCCAGCTGCACCAGATTGCCCTCGTTGAGCCGGATGTGCGGAATGCGGCGGTCGGTGGCCGCACCCACGATGGCCGCGGTGGAGGGGCCCAGATAGCAGGCGTCCACCTTGTCGCGCAGCCGGGTGACGGCGGCGGCCACATCGAAGGGCTGGTCATTGATGGTGGCCATCAGCAGGGCGTGAGCCTCGGCCAGGGCGGCGCGGGCCACCTGCTCGTCGCGGGCCCGGAAGACCATGCGGTAGACGCCGTGCTGGCTGGTCGAGCGGGTCTGGCCGAAGCCGGTGGGCATGCCCGAGAGATTGAGCAGCTCGATGACGATGTGCTCCAGCACATGGCCCATCCAGGTGCCGCCTTCCAGGCGCTGCAGAAAGCCCCCGCGCTCGCCCACGCCGCAGTGGTGCTCGATCAGGGCCGGCAGGCGCTCGGTCAGCCGGGCGTTGAAGCCGGGCAGGGTGTTGGAGGGGTGATCCTCCAGCTTGCCGAGGTCCAGCCAGGTTTCCAGCACCGGGCGGTAGGTCCACATATTGGGTCCGCGCAGGTAGTTGATGCGCAACAGCTTGATGTCTTCGTGTCTGCTCATGGAGGGGAGGGCAGGTTTTTCGGCAATAAGCCGACATTGTGCGCGTTCTGGCGCAAGGTCTGTAGACGGGGCTCGAAGCGACTGTTTCACCGGTCGGGCCGGGATGGGCGAAAATCGCGGCCCGGCAGGGATCCCAAGGAACTCGGCCGCCGGCCCAGGCCCTCATCACAGAACAAACAACAATGCAGCATCACGATTCCGATCAAGCGCCAGACCAGCATCCGCAACTGGCGACGGCCCTGGGACGCCTGGCGAAAGACGAGAACGTGCTGGGCAGCCTGGAGGTTGACCTGGACTCGCAGCTGCGTTTCGGCCGCGGCCTCTTGGTGCTCACCCGCCAGCGCCTGCTGGCCTATGACCCGGCCGGGGGCGGCAGCTGGCAGGAATGGGCTTTGCACCCCGGGCTGCAGCTGCGCATGTCGGACCATGCCGGCCTGGGCTGCCTGGAGCTGCAGGACGAGCAGCAGCGTCTGGCCCTGTGGCGCTTCACCCTGCAGATCAATCTGCAGGTGCAGCGCTTCCAGGAGTTGTTCGAGAAGCGCGACGAACCCGCCCAGGCCGGCGCCGAGGAGCAGGAGTTCTGCCCCAGCTGCAAGGCGCCCCTGCCCCCGCGCAGCGAGGAGGGCGACGATGAATGCCCCACCTGCGCCCGCGAGCTGCACACCCCGCCTTCCACCTGGGTGCTGCTGCGCCTGGGGCGCTTTGCCAAGCCCTACCAGGGCCAGCTCTTGCTGGGCTTCTTGCTGATGCTGGGGGCCACCGGCGCCACCCTGGTGCCGCCCTATCTGACCCTGCCCCTGATGGACAATGTGCTGATCCCCTTCCAGAACGGGCAGCAGATCGACCCCTGGCTGGTGGGCCTGTACCTAAGCGGCCTGCTGGGCGCAGCCCTGCTGTCCTGGGTGCTGGGCTGGGCCAAGACCTATATCCTGGCCCTGGTGTCCGAGCGCATCGCCGCTGATTTGCGCACCGCCACCTTCGAGCACCTGCTGAGCCTCTCGCTGGAGTATTTCGGCTCCAAGCGCACCGGCGACCTGATGGCGCGCATCGGCTCGGAGACCGACCGCATCAGCGTCTTCCTGTCCCTGCATGCCCTGGACTTCATCACCGATGTGCTGATGCTGGTGATGACCTCCATCATCCTCTTCTCCATCAACCCCTGGCTGGCCCTGGCCACCCTGCTGCCCCTGCCCTTCATCGCCTGGATGATCCACATGGTGCGGGATCGCCTGCGCACCGGCTTCGAGAAGATCGACCGGGTCTGGGGCGAGGTCACCAGCGTGCTGGCCGACACCATTCCGGGCATCCGCGTGGTCAAGGCCTTTGCCCAGGAAAAGCGCGAGGCCACGCGATTCCGCGAGGCCAACAAGCACAATCTGGCGGTCAACGACAAGCTCAACAAGACCTGGAGCCTGTTCACCCCCACGGTGGCCCTGCTCACCGAGATCGGCCTGCTGGTGGTCTGGGCCTTCGGCATCTGGCTGGTGGCCGGCGGCAATATCACGGTGGGCGTGCTCACCGCCTTCATCGCCTACATCGGCCGCTTCTACGGCCGCCTGGACTCGATGAGCCGCATCGTCTCGGTGACGCAAAAGGCCGCCGCCGGCGCCAAGCGCATCTTCGACATCCTGGACCACCAGAGCAATGTGCCCGAGCCCGCCAATCCGGTGAAGCTGGACAAGGTGCAGGGCGGCCTGCAGCTGCAGGACATTGGTTTTCGCTACGGCAACCGCGCGGTGATCCGCGGCCTCAGCCTGGACATCCGGCCCGGCGAGATGATCGGCTTGGTGGGCCACAGCGGCTCGGGCAAGAGCACCCTGGTGAACCTGATCTGCCGCTTCTCCGACGTGACCGAAGGTTCCATCCGCATCGACGGTACCGATCTGCGCCGCATCGGCGTCTCGGACTTCCGCCGCCACATCGGCCTGGTGCTGCAGGAGCCCTTCCTCTTCTTCGGCACCATTGCCGAGAACATCGCCTACGGCAAGCCGGACGCCACGCGCGAGGAGATCGTGGCCGCGGCCCGCGCCGCCCATGCGCACGAGTTCATCCTGCGCCTGCCCCATGGTTACGACTCCCTGGTGGGTGAGCGCGGCTAGGGCCTCTCGGGCGGTGAGCGTCAGCGCATCTCCATCGCCCGCGCCCTGCTGATTGATCCGCGCCTGCTGATCCTGGACGAGGCCACCTCGGCCGTGGACACCGAGACCGAGAAGGAAATCCAGAAGGCCCTGGACAACCTCGTGAAGGGCCGCACCACCATCGCCATCGCCCACCGCCTGTCCACCCTGCGCAAGGCCGACCGCCTGGTAGTGATGGACCGCGGCCAGATCGTCGAGGTGGGTCCGCACGAGGAGCTGATGGCCAAGCAGGGCGCCTACTGGCGGCTCTACGAGGCCCAGGCCCGCCGCGTCGATGCCGAGGAGGAAATGCCCCTGCTGCCGCCCAATCTGAATGCCCATACGGCGGAGGTCGCCTGATGTCTGCTGTGTTGTCTACTGCCAGCCCTTACCGCAGCCTGCTGCGTAATGCCTTTGGTCGCCTGATCCTGGTCGATGCGGAGGGCCGCGAGCACGAGGGCGTGACGCCCGTGCGCGCCCACCCCATCAGCGCCCCGGACGAGGGCATCTCCCTGGTCGGGGTCGATGGCCATGAGCTGGTCTGGATCGCCCGGCTCTCGGAGCTGCCGCCCGCCGACCGTGAGCTGCTGGAGAGCGAGTTCGCGGTGCGCGAGTTCATGCCCGAGGTGCGCGCCATCCTGGAAGTCACCACCTTCTCCACGCCCAGCCAGTGGACCGTGGACACCGAGCGCGGCGCCGCCCGCTTCATCCTCAAGAGCGAAGAGGACATCCGCCGCCTGGGCGAGGGCCGGCTGCTGATCACCAGCAGTCATGGCCTGCAGTTCATCGTGCCGGACCGTTTTGCGCTGGACCGTGCCTCCAAGCGCATCCTGGAGCGCTTTCTGTAATCAGGCCGCCGAGGCCGGCAGGCCGAAGAGACGGTCGAAAGCCAGGTTGAACACAAAGGTGTAGACCAGGAAAAACACGATCAGGCCGACGTCCAGCAGCAGGGCCTGCCACAGGCTGATGTCCAGCCACCAGGCGAAGAGCGGCACCAGCATCACGACCAGGCCGCCCTCGAAGCCCACGGCATGGGCCACACGGCGGCGCAGGTTGCGGCCGCGCGTGGCTTGCCGGGCCTCCCAGGCCTCGAAGAGATGGGTGTAGACCAGGTTCCAGACCAGGGCAATGGCCGAGGAGGCCACGGCTGCGATGCCCGCATGGCCCGGCGAGCTGCCGGCCAGCAGGGTCAGGCCGGCGCTGGTGAGCGCCACCGCGAAGAGCTCGTACAGAGAGACATAAACCAGCTTGCGCTTCAGACCTTGCATGGGGCGTGGGGCGGTACGAGACCGTCTTGAACTGCGTATGCCCGGCATCGTAGGCAGAGTTCTCTGATAGCCAAAGTCGACAGTTGTCAGTTTTTCTGACAAATTGCACCCATGGCTTTGAACAGCGATCAGCTCCAGCTCTTTCTGGCCGTGTTGGACCAGGGCTCCTTCTCGGCCGCGGCGCGCGCCCTGGGGCGTGTGCCCTCGGCCGTGAGCATGGCCGTGGCCCAGATGGAGGCGGAGCTGGACCTGCAGCTCTTCGAGCGCAGCACCCGCGAGCTGCGGCCCACCGAGGTGGCGCGGGCCCTGGAGCCCCAGGCCCGCCAGCTGCTGGGCCAGCTAGGCCGGCTGCAGGCCCATGCCCTGGCCCTGCACCAGGGGCTGGAGCGGCACCTGACCCTGGCCATTGCGCCCGAGCTGCTGGCCGTGCCCTGGGCCGAGGCCCTGGCCGCCCTGGCCCAGGAGTTTCCGGGCCTGGAGGTGGAGCTGCGCAGCGCGCCTCAGGCCGAGGTGCTGCGCCTGCTGCATGCCGGCAGCGTGGACCTGGCCCTGGTCTTCGAGCGGGTGGGCTTTGACGAGCGCGAGAGCTTCGAGGAGCTGGGCAGCGAGCTGCTGCGCGCGGTGATCGCGCCGCGTCACCCCCTGGCCGGCCAGTCTTTGCGTCAGGAGCAGTGGGCCGAGCTGCGTCAGGTCGTGGTGGCGCGGGGCGAGGCGGCGGCCGAGGACCCGCGGCTGCTGATCTCGCGCCAGGTCTGGCGCACCGACAGCCATCTGGCCAGCCTCAGCCTGGTGCAGGCCGGGCTGGGCTGGGCCTTTCTGCCGCAGCGCCTGGTGGCGCCCCTGCTGGCCAGCGGCCAGCTGCTGCTGGTGGAGCTGGAGAACATGAGCAATGAGCTGCGGCTGTGGGTGGATGTGGTCTGGCGTCACGACCGCCCCCTGGGCCTGGGGGCGCGTCGCTTCATTGAGCTGATGCGTCGCCAGGTCGGCCGCTGATCACGCCCGCCGGGCCGGCCTGCTTGGGGTCTTCACGCGTCTTCCACAGCGAGATGATCACGCCACCCGCGATCAGCAGACCGGTCACCGAGAGGCTGATCGAGGGCGGGATCTTGCCGATGATGTTCACCAGGAAGATCTTGGAGCCGATGAAGACCAGCACCAGGGCCAGGGCGTACTTCAGGTAGCGGAAGCGGTGGATCATGGCCGCCAGTGCGAAGTACAGGGCGCGCAGACCCAGGATGGCGAAGATGTTGCTCGTGTAGACGATGAAGGGGTCGGTGGTGATCGCGAAGATCGCCGGCACCGAGTCCACGGCGAAGACCAGGTCGGCAAACTCCACCAGGCACAGGGCCAGGAAGAGCGGGGTGGCCCAGACCACGGGGCGGCCATGCTCGGGGTGGGGCGCCTTCACGAAGAAGGCCCGGCCATGCAGCTGGGGCGTCACGCGCATCAGGCGGCGCAGCAGCTTGAGGATGCCGTTGTTCTCCAGATCGGTGGCCTCTTCCTTGGCCAGCAGCATCTTCACGCCCGTCAACACCAGGAAGGCGCCGAAGAGGTAGAGCACCCAGCTGAACTCGCTGACCAGGGCGGCGCCCAGGCCGATCATGATGGCGCGCATCACGATCACGCCCAGAATGCCCCAGAACAGCACCCGGTGCTGCAACTCGCGCGGCACGGCGAAATAGCCAAAGATCAGCGCGATCACGAAGACGTTGTCCATCGAGAGCGATTTCTCGATCACGAAGCCCGTCAGGTACTCCATGCCGCTCTGCGCGCCCAGATGCCACCAGACCCAGGCGCCGAAGATCAGGGCCACGCTGATGTAGCCGGCCGACAGCCACAGGCTCTCGCGGATGCCGATCTCCCGCTCCTTGCGGTGCAGCACGCCCAGGTCCAGGGCCAGCAAGGTGGTGACGATGCCCAGAAACATCAGCCACAGCCACATGGCATGGCCCAGGAAGGGGGTTTGCAGGCTTTCGAGCAGCGGTGTGAGCATGGTCGACTCTTGAGGTTTGTGTGGAGCCGCAAGCCTAGGGTGGGTGCCTGAGCGCTCCCAGAAGGCTGGGGCGCAGCCGAGCTTCGGAAAAACGGCAGCGAGCGCGGCCGCGGCCCGCTCATGGCCGGGAAGCTCTGGTTAGAATTGACGTTTACGTAAACGTAAGTCAAACCTCATAAGTCGACAGGGCATCGCGCCATGCCTAGCATGCGGCAGCGCTGTTCCGGATCGATCCTCAGCACCAGGAGACATGCATGAACCTGCCCGGCCTGAACTTCCAACTCGGTGAAGACATCGACGCCCTGCGCGATGCGGTGCGCGAGTTCGCGCAAGCCGAGATCGCCCCGCGTGCGGCCGAGATCGACCACAAGGACCAGTTCCCCATGGACCTGTGGCGCAAGATGGGCGAGCTGGGCGTGCTGGGCATCACCGTGGGTGAGGAGTACGGCGGCGCCAATATGGGCTACCTCGCCCATATGGTGGCCATGGAGGAGATCAGCCGCGCCAGCGCCTCGGTGGGCCTGAGCTACGGCGCGCACAGCAATCTGTGCGTGAACCAGATCAAGCGCAATGGCAACGAGGCCCAGCGCGCCAAGTACCTGCCCAAGCTGATCAGCGGCGAGCATGTGGGCGCCCTGGCCATGAGCGAGCCGGGCGCGGGCTCGGACGTGATCAGCATGAAGCTGCGCGCCGAGGACAAGGGCGGCTACTACCTGCTCAACGGCAGCAAGATGTGGATCACCAACGGCCCCGACGCCGACACCCTGGTGGTCTATGCCAAGACCGAGCCCGAGCTGGGCGCGCGCGGCGTGACCGCCTTCCTGATCGAGAAGGGCATGCCCGGCTTCAGCATCGCGCAGAAGCTGGACAAGCTGGGCATGCGCGGCAGCCACACCGGCGAGCTGGTGTTCCAGAACGTGGAGGTGCCGGCCGAGAACGTGCTGGGCGGCCTGAACATGGGCGCCAAGGTGCTGATGTCGGGCCTGGACTATGAGCGCGCCGTGCTCACCGGCGGCCCGCTGGGCATCATGCAGAGCGTGATGGACAACATCATTCCCTACATCCACGACCGCAAGCAGTTCGGCCAGAGCATCGGCGAGTTCCAGCTGATCCAGGGCAAGGTGGCGGATATGTACACCGTGCTGCAGGCCGCCCGCAGCTTTGCCTACACCGTGGCCAAGAACCTGGACATGCTGGGCACCGAGCATGTGCGTCAGGTGCGCAAGGACTGCGCCTCGGTCATTCTCTGGACGGCCGAGAAGGCCACCTGGATGGCCGGCGAGGGCATCCAGATCTTTGGCGGCAATGGCTATATCAACGAGTACCCGCTGGGCCGCCTGTGGCGCGATGCCAAGCTCTACGAGATTGGCGCCGGCACCTCCGAGATCCGCCGCATGCTGATCGGCCGCGAGCTTTTTGCGGAGACTCTGTAATCGGCCCAACGGAGGTGGCCCCCTTTTGTGCACTGCGACAATGACCGCATGAGCACCGAACTCCAAGAGTTGCTGGACAGCAACCGGCAATGGGCCGCCGAGACCGAGACGCGCGAGCCCGGCTTTTTCTCGCGTCTGCTCAAGCAGCAGACGCCCCAGTACCTCTGGATCGGCTGTGCCGACAGCCGCGTGCCGGCCAATGAGCTGGTGAACCTGCTGCCGGGCGAGCTCTTCGTGCATCGCAATGTGGCCAATGTGGTGGTGCACTCGGACCTGAACTGCCTCTCGGTCATGCAGTTCGCCGTGGACCAGCTCAAGGTGCGGCACATCATCGTCGTGGGCCACAGCAACTGCGGCGGCGTGAAGGCCGCGCTGATGGACAGCCGCGTGGGCCTGGTGGACAACTGGCTGCGCCATGTGCAGGACGTGCGGCATCTGCACCAGGACTGGCTGGACGGCCTGCCGGCCGAGCAGCGCGTGAATGCGCTGTGCGAGCTCAATGTGCTGGAGCAGGCCCGCAACGCCTGCCACACCACCGTGGTGCGCGATGCCTGGACCCGCGGCCAGGAGGTGGTGGTGCATGGCTGGGTCTACGGCCTGCACAACGGCCTGCTGGAAGACCTGCAGATCACCGCCGACCGCGCCGAGTCGGTGGACCCGGCCTACCGGCGCGCCCTGGCGCGCGTCAAGCAGCGCTACGCGCATTAGGCGCCGGCAGCCCGCTGGCGACCCACCCCATGTTCCCGCAGAAGCTCACCGACCCGCGCGCCTTCGAGATCGCCCAGGCGCTGCTGGGGGGCTTCAACCGTCATTACCGGCTCTTCCGCGCCACCACGGCCGCCGCCAAGCAGCGCTTCGAGGCGGCCGACTGGCCCGGCCAGCAGCGCGCGCAGCGCGAGCGCATCGAGTTCTACGAGCAGCGTGTGGACGAGGCGGTGCAGCTGCTAGAGCAGCGCTACCAGGCGGGCGAGCTGCCCATGGACGTGTGGCAGCAGGTCAAGCTGCACTACATCGGCCTGCTCACCAACCATCTGCAGCCCGAGCTGGCCGAGACCTTTTTCAACTCGGTCAGCACCCGCATCCTGCACCACGGCTACTTCCGCAACGACTTCATCTTCGTGCGGCCGGCCATCTCCACCGAGTACATCGAGAACCTGGAGCCCGCCGCCCAGCCCACCTACCGCGCCTACTACCCCAGCCCCGAGACACTGCGCGAGACCCTGATGCGCATCATCTGGAACTTCCAGCTGGAGCGCGAGTTCAGCGATCTGGGCCGCGATGTGGACCTGGTGCTGGAGGCCGTGCAGCGCCAGCTGGGCGACTTTCGCTGGCGCACCAATTTCCAGATCCAGGTCCTGTCCAGCCTGTTCTACCGCAACAAGGGCGCCTATGTGGTGGGCAAGATCATCAACGGCTTTCACGAGACGCCGTTCGCCCTGCCGATCCTGCATGACGAGCCGGCGCCGGGCCGCCTGCACATCGACACCGCCCTCTTCGGCGAGGACGATCTGCTCCTGCTCTTCAGCTTTGCGCACGCCTACTTCATGGTGGACATGGATGTGCCCAGCGCTTACGTGCAGTTCCTGCGCACCCTGATGCCGCGCAAGCCCCGGGCCGAGATCTATTCCGCCCTGGGCCTGCACAAGCATGGCAAGAATCTTTTCTATCGCGACTTCTTGCAGCACCTGCGGCACTCCTCCGACAAGTTCCGCATCGCGCCTGGCATCAAGGGCCTGGTGATGCTGGTCTTTGACCTGCCCAGCTACCCCTTTGTCTTCAAGCTCATCAAGGACTTCTTCCCCGCGCAGAAGGAGCACACCACGCGCGAGCTGGTGCAGGGCAAGTACCAGCTGGTCAAGCACCACGACCGCGTGGGCCGCATGGCGGACACGCTGGAGTACAGCAATGTGGCCTTCCCGCGCTGGCGTTTTGACGAGGCCCTGATCAAGGAGCTCAAGCACTTCTGCGGCAGCCTGATCGAGGAGCGCGGCGATGACCTGATCGTTATTCGCCACCTCTACATCGAGCGCCGCATGGTGCCGCTCAATCTCTATCTGCAAGAGGCCAGCCCGGCCCAGCTGCGCCACGCGGTGATCGAGTACGGCCAGGCCATCAAGGACCTGGTGGCCGCCAACATCTTTCCCGGCGACATGCTGTGGAAGAACTTCGGCATCACCCGCCACGGCAAGGTCGTGTTCTACGACTACGACGAGATCGAGTACCTCAGCGACTGCCAGTTCCGCGCCGTGCCCGCCCCGCGCACCGAAGAGGAAGAGCTCTCCGGCGAGGTCTGGTGGCAGGTCGGGCCGCGCGATGTCTTCCCCGAGACCTTTGCGCCCTTTCTGCTGGGCCATCCCGGCGTGCGCGAGGTCTTCATGCAGCACCATGCCGAGCTGCTGGACCCCGCCTTCTGGCAGGCCCAGCAGGCCCGCATCCGCGCGGGCTATGTGCACGACGTGTTTCCCTACGAGGCGCACAAGCGCTTTGTCCACCGCCTGAATTCAACCCCCCCCAAGCCGTGATCAAGAAGGAGTCTTTCATGTCTGCTGATCCCATCGTCATCGTCTCTGCCGCCCGCACCCCCATCGGCGGCCTGCTCGGCGACTTCGCCGGTCTCTCCGCCTGGGAGCTGGGCGCCGTGGCCATCAAGGCCGCCGTGGAGCGCGCCGGCGTGCCCGGCGACGCCATTCAGGAAGCCTTCATGGGCAACTGCCTGATGGCCGGCCAGGGCCAGGCCCCCGCCCGCCAGGCCGTGCTCAAGGCCGGTCTGCCCCTGTCGGTGGGCGCGGTCACGCTGTCCAAGATGTGCGGCGCCGGCATGCGCGCCGTCATGTTCGCCCACGACACGCTGAAGGCCGAAAGCGCCGACATCCTGATCGCCGGCGGCATGGAGAGCATGACCAATGCGCCCCACCTGATGTTCGCGCGCAAGGGCGTGAAGTACGGCGCCACCCAGATGTACGACCACATGGCCCTGGACGGCCTGGAAGACGCCTACGAGCGCGGCAAGGCCATGGGCGTGTTTGCCGAGCAGTGCGTCAGCAAGTACAGCTTTACCCGCGAAGCCCAGGACGCCTTTGCCATCGCCTCCACCGAGCGCAGCAAGAAGGCCAATGAAGACGGCAGCTTCGACTGGGAAATCGCCCCCGTCACCCTGGCCGGCAAGGGCGGTGATGTCGTCATCAGCCGCGACGAGCAGCCCTTCAAAGCCAAGCTCGACAAGATCCCCGGCCTGAAGCCCGCCTTCAAGAAGGACGGCACCATCACCGCCGCCACCTCCAGCTCCATCAGCGACGGCGCCGCCGCCCTGGTGCTGATGCGCGAAAGCCATGCCGCCAAGCTGGGCCTCACGCCCGTGGCCCGCATCGTGGGCACCGCGGTGCACGCCAATGCGCCCGAGTGGTTCACCACCGCCCCGGTAGGCGCCATCCAGAAGCTGCTGGCCAAGAACGGCTGGGACGCCAAGAGCGTGGACCTCTGGGAGGTGACCGAAGCCTTTGCTGCCGTCACCATGGCCGCCATGGCGGAGTTCAAGCTGCCCCACGAGATCGTCAACGTCAACGGCGGCGCGGTGGCCCTGGGCCACCCCATCGGCGCCTCCGGCGCCCGCATCCTGGTGACGCTGCTGGGCGCGCTCAAGAAGCGCGGCGGCAAGCGCGGCGTGGCGGCGCTGTGCATCGGCGGTGGCGAGGCCACGGCGGTGGGCGTGGAACTGATCTGATGTGTTGCTGCGGCGGCTCGTGAGGGCTGCCGGTGAGGAGGGCTGGGCGAGGAAAGCTCAGCGCCTCTTGATGAAAAGGAAGCCAGCTGCCTGGGAGGGAAGCTGGCTTCCTTGTTTTCATGCTACTTGTCGCAGGCAATGTGGCCTTGTAAATCAATTACGTGTCCGCGTCTGATCCGATTGCACTTCTTCCCGGATTCGTCTGAGTTCCTCGAGAAATTGATCGCCAGAGATTGCTGCTTTGTCGATGGAGGAGGTCAAACTTCTATGAATGAGGCGGTGCTCAATACACCTTTCCAGGAATTTCATGTCTTTCTGTACGTTTTTTAGGCATTCCTTGATTTCCCCAATTTCATATGGTGAGGCCGTTTGCAGTTGCGCTAGGAGGTCCCTTTCTTGCCGTCCAGCAGCCTCAAGTGCCGCCTCGTACTTGAGCAAAGAAATTGCCCCGGTTTTACTGGGATTTTCGAAATTCATAGCAATAGTTGGATTTCTTAGGGCTCAGTTGCGGCGAGATTTGCGCGTGTTTTGGGAGTGGTTGAGCAGCATGGGCGCAGCGAGATGATGAATGTTGATTGTGGGTTGCAAATGGACCCGCACCTGCTGAAGTGATAGCTTTGAGACGGTGATGCAGACCGGCGCCGAGCTGTCCTCTGTCTGCGGCGTGAGTCCGCTCAGCGCCAGCAAGCTGTAGGACGCACACAAGGACTATGACTACACGATCCTCGAGTCTCTGGCCGACCACTGCATGAACGATCTGTGGACATGTGATTGATCCTCGTAGACACGTTGCCTAGCCGGATTAGCACGCACATCGTCTCCGTCCATCTTGTCCAACCAATCACGCTCCCCCCAGTTGCACCAAACAAGCACTTGGCGTGTCTCGGCGAGGTATTGCCGCAGCAAGTCTGCCCGGACGTAGAGCAGCGAGTGCCGGTCGCCCTTCCAGCCATCGCCGGCCTCACGGTAAAGCGTGCCGGGTTGCCCGGCCGTATCGACGAAGTCAATCTCGCGGTTGCGGCAAGAGAGACCAAGGCGCTGGATGAGGCTTGGCGCTGGCAGGCTGAAACCGGAGAAGGTGTTGTGCACGGAGTGATAGGACTCCCAGGCGAATTTCATTGAAGGCAACTCAATCCGGACACCGGGCACAAGGCGTCTAAGCGGGATGTCGAATTCGCGCGGAATCTCCTCGTTCAGCTCTACGCCAGTGTTGGCCATCGAGGCAATCCTTATAGTCAGCGAGCGCCGCTGCGGTGGCCCCGGGTCTTCCACGTACTCGTCGAATGCACGCTGTGTCTGCCGGCGGTACCTACCATTGGCTTGATACAGGAAGTGTCCATACCTGCTTCGATGACCTGGCTCTGCGCCATAAACATAATGCTCTGACGCTGGTTCCGGAATCCGATCACTGCCCTGAAAGGCTGTGCCGCCGTACTTGCGTCGTAGGGCCTCAACATCTTTCCGACGTACAAACGCTCCGCGCAAAAAAACCCACAACTGCCGGTCGGTGGCTTGGTCTTCGCCATTGACGTAGCCGTCGAGGAGCACCCAATCGCCCTGGTGGCCATTGATCTCAGGAACTACAAGCAGTGATCGCCAGTCTGGCGTATAGCCGCTGGCCACCCATTCCTCGGTGGATGCTCTTGGCTCGCCAAACAAATCAGGCATCGGCGGCGACCAGTCGGGCGGACGCTTTGGGAATGTCGGGTCGACACCGCAGTCTGACGTCCGTTGGTTCTGTTTCCAGTCGGGGAGCTTCCCCTGCGCATCCCGCTCGCCCCACATCTCGAAGTAGGCGATCCAGGAATACTTCTTTCCGTACCGGTCGACCTTGTGCTCGTCTCTTGAGTTCCAAGAGTTCCAGCCGAGGTCGTGCTCGACATCCTTGAACAGCTCTTCCCTATAGCCAAGGTCGAACATGCGCCGCTCAATCATTGAGCGCACGCGAACGTACTCCGGGTGTTTGTGATCGTAGTTCGCCCGCTTGGGAATCAGCCTGCCGATGGTGTAGTTGCCGAAGTCCATCTGTATGGCGTGCCCGATTGCCTCCGTAACTGCAGCATCGGGCTTGCCGTTGCCTGCAAAGGATGACCGGATGCTCGGAAATGGTCGGCCGAGATGATGCGCTGATGTCTTCGGCAGCTTTACGCAGCCAGCGCGCTGGGCGACTTCGATGATGCCCAGCGCATGGTCCCGCATGAGGGTGTGGTGCGTGCCGTGCCTTGCGCGGGGCGCGAACATCTGACGGTACAGCATCAAGGCGAGGCCGCCGAGATGATCCTTGAAGTCCGGCACCTTGTCCGAATCGACCAATGACAAAGTCGTGCCATACGCCGCTGCCAGCATGCGTTCTGGAACGTAGGGATCGTTGAATTCCAAGGCTACCAGTGTGTGCGCGAACAGTACGTCCGGGAAGCGCTCGCCAATGAGGACCAGTGCTTTGGTGACCAAGTCGCGGTCCCGGCGGACAACGGTCGTGAGGACCAAGGAGAGAAGCGCGACGAGTTCGGCGGCTGAAGCGCGGCTCATGTTTGCGACGTCGAGCTTCTCTGCCCAAGTCAGCAGTCGCTGTATGGTCGGTGATGCATACCGCCTTCGCAGGTACTCAGACCATCGCAGATCGCGGTTGGCCATCGGATACTGTGCGAGGTACCGGTAGAGGCGATTGGCGTGGAATGGGTGGTTAGGCTTTGTTGAGACGGCTGCCAACGCATCTATGACCCGGTCCCACGATTCCCCGCTGGCAGCCAGGTACTTGTTTAGGGCGGCGACTGTTCCTTCCGTGAACGCTTTGGGATTGCGCCAGAAGAGCCCCTCGATGAACGGTTCGAAATAGGCGGCCCAATCCTGCGCCGACTTTGGCAGCGCGAAAAACAACTCCCGCTCCTTGGGCGGCAGCTTGCCAGCCCTTTCAGCGAACTCCGTGATGAGAGCCTGGGCCCAGCCCGGCTCTTCGTACTGGCCGTAGTACCTCTTGGACAGGCGGAATATCCGAGCGAGAGGCGACTCGCCGGTGAAACTCTGCTTGATGGTCTCGGCGGATGTCGTATTGAGGTAGGCGCTCAGCAAATGTCTCGCGACAAGGTGGTCGCTGAAGCGCTGGTAGGGGAGCCTGAAGACCACTCGCGTCTTGTGCTCGCCGGTCTTGGTTGAGTACCAAATGGCGTCTTCTTCGATCAGGCCGTTCGTGCGCATGGCCTCAAGGAGCTGCCGGCGCTTAGAGGGGCGCATCGCCGGGTAGCTCGCTGCTACGACCCTGTCTGCCTCGGAGGGAAGCAGATAGCCTCGCAGTTTCGCTGCCATGCAAGGCGCAAAGCCAGCGACATGTTGATCGGCGAACTGATCGTCGCCTTTCAGCAAGAGCCAGCAACCTTTGCTCTTCAAGCCGAACTCGCTCTCGATTGCCGCACCGATCCGTTTGACAAACGCTTCCAGTACGAATGTCATGCCACGCTGTCCCGATGCGATGCCGGCAAATCCCTTTTCCTTCTTTGAATCTGTCAGTTCTTGAAGCGACTGACAGATGAGCTTTAGCGTGAGCGGGCGAGAAAACTCGCGGTCCAACAGTGGGACCTCTGGAAGCGGCAATTGGTAGTGCTGGAAGAAGGCAGCCTGAGCATCAAACTCTTGGTCGTCGAAGCCGTAGTGCTGCAGCCGTTGGAACTTGGGAAGGTCTGCTTTGGCGATCGCAATCGGCTCAAACGGCGTTCGGCACGACACGACTAGCCCAATATTCGTGTGTGCGGCTGCGAGGGATAGCAGTGCGGTAACAGCTTGACGCCACTCCTTGCGACGCCCTTCGTTGACGCCATCGACGATCACAAGCGCACGTTCAGCAGCGTTCCCCGCCGCTTCATTCAGCAATGCGAACTGATCTTCCAACGAGATGCCGGCAGCCATTTGAGCGCTAATGTCTGCTAGCACGTCCCCCTGGAAGTTCTTGGCGAGCACCAGAATGGTGGGCGCCGCGCGTCCAAGGCGGTCAGTCGTGACATCGCAAAGCAAGTGCGTCTTGCCAGTGCCCCATTCGCCGGCGAGTAGTAGGCTCGGGCGGTACAACAGCTGGAAGGAAGAGCTGCCAGCGTAATTGAGCTCGTTGCGAACCACGCTCAAGCAAGTGTCAATCGACTGAATGTGTCCGCGGATGGTGTTGCGCGTCGAAGAGTAGCTCCCATCATCGGGGCCTAACTTTGCTTCCTCTGCCCGCCAGCGTGCACCGTCCTTGAGCAGCAACGATTCAATACCGGACAGATGCGACGACCAGGCCTCTACCGCGGCGGTGTCCTGCGAATGCAACCTGCTCATCAGCGATGGGATGAACGCGGCCATGGCTGCCGTAAGCGACTCGATTTCCGCGGCTCGCTGACTACTGCTCTTGGCGCGCTTCCATCCCTCAGAGAACTTCTCTAGGACTGCGTCGAATCGGGCGCGGGCAGCCGCACCGCAAGCTACGTTGTCCAGGGCGGTCGACAACGCTGCAATCTTGAGGTTTGGCGCATCTGGTTCGATGCCAGGTGTGTATCGTTGTCCGGCCTGCTGAATCTGCCGCCTAGATAAGCTGTTCGCGGCGGCGATGAAGGATGCTGCGTCGAGAGGCATTGCGGAACTGTAGACCAGCTGCCTTGCGAACGACCTTCAAGATGTCGCAGCGAGACTCGCCGCTATAGGTCCTCTGACTTGCAGTGACGAAAGCGACCAGCCGCGCTCGCTGCAGCGAATGGCTATGT
>NZ_JBKCLH010000074.1:0-81981 GCF_046300915.1 Roseateles sp. | reverse complement strand
CTTTACGAGCGCCTGACGCGCTGGCCGGAGCTGCTTGAGGCCTGAGGGAGGCGCGGCCCAAGCCCTGCCTCTGGATGTTCAGGATTTGGACACTCCGTCCGGCTTGGCTGTCTGAAATTCAGGCAATGTCCGTTTTGCGGGCAGGGCGGCTGGCGGCAGGGCGCGGCCCCGCGGGGCCTGGGCCCGCTGTCTGGCGGCTGCCGCAGGGCGAAACCCAGGGTATTCACCAGCAAGGCGGCTTTGGGCATGGCCCTTGCAATCTACTGCTGCTGCAGAGCGCGCCCGCTTCGAGGCGCCCGCCAACAGGAGACAGCCATCATGAGGACGAAGACGAGCCGCCGCACCTTGCTGGCCACCACGGCCGCAGCCGCCGCAGCAGCAGCCGCCACCCTGGGTGCCATTGGCCTGCCGGGCCTGGCCCTGGCCCAGGGCAAGGACATCCGCATCGCCCATGTCTACAGCAAGACCGGTCCGCTGGAAGCCTATGGCAAGCAGACCCAGACCGGCTTCATGATGGGCCTGGACTACGCCACCGGCGGGACCATGACGGTGGCTGGCAAGAAGATCGTGGTGATCGAGAAGGACGACCAGGGCAAGCCCGATGTGGGCAAGAGCCTGCTGGCCGCTGCCTATGGGGACGACAAGGTCGATCTGGCCGTGGGCCCCACCTCCTCGGGCGTGGCCCTGGCCCTGCTGCCGGTGGCCGAGGAGTACAAGAAGATCCTGCTGGTGGAGCCGGCGGTGGCCGACTCCATCACCGGCGACAAGTGGAACAAGTACATCTTCCGCACCGGCCGCAATTCCTCGCAGGACGCGATTGCCAATGCGGTGGCCCTGGACAAGCCGGGCGTCACCATCGCCACCCTGGCGCAGGACTATGCCTTTGGCCGCGACGGCGTGAAGGCCTTCAAGGACGCGGTCAAGAAGGCCAAGATCGTTCACGAGGAATACCTGCCCACCACCACCACCGACTTCACCGCCGGCGCCCAGCGCCTGATCGACAAGCTCAAGGACCAGCCGGGCCGCAAGGTGATCTTCATCATCTGGGCCGGCGCGGGCAATCCCTTCAAGATTGCCGATCTGGACCTCAAGCGCTACGGCATCGAGATCGCCACCGGCGGCAACATCCTGCCGGCCATGGCCAACTACAAGGCCTTCCCCGGCATGGAGGGGGCCACGTACTACTACTTCGGCATTCCCAAGAACCCGGCCAATGAATGGCTTGTGGCCAACCACTACAAGCAGTTCAAGAGCCCGCCGGACTTCTTCACCGCGGGCGGCATGACGGCCGCCATCGCCGTGGTGGAGGCGCTCAAGAAGACGGGTGGCGAGACCAGCACCAACAAGCTGATCAAGACCATGGAGGGCATGAGCTTCGAGACGCCCAAGGGCCGGATGACTTTCCGCCCCGAGGATCATCAGGCCATGCAGTCCATGTATCACTTCAAGATCAAGGTGGATCCGGCGTTCCCCTGGGGTGTGCCCGAGCTGGTGCGCGAGATCAAGCCCGAGGAAATGCAAGTGCCAGTGCGCAACAAGCGCTGAACTTCGCTCGGCTACTGCGCGGGCACAGGCCGTCGTTGGGCGGTGCTCGGAATCCTCACGACCAGCAAGGTCGTTCCGGTTCCTGCGCTCCGTCCGCCTAGTCCTGTGCCCGCTCGCGACGCCTCGGGCCGTGCCACTTCGCTGAGTTGTTTCTCATGCTCGAAACCCGTGATCTCACCATCCGCTTCGGCGGCCATGTGGCCGTCGACCGCGTCTCCTGCGCCTTCAATCCGGGCACGCTGACGGCCATCGTCGGCCCCAATGGCGCGGGCAAGACCACCTACTTCAACCTGATCTCGGGGCAGCTGCGGGCCAGTGCGGGCACCGTGGCGCTGGACGGGCATGACCTGACCCCGCTGTCGGCGCCGCAGCGCACGCGGCGCGGTCTGGGGCGGGCCTTCCAGCTCACCCAGCTTTTCCCCAATCTCTCGGTGCTGGAGAACGTGCGCCTGGCGGTGCAGGCGCGGCGCGGCCAGGGCCTGGACTTTCTCTCGGTCTGGCTGCATCACCGCGAGCTGCTGGACGAGGCCCGCGCTCTGGTGGAGCGGGTGCGGCTCACGGCGCGCATGGACGTGCCTGCCGCCAGCCTGCCGCATGGCGATCAGCGCAAGCTGGAGGTGGCCATGCTGATTGCCCTGCAGCCCAAGGTCTATATGTTTGACGAACCCACCGCCGGCATGAGCGTGGACGAGGTGCCCGTGGTGCTGGACCTGATCCGCGAGCTCAAGGCCGAGGGCCGCCACACCATTCTGCTGGTGGAGCACAAGATGGACGTGGTGCGCGAGCTGGCCGATCGCATCATCGTGCTGCATATGGGCCAGCTGGTGGCCGATGGCGAGCCCGCCACCGTGATTGCCTCGCCCGTGGTGCAGCAGGCCTATCTGGGCACCGCCATGCCGGAGGCCGCATGAGCGAAACATCCAAGAGCCTGCTGTCCCTGCAGGACGTGCACACCCATGTGGGTGCGTATCACATCCTTCACGGCGTGAACCTGGAAGTGAGCGCCGGCCAGCTGACCATGCTGCTGGGGCGCAACGGCGCGGGCAAGACCAGCACCCTGCGCACCATCATGGGCCTGTGGCGGGCCAGCCGGGGCGAGATCCGCTTCGAGGACCAGCCCATCACCCGCCTGGCCACGCCCGAGATCACCCAGCGCTGCGATATCGCCTATGTGCCCGAGAACATGGGCATCTTCGGCGACCTCACGGTGCGCGAGAACCTCTTGCTGGCCGCGCGCCGTGCGCGCTCGATCGAGCAGATGGACACCCAGCGCCTGGACTGGCTGTTCCAGCTCTTTCCCGCGCTCAAGAAGTTCTGGCTCTACCCCGCCGGCAAGCTCAGCGGCGGCCAGAAGCAGATGCTGGCCATTGCGCGCGCCATGGTGGAGCCGCGCCGCCTCTTGCTGATCGATGAGCCCAGCAAGGGCCTGGCCCCGGCCATCGTGCTCAATCTGGTGGAGGCCTTGCGCGAACTCAAGCGCAGCGGCGGCACCACCGTGCTCCTGGTGGAGCAGAACTTCATGGTGGCCCAGGCCCTGGGCGACCGGGTGGCCGTGATGGACGACGGCCGCATCGTGCACAGCGGCGCCATGGCCGAGCTGGCGGACGACGCGGAACTGCAGCAGCGCCTCTTGGGCCTGTCCCTGGCCGCGCATCAATGAGCAAGCAAAGAGAACCGGCATGAGCACCAGCATGAGCACTGCCCCTTCCGCCAATCCGGCCAGCCCGGCGAACCCCGAGCAGGCCGCGGCCGTGCCCAAGGCGCGCTTCGATTGGATTCCCCTGGCCCTGCTGGCGGGCCTGGCCGGGCTGGCCCTGCCCCTGATCGGCAGCCCCGGCAGCTGGGCCACCCTGACCCTGGCCGGCCTGGCCATGGGCCTGATCATCTTCATCATCGCCTCGGGCCTGACCCTGGTCTTCGGCCTGATGGATGTCTTGAACTTTGGCCACGGCGTCTTCATCGCCCTGGGCGCCTTCATGGCCACCACGGTGCTGGGCGCCATGGGTGGCTGGGTGGCCAGCCCCTCCCTGGCCCTGAATCTGCTGGCCGTGGGCCTGGCGGCCGTGGTGGGCATGGCGGTGGCCGGTGGCGTGGGTCTGGCCTTTGAGCGGGTGCTGGTGCGGCCGGTCTATGGCATGCACCTCAAGCAGATCCTGATCACCATGGGCGGCATGATCATCGGCGAGGAGCTGATCAAGGTGATCTGGGGCGCCCAGCTCACGCCACTGCCGCCGCCGGAAGGTCTGCGCGGCGCCCTGCTGCTGCCGGGCGATGTGGCGGTGGAGAAGCTGCGCCTGCTGGCCGCCGCCGTGGGTCTGGCCGTGTTTGCCGGCCTGCTGCTCCTGCTCAACCGCACCAAGCTGGGCCTGCTGATACGCGCCGGCGTGCAGGACCGCGAGATGGTGGAGAGCCTGGGCTACCGCATCCGCCGCCTCTTCGTGGCGGTCTTCGTGGGCGGCTCGGCCCTGGCCGGCCTGGGCGGCGTGCTCTGGGGCCTGTACCAGCAGGGCGTGACGCCGCAGATCGGCGCCCAGGTCAACACCCTGATCTTCATCGTCATCATCATCGGCGGCCTGGGCTCCACCCTGGGCTGCTTTGTGGGGGCCCTGCTGGTGGGCCTGATGGCCAACTACACCGGCTTTCTGGCGCCCAAGGTGGCGCTGTTCTCCAATATCGGCCTGATGGTCGCCATCCTGCTGTGGCGACCCCAAGGGCTCTATCCGGTCACCAGCCGCTGAAGGAGAGCCGCATGCGTATCCTGTCTTCCTTGCTCTCGCACGACCTGCCGCGCGGCCGTGTCCTGAGCCTGCTGCTGCTGGCCGTGCTGCTGGGCCTGGCCTTCACGCCCTTCATCTTCCCGGGCACCAAGGCCCTGAATGTGGCGGCCAAGATCCTGATCTTCATCGTGCTGGTGGCCAGCTACGACCTGCTGCTGGGCTATACCGGCATCGTCAGCTTTGCCCACACCATGTTCTTCGGCATCGGGGCCTACGGCATCGCCATCGCCAGCAGCCGCCTGGGCGAGGGCTGGGCTGCAGTGGGGGCAGGTCTTGCCGGGGCGCTTGTCGTCTCCCTGCTGCTGTCCCTGCTGATCGGCCTCTTCAGCCTGCGGGTCAAGGCCATCTTCTTTGCCATGATCACCCTGGCCGTGGCCTCGGCCTTCCTGACCCTGGCCTCCCAGCTCTCCGAGCTCACCGGCGGCGAGGACGGGCTGAACTTCAAGGTGCCCGAACTGCTGCAGCCCGGCACTGAGTTTCTGGAGGAGCCCTTTCTGGGCGCGAGTATCGACGGGCGCTTTGCCTCCTACTACCTGCTCTTTGTCGTGGCTCTGGCCCTGGTGCTGCTGATGCTGCGCATCGTCAACTCGCCCTTCGGCCGGGTGCTGCAGGCCATCCGTGAAAACGACTTCCGGGCCGAGGCCATCGGCTATCGCACCGTGGTTTACCGCACGCTCTCCAATGTGCTGGCCGCGCTCTTCGCCACCGTGGCCGGTGCCCTGCTGGCGCTCTGGCTGCGCTACAACGGGCCGGACACCTCGCTGTCCTTCGAGATCATGCTGGACATCCTGCTGATCGTCGTCATCGGCGGCATGGGCACCATCTACGGCGCCGTGGTGGGCAGCGCGCTCTTCGTGCTGGCCCAGAACTATCTGCAGGACCTGATGAAGCTGGGCGCGGTCGCGGTGGAGGGCATTCCCGTGCTGTCCCAGCTGGTCTCGCCCGATCGCTGGCTGCTCTGGCTGGGCCTGCTCTTCGTGCTGGCGGTCTATCACTTTCCCAGCGGCATTGTCGGGCGCCTGCGCGCGCTGCGCCGCCTTTGAGCGTTCCTTCTTCTTCCCGCAGCCGGCTTGGCTTGCAAGCCAGATTCCAAGAAAGGCGTTTGAGATGAAGCGTGCACTTTCGCGTTCGGGCCGTCGGCCACTCTCTGCCCTGACGCTGACGGCCCTGGCCGCCGGCGCGGCCCTGCTGTCGGCCTGCGGCGGTGATGATGAGCCCCCGCCCGCGCTCAATGAGAAGCCCAGCTTTCTGGGCAGCATCCAGAGCACCCGCTACGACGGCAATACCGACGATCTGCTGACCGCCAGCCTGGGCAAGACCGGCCTGGCCGGCGCCGTGGCGCCCGGCTATGCCGACCCGCTCAAACCCACGGCGGCCGAGCTGCGCCGCGCCGCCATCTACAACAACTACCGCGCCCTGGTGGACATGAGCACGGCGGGCGGCTATGGCGTTCTTTATGGCCCCAATGTGGACGCAGCCGGCGTGGCTGGCAGCGGCGAGGGCAAGGTGGCGGGCACCGAATACATCGCCTACAGCGACGACGGCAGCGGCACCCTCAACGCCACCCTGATGGTGCAGGTGCCCAGCAGCTTCGACCCCGCCAATCCCTGCCTGATCACCGCCACCTCCTCGGGCTCGCGCGGCGTCTACGGCGCCATCTCCACCGGCGAGTGGGGGCTCAGGCGCGGCTGCGCCGTGGCCTATACCGACAAGGGTACGGGTGCCGCCCCGCACGACCTGGGCAATGACACCGTGCCCCTGATCGATGGCACGCGCAGCAGTGCTCTGGCTGCCGGCAAGAACGCCGCCTTCCAGAGCGGGCTGACGGCCGCTGAGCTCAGCAGCTTCAATGCCAGCACGCCCAAGCGCTATGCCTTCAAGCATGCCCACAGCGGCCGCAACCCGGAGAAGGACTGGGGCGTGTACACCCTGCAGGCGGTGGAGTTCGCCTACTACGTGCTCAACGAGAACTATGGCGAGGCCGATGCCGCCAGCGGCAAGCGCAAGCTGCGCTACAAGGCCGGCGACATCCTCACCATTGCCTCCAGCATTTCCAATGGCGGCGGTGCGGCCATTGCCGCGGCCGAGCTGGACAGCAAGGGCCTCATCAGCGGCGTGGCCGTCTCGGAGCCGGCCGTGCAGCTGCCGGCCAGCCCGGGCGTGACGGTGCAGCGCGGCGGCACGACCGTGAGCCTCAGCGCCCGCACGCTCTACGACTACACCAGCCTGGCCAATCTCTACCAGCCCTGCGCCGCCCTGGCCCAGGCCGGGGTGCCTGGCGCTGGCTTTGTGGTGGCGTCGTTCGCCGCCAACCGCTGCGCGGCGCTGTCGGCCAAGGGCCTGTTGCCTGGCGCGGCTTCATCCTCCACCGCCGATCTGGCCCAGGCCGCCCTGCAGCAGATGCGCAAGTACGGCTGGGAGGCGGAGTCCGACGCGCTACATGCCTCGCATGCCGCCTTCGAGATCGCCTCGGCCGTGACCGTGACCTTTGCCAACGGCTTGGCGCGCGCAAGCGTCAAGGACAACCTCTGCGGCTACAGCTATGCCTCGACCAGCGCGGCCGGTGTGGTGAATGACCTGGCCCCGGCGGCCCTGGCCGGCATGTTTGCCACCGGCAATGGCGTGCCGCCCAGCGCCGGCGTGCAGCTGGTGAACAACCTGAGCGTGGGCGGGCCGCTGCGCGATCTGCTCTCGCTCTCGCCCAGCACCGGCAAGCAGGACTTCAATATCGACGGCGCCCTGTGCCTGCGCAATCTGCTGACCGGCACCGATGCCGTGGCGGCGCGCCTGCAGACCGGCATCAATGAGACCCGACGCAACGGCAATCTGCGCGGCAAGCCGGCCCTGATCGTGCATGGCCGCTCGGACGCCCTGCTGCCGGTCAACCACACCTCGCGGCCCTATTACGGCCTGAACAAGCTGGCCGAGGGCGCGACCAGCAAGCTCAGCTATATCGAGGTCACCAATGCCCAGCACTTCGACGGCTTCATCGGCCTGCCCGCCGTGCTGCCGGGCTATGACAGCCGCTACATCCCCCTGCACCTCTATCTGTTCCGCGCCCTGGATGCCGTGTATGACAACCTGAAGAAGGGCACGGCCCTGCCGCCCAGCCAGGTGCTGCGCACCGTTCCGCGCGGCGGCACGGCCGGTGCGGCACCCGCCATCACCGCGGCCCATGTGCCGCCCATTGCCAGCAACCCCGCCGCGGGCGATCGCATCGTCTTCAGCGGCAGCACCGTCAACGTACCGGACTGAGGCGCCCAGCCCGAACCCGCGGCCGTGCCTGCCCTCAGGCCCGGCTGCGGCCCCTCACCGCATACCCAAAAGAAGAGGAGCCCCAGCATGTCTTCTAGTCCCAGCTCCCATTACCTGAGCTGCCAGGGCCGCGAGATCCATTACGTCGAGTGGGGGTCAGAGCATGCCGAGACCGTGATCGCCTGGCATGGCCTGGCGCGCACCGCCCGCGATATGGATGAGCTGGCCCGTCACCTCTCCACCCGCTACCGCGTGATCGCGCCCGACACCCTGGGGCGCGGCCTCTCGCAATGGAGCCCGGACCCCGACCGCGAGTACTGCCTGGCCTTCTATGTGAAGCTGGCCACCGCCCTGGTGGATCAGCTGGGTCTGCAGCAGTTCCACTGGGTGGGCACGTCCATGGGCGGGGCCATCGGCACCCTGGCCGCGGCCACCAGCCTGCGGGGCCGTATTCGCCGCCTGGTGCTCAATGACAACGGCCCCGAGCTGGCCGCAGCCGCGATCGAGCGCATACGCAGCTATGCCGGCCAGCCCGCGGCCTTCGACACCGTCAGCGAGCTGGAGCAGTATTTCCGCCAGGTCTACAAGCCCTATGGCTGGCTCAGCGATGCGCAGTGGCGCCTGCTCACCGAAAGCTCGGTGCGCCGCCTGCCCGATGGCCGCGTCACCCCGCAGTACGACCCGGCCATGGTGCGGCAGTTCACCCAGCATCCGCGCGACTACGATCTCTGGGAAGCCTGGGACAGCCTGGATCTGCCCGTGCTGTGCCTGCGTGGTGAGGATTCGGACCTGCTGCTGGCCGAGACCGCCGAGGCCATGCGCCAGCGCGGTCCGCGCGCCGTGGTGGCCACCATCGCGGGCTGCGGCCATGCGCCGGCGCTCAATGTGCCGGCGCAGTTTGCCCTGGTGGAGCGCTTTCTGGAGGCCGCCTGAGGCGCCAGCGAGCAGTCTCAGCTCAGCTCAGGCAGTGTCAGCCAGCGCCTCAGATGGCGGCGCAGGGAAACAAAATCCAGGGGCTTGGTCAGATGCTCGTTCATGCCGGCGGCTAGGCTGGCCTGCACATCGGCATCCAGGGCATGGGCCGTGAGGGCCAGGATCGGAAAGTCGGGAAGCAGGCCCTCGCGCTGCAAGTCGCGCAACCGTCGGGCACATTCCAGCCCGTCCATGCCCGGCATCTGAATGTCCATCAGCACCAGGTCGGGCGCCAGTTCCTGGCATTGCCGCAGCGCGTCCAGGCCATCCTCGGCCAGCCGGGTCTGCACGCCCATGAGGCTCAGGAACTCCAGGGCCACCACCTGGTTGATGTGGTTGTCTTCGACCAGCAGCACCGAGGGCAGGCTCTCATGCCGTAGCGGGGGAGCGCCCGATGCGCTCTCATGATCCGCCTGCGCGGGTGTCCGACCATCCGTGGCGGCCGCCGCCGCCAAAAAGCCATGGGCAGGGGGCGAGGGTTGCAGTGTGATGCTCATCCGGGCCTCTTGATCTTGTCCCTGGGCGGGCCTGTCCGCCACCCAGCTGCCTTGGGGCGATTGGGGACCTGCCTGTGGCCGCATGCGGTCTGCTTGCCGCTTGGCCCCGGGCATGCACCCGGGGATCCAGCCTTGCCGCGCATTGTTGCTGCGGTGGCGCCTCAGCGCAACGACCGTTGATCCACCGACAGGCGGGGCTTGACAGCCGGTCCGGCCCCCGTCCTGAAGGTCTGTCGGGGTCGATTGGGCCTGCTGACAGCTTTGGCGCGGGCGCTCCCTAGAATGCTGCGTCCTGCTTCCCGAGCCCCTACCGCCATGTCAGAAGGTCAGATCCGCATCCGCGGCGCGCGTCAACACAATCTGAAGAACCTGGACCTGGATATCAGGACCGGCGAGCTGACCGTGGTCACCGGGCCCAGCGGCTCGGGCAAGTCCAGCCTGGTCTTCGACACCCTCTATGCCGAGGGCCAGCGCCGCTATGTGGAGACCTTCAGCGCCTATGCGCGGCAGTTCCTGGACCGCATGGACCGCCCGGCGGTGGACAAGGTGGACGGCGTGCCCCCGGCCATCGCCATCGACCAGACCAATCCGGTGCGCACCAGCCGCTCCACCGTGGGCACCATGACGGAGCTCAACGACCACCTGAAGCTGCTGTTCGCCCGCGCCGCCGAGCTCTTCGACAAGCAGACCGCCCGGGCCGTGCGTCACGACACGGCGCAGACGATTTACGCCGAGCTGCTGCAACGAACGCTCACAAATGATCCCAGGCTGATACTCACTTTCCCGGTGGAGCTGCCGGCTAACACCACGGCCGAGCAGGTGCAGCAGTGGCTCTCGGCCAGCGGCTTCACGCGCATCCAGGCCGAGCGCGAGGTGCTGGTGCCGACCGGACCGCGTCCGAGCGGCGCAGGGCCGTCCCAAGCCGCGAGCGCCCCCTCGGGGGGCAGCGCAGCCGCGTCAGCGACAAGCGTGGGGGCACGCAAGGTTCTGGATGTGGTGGCTGACCGCTTCCGCATCCAGGGCGCCGACAAGCAGCGCGCCATGGAGGCCATCGAGCTGGCGCTCAAGCGCGGCAGCGGGCGGCTGAATGTCTATGTGCTGCCTGCCGAGGAAGGCCGCGAGCCCGAGCTCTGGCGCTATTCCACCGGCCTGCACTGCCCCGACAGCGATCTGCGCTACCAGGAGCCTCAGCCGGCGCTGTTCAGCTTCAACTCCGCCATGGGCGCCTGCGAGAGCTGCCGCGGCTTCGGCCGTGTGATCGGCGTGGACCTGGGCCTGGTGATCCCGGACGAGAAGAAGACCCTGCGCGGCGGCGCCATCAAGCCCATGCAGACCCCGGCCTGGAAGGAATGCCAGGACGATCTGATGAAGTACGCCGGCGAGGCCGGCATCCCGCGCGACACGGCCTGGAACCAGCTCACCACCGCCCAGCGCGACTGGGTGGTCAACGGCAGCCCGGCCTGGAACGGCAACTGGAACAAGCAGTGGTACGGGGTCAAGCGCTTCTTCGACTACCTGGAGAGCAAGGCCTACCAGATGCACATCCGCGTGCTCTTGTCCAAGTACCGCAGCTACACCGAATGCCCCAGCTGCCGCGGCGCCCGGCTCAAGACCGAGGCCCTGCTCTGGCGCGTGGGCTCCAAGGCCCTGGCCGATGCGGTGCTGGTGCCCGAGCAGCGCGTGCTGCCGGCCGGTGTGGACTGGAGCCGTGAGCAGCTGGAGGCCCTGCCGGGCCTGTCCCTGCACGACATGATGCTGCTGCCCCTGCACCGGCTGCGCCGCTTCATGGACGAGCTGCAGCTGCCCAGCACCCTGCTGGACGAGGCGCTCAAGCTGCTGCTGGACGAGATCCGCAACCGGCTCAAATACCTCTGCGACGTGGGCATCGGCTACCTGACCCTGGACCGCCAGAGCCGCACGCTCAGCGGCGGCGAGGTGCAGCGCATCAACCTGACCACGGCCCTGGGCACCTCCCTGGTCAACACCCTCTTCGTGCTGGACGAGCCCAGCATCGGCCTGCACCCGCGCGATATGGACCGCATCGTGGTGGCCATGCGCCGCCTGCGCGATGCCGGCAACACCCTGGTGGTGGTGGAGCATGACCCGGCCGTGATGCTGGCGGCCGACCGCCTGATCGATATGGGCCCGGGCCCGGGCGAGAAGGGCGGGGCCATCGTCTTTGACGGCACGCCCGAGCAGATCCGCGCGGCCGACACGCTCACCGGCGCCTACCTGGGCGCGCGCAAGCATGTGGGCATGGGCCTCAAGCGTCCGGTGGAGGCCAGCACGCCCAAGCTCATCCTGGAGGGCGCGCGCGAGCACAACCTCAAGAATCTCAGCGTGGAGTTCCCGCTGCAGCGCATGGTGGCGGTGACCGGCGTCTCGGGCTCGGGCAAGAGCACCCTGATGCAGGACGTGCTCTATCCCGCCCTGGCCCGCCATTTCGGCCAGGCCACCGAGGCGCCGGGCGCGCATGATCGTCTGCTGGGCGCCGATCATCTGGCCGATGCCGTCTTCGTGGACCAGTCGCCCATCGGCAAGACCGCGCGCTCCAACCCCGCCAGCTATGTGGGCGCTTTCGACGAGATCCGCAAGCTCTTCGCCGAGCTGCCCCTGTCCAAGGAGCGCGGCTATACCGCGGGCTTCTTCTCCTTCAATGCCGGCGATGGCCGCTGCCCCACCTGTGGCGGCTCGGGCTTCGAGCCTGTGGAGATGCAGTTCCTCTCCGATGTCTACCTGCGCTGCCCCGACTGCGACGGCCGCCGCTACCGCGCCGAGCTGCTGGACGCCAAGCTGGGCCGCGGCGAGCGTGATTTGAGCGTGGCCGATGTGCTGGAGCTGACGGTGAGCGAGGCCGTGCATCTGTTCCGCGAGGACCGCGAGGTGGTGGCCAAGCTGCAGCCCATCGTGGACGTGGGCCTGGAGTATGTGAAGCTGGGCCAGCCCGTGCCCACGCTCTCCGGCGGCGAGGCCCAGCGCCTGAAGCTGGCCGGCTTCCTGGCCGAGGCCGCGGCCAGCGCCAGCAAGACCCGCCAGGCCGTGGCCAGGAAGGGCACGCTCTTCCTGTTCGATGAGCCCACCACCGGCCTGCATTTCGACGACATTGCCAAGCTGATGCGCGCCATGCGCAAGCTGCTGGCGGCCGGCCATTCCCTGATCCTGATCGAGCACAACCTGGACGTGATCCGCGCGTCCGACTGGGTCATCGACCTGGGGCCCGAGGGCGGCGAGGACGGCGGCGAGCTGGTGGCCCAGGGCACGCCCGAAGAGCTCAAGGAGCACCCGCACTCCCATACCGCGGCGGCGCTGCGCGAGTACGCCCGCGCCATGGACCGCCCGGCCCAGGCGGTGGAGGAGGGCCGGCCCTTGCAGAGCGTGGTGCGCGCGCGCCGCGCCGCGGCCGAGGAGGCCATCCGCATCGTCAATGCCCGCGAGCACAACCTGAAGTCGGTGGATGTGAGCATCCCGCGCGGCAAGTTCAACGTCATCACCGGCGTCTCGGGCTCGGGCAAGAGCACCCTGGCCTTCGACATCCTCTTCAACGAGGGCCAGCGCCGCTATCTGGAGTCGCTCAACGCCTATGCCCGCTCCATCGTGCAGCCGGCGGGCCGGCCCGAGGTGGACGCGGTCTGGGGCATTCCGCCCACCGTGGCCATCGAGCAGCGCCTCTCGCGCGGCGGCCGCAAGAGCACGGTGGCCACCACCACCGAGGTCTGGCATTTCCTGCGTCTGCTCTATGTGAAGCTGGGCGTGCAGCACTGCGTGCACGACGGCACGCCGGTCAAGCCGCAGAGCGTGGAGTCCATCGCGGCCCAGCTGCTGCGCGATTACAAGGGCCAGCATGTGGGCCTGCTCGCCCCGCTGGTGGTCAACCGCAAGGGCCTCTACACCGACCTGGCCAAATGGGCCAAGGCGCGCGGCCACAGCCATCTGCGGGTGGACGGAGAGTTCCTGCCCACCGCGCCCTGGCCGCGCCTGGACCGCTTCAAGGAACACACGCTGGAGCTGCCGGTGGGGGATCTGGTGATCAGCCCCGACAAGGAAGCCGAGCTGCGCGAGCTGCTCGCCAAGGCCCTGGACCATGGCAAGGGCGTGCTGCATCTGCTCGCCCCCCTGGACGGGCTGCAGGATGCCATCAAGGCCGGCCGCAGCACCGCGGGCCTGGGCCAGATCAAGGTCTTCTCCACCAAGCGCGCCTGCCCGACCTGCGGCACCAGCTATCCCGAGCTGGATCCGCGCATGTTCAGCTACAACAGCAAGCATGGCTGGTGCAGCAGCTGCGTGGGGACGGGTCTTGCCCTGACCCGCGAGCAGCGCAAGGCCCTGGACGATTCGGTGCAGGACAAGGACAACAAGGGGCGTGAACAGAGCTTCCCGGCCGAGGAGGCCGAGATCGAGGGCCTGGTCGACCAGCCCTGCCCGGACTGCCAGGGCGCGCGCCTGAACCCGGCCGCGCGCTCGGTGAGCTTCGAAGACCAGTCCATCAGCAGCGTGGCCTCCTGGAGCGTGGGCCAGGCTCGCGCCTGGGTGGAGGGCCTGCGCCTGAGCGGGCGCGAGGCCGATATCGCGCGCGATGTGCTCAGCGAGATCCGCGGCCGGCTGGAGTTCCTGGAGGAGGTGGGCCTGGGCTACCTGACGCTGGACCGGGCCGCGCCCACGCTCTCGGGCGGCGAGGCCCAGCGCATCCGCCTGGCGGCCCAGCTGGGCAGCAATCTGCAGGGCGTCTGCTATGTGCTGGACGAGCCCACCATCGGCCTGCATCCGCGCGACAACCAGATCCTGCTCAAGGCCCTGTCCACCCTGGGCGACAAGGGCAACACCCTGGTGGTGGTGGAGCATGATGAGGACACCATCCGCCGTGCCGACCACATCATCGACATCGGCCCCGGCGCCGGCAAGCGCGGCGGCCAGGTCATCGCCCAGGGCACGGCGGCCGAGCTGGCCGCCCATGCCGACTCGCTCACCGGCCGCTTCCTGGCCCGGCCCCTGCTGCACCCGCTGCAGGAGCGCCGCCCCATCGAGGCCGAGGGCC
Source organism: Roseateles sp. (assembly GCF_046300915.1). GTDB lineage: Bacteria > Pseudomonadota > Gammaproteobacteria > Burkholderiales > Burkholderiaceae_C > Kinneretia. The sequence continues at coordinate 67,903 of NZ_JBKCLH010000074.1, read as the reverse complement.
CGAAGCTCAGCGTGCTGGCCGCCGATCTGCACAATCTGCGCCAGGTGACGGTGGACGTGCCCCTGCACCGCCTGGTGGCCATCACCGGGGTCTCGGGCTCGGGCAAGAGCACCCTGGCGCGCGATGTGCTGCTGGCCAATATGGCCGTGGCCGTGCCCCTGCGCAAGGACCCGGCCCAGTGGAGCGGCTGCGCCGGCATCGTGGGCCACCAGCAGGTGGACCGGGTGCTGGAGGTGGACCAGACCCCCATCGGCAAGACCCCGCGCAGCTGCCCGGCCACCTATATCGGCTTCTGGGACGCCATCCGCAAGCTCTTCGCCGAGACCCTGGAGGCCAAGGCGCGCGGCTATGCACCGGGTCGCTTCAGCTTCAACACCGGCGAGGGCCGCTGCCCCGGCTGCGAGGGCCAGGGCATGAAGACCATCGAGATGAGCTTTCTGCCCGATGTGAAGGTGCTTTGCGACCAGTGCCACGGCCAGCGCTTCAACCCCGAGACCCTGGGCGTGAGCTGGCGGGGAAAAAGCATTGGCGATGTGCTGGCCATGGAGGTGGACGAGGCGGTGGAGTTCTTCGCCTCCATGCCCAATATCGCCCACCCGCTGCAGCTGCTCAAGGATGTGGGCCTGGGCTACCTCACCCTGGGCCAGCCCAGCCCCACGCTATCCGGTGGCGAGGCGCAGCGCATCAAGCTGGTGTCCGAGCTGGTCAAGGTGCGCGACGATGTCACGCGACGCGGCCAGAAGGCGCCGCACACACTCTATGTGCTGGACGAGCCCACCGTGGGCCTGCACATGGCCGATGTGGAGAAGCTGATCCGCGTGCTGCACCGCCTGGTGGCCGGCGGCCACTCGGTGGTGGTGATCGAGCACGATCTGGACGTGATCGCCGAGGCCGACTGGGTCATCGACATGGGCCCCGAGGGCGGCAGCGCTGGTGGCTCGGTGGTGGTGGCCGGCACGCCGGAGGCCGTGGTGGCCTCGGGCAGCCACACCGGACAGGCGCTCAAGCCGGTGCTGAGCCGCGGCCAGGTCTTGGGCTGAGAAGCCTCAGTCCTTGCGCTTGTCGAACTGCTTGGGACGGTAGACGTTGCCGTCCCACTCGCCCTCGCGCGAGCTGCCACGGCGCGCACGCTCGATGGCGGCCTGGGCCTCGCGGTGGGCCTGGCGGCGGCGTTCGCGTTTGTCAAAGGGCCGCTGCAGTGCTTGCACCAGACGATCACCCAGCCTGGCCAGGCGCTGGCGCCGAGCCGGACCGAGCATCATGTGCAGGGCCAGGGCCAGACAGATCAGCAGACCCAGGCTGGCGAGAATCGTGTGGAGCAGTGGCATGGTGATGGCGGCGATGTCATGGCATGCTAGCCCAGAAGCCCCGCCCCGTTGACGCTTTCTTGGGGGGTTAAGGGGCGGGGCCCGCCACCACCACCTTGACTAGGCGACCGGTGGCCGGCGGCGTGCGCGCATCGCCGTAGCGCCCGTTGAGCAGGCGCAGCCGGCCCTCACTGAGTACCGAGCCCTTGGCCAGCTCGGCAAAACCACCGGCGGGGAAGGGCTTGAGCGCAAGCTTCCAGGGGCGGGCCAGCTGGCGGTCCTCGGCGCTGAGCGAGCGGAAGCTCTCCACGCTCTGGCGCAGGGCCAAGCGCTGCTGCTGCAGTGCCTGGCCGTCACGGGCCAGCGGACTCAGGGCATAGACCTGACCCTTGCTGCTGGTGATCAGGGTCAGCTCGGCCATGCTGCGCTGTCCCTGGGCGTTGCGGCGCCAGCCGCTGAACTGGGTAGCGGCCAGGCCATTGATGCGGCGGCTCTCGGTGCGGCCCTGCTCGGCTCCCCATTGGCGCAGGATGGCCTCGTGCGAGCTGCCGGCCCGTGGCGGCAGGCCCTGCAGCTGCAGGGCGGCGTCGCGGCCTGGAGCGATCAGGGTCAGGGTCTCGGCCCCGTTCTGGATCTGCCAGCCCTCGGGCGCCGTCAGGGCAATGTCCAGCTCCGGGTGCAGGAACTGGCGCCCGCGCACCAGGCCCTGGGCCGGGCTGTCGCCATAGGGCATGCCCTCGATGGCCTTGAGGAAGGCGTCGCGCCCCGACTCCGGCGGCTTGGCGGCGGTGTTGCCGGCCAGGTTGGCCGCCTCATCCCGGATACGCTGCAGGCGCTCCTCATTGCTGGGGTGGCTGGCCAGCCAGCCGCCGCCGCCGGGCGCCGGCCTACCTTGGGCCCGGGCCTGGTCGGCCGCGAAGCGCTCCTGGTCCTTGAGCACCTGGATCACATCGATCATGTGCCTCGGGTCGTAATGACTGCGCGAGAGGTATTCGGCCCCCAGCTGATCGGCCTGCAGCTCCTGCTCGCGGCTGTAGGCCGCCACATAGCCGGCCGCCACACCCTGGGAGACCTGGCCGGCCAGATCGGTGGCGCCGCCCACGCCCCGCGACTCCAGCACCGCACCCAGCACGGTCGCTGCCAGCACGCCCAGGCCGGCGTTTTGCTGGCGGGTGGCGCGCTGGGCGCCGTGGCGGGCCGTGACATGGCCGATCTCATGGCCGATGACCCCGGCCAGATCGGCCTCACTCTCCATATAGGCCATGAGGCCGCGGGTCACGTAGACATAGCCGCCGGGCAGGGCAAAGGCATTGACCTCGGGGCTGTCCAGCACCGTGAAGTGCCACTCCAGCTCCGCCCGGTGAGATTGGGCGGCCAGCTTCTGACCCAGGGTGTTCACATAGGCCTGCAGGGCCGGGTTCTGGAGCACGCCGTATTCCTTGAGCACGGACTGGTGGGCGCGCCGCCCCTGCTCCAGCTCCTGGCTCAGGCTCATGACCGTGCGTTCGGCCCGGCCGCTGACCGGGTTGACCACGGTGCTGCCGCAGCCGGCGAGCAGCACGGCCAGCGCCAGGCCCAGCGCCCGCACCGGGCGCGCCGCAACAGGCTTGATCATGCCCAGCGTCCTCTGGCTCAGTCGGTTCCGCCCTGGGGTGCCTGGCGCTGAGTCCACAGCGTCAGCACGCTCTCGGGCACTTCGCGGCTGAGCGCGTCGCGCCAGTTCAGATCCTGCAGGCGCGCACGCTCGTCAGGGCTGAGCTGGGACTCGTCGCCGCCCAGCAGGGCGATGGGTGCCAGGGCCGCAGCGGTCTTGGTCCGCTCGAACATAGGCTCCCAGGCGGTGGCGTCCTGGTCCACGGCGATCATGAAGCCGGTGCACCAGTCCTCCGCATCGACCAGCTCCGCGCCATCTTCCTGCTCGGCGACGCTGAAGATGGGCTCCCAGGCTTCCGGCCGCTGAGCCAGCTGGCAGGCGATGCCATGCAGATGACGCAAGACCAGCAGGCTGAGCTTCTTGCGCTGCTTGCCGCTGGCGAAGGGGGCCAGGCCATCGGCCCCGTCACCGCCCCAGACCGTGGGCAGCCAGGCCGCGCCCGGCAATTCGGGCAGGGGCCGCGGGCTCAGCAGCAGGGCCGAGAGGTAGCCATCCAGGGCTTCGATATTGAGGGCGGCATCGCTGGGCAGGGCCGCGAGCATATCGTCCAGCAGATTGAGTTCGTCGTCCGACAAGGGCAGATTGTCGGAGGCGGGGTTGTAGCGCGGATATTCCATGGCTGTGCAATTGGGGGTTGAAATCAGCCGTGGCGGCCGTGGCGGCTCTTGGGCTTCTTGGCGTCGAACTCGGCGATCTGGGTCTTGAGCAGGGCCAGCAGCACCCGGGCATTGGCCTCGGTCAGGCTGATCACGCTGCTGGGCTCGATGCCGTCCAGGGGCTGCTTGGGGCTCACCAGGGCATCCACCTTGAACATCACCAGGCCGTTGTTGGTGTTGGAGGCGGCCTTGAACTTCTGGATCTCGATCTGGTGCGTCTTCATGGCGTGATTCTCGGTGATGGCGGGCGCAGCCGCTACAGTGCGGCGCCATGCCCAAGAATACCGACACCCCGCCCTTGTCTGCCAGCCCCGAGGCGCAGCGCCTGGGCCGTCCGCTCTCGGGCTGGCGGCTCAAGGCCTACACCATCATCTTCGAGGCGGATACCCGCGCCGGTCGAGCCTTCGATCTGGGCCTGATCGCCCTGGTGCTGTTCAGCGTGCTGGTGGTGATGCTGGAGAGCGTGGCCGCCATCGACGCCCGCTTTGGCGAGCTTTTCAATGGGGTGGAGTATCTGCTCACGGCGATCTTCACCCTCGAGTACCTGCTGCGCCTGGCCTGCGTGCGCCACCCCTGGCGCTATGCCCGCAGCTTCTACGGTGTGGTGGACCTGCTGGCGGTGCTACCCACCTATCTGGCCTTGCTGGTTCCCGAACTCTATGCCCTGGTGGATGTGCGGGTGCTGCGCCTGCTGCGTGTGTTCCGGGTGCTCAAGCTCAGCGCCTATGTGGCGGAGTACGCCATGCTGGCATATGCCCTGCGTGCCAGCGCCCGCAAGATCCAGGTCTTCATCTCCGTGGTGCTGATGGTGGTGGTGATCATGGGCACGGTGATGTATGTGGTCGAGGGGCCGGCCAACGGTTTTACCAGCATCCCGGCCAGCATCTACTGGGCCATCACCACCATGACCACGGTGGGCTTCGGGGACATCACGCCCAAGACCGATCTCGGGCGGGCGATTGCCTCCTGCATGATGCTGCTGGGTTGGGGCGTGCTGGCCGTGCCCACCGGCATTGTGACGGCCGAGATGACGGCGGCGCGCCGTGATCGGCCGGCCACCACCCGAAGCTGCCACGCCTGCCTGAGCGAAGGGCATCTGCCCGAGGCGCGCTTCTGCCGCGACTGCGGCGCCCGACTGCCGCCCTATCAGCGTGAGTGAGCGCCTGCGCGCAGGCGCTGGAACAGGCTGAGCGCGCCCACGATCAGGGCGCCGGCCAGCACCCCGGTCAGGGCATCGGCCAGCAATTCCACCAGGCTCTGCAGGCCGCCGCTGACGCCCAGGGCCTGGACCAGGTGGTGGATCAAGTCATGGGCGCCGGGCAGGCCGTGGGTCAGGATGCCACCGCCCACCAGGAACATGGCGGCGGTGCCGGCCACCGAGAGCGACTTCATCAGCCAGGGCGCGGCGGCCAGGATGGCACGCCCCAGCCCGGCCGTGGCCGGGCGCCGGCTGAGGGCCAGGCCGGCGTCATCCAGCTTCACGATGCCGGCGACCAGGCCATAGACGCCCACGGTCATCAAGAGGGCGATGCCCGAGAGCACCAGCAGCCGGGTCGTGAAATCGGCCCCGGCCACCGTGCCCAGGGTGATGGCGATGATTTCGGCCGAGAGGATGAAGTCGGTGCGCACGGCGCCACGGATCTTGTCTCGCTCGAAGGCCACCAGGTCCACCTGGGGATCGGCGGCGGCCTGGCGCCGAGCCTGCTCCTCGGCCCCGACCTCAGCCGCGTCATGCAGAAACTTGTGCGCCAGCTTCTCGAAGCCCTCGAAGCACAGGAAAGCGCCACCCAGCATCAGCAGCGGGGTCACGGCCCAGGGGGCGAAGGCGCTGATCAGCAGGGCTGCCGGCACCAGGATGGCCTTGTTGATCAGCGAGCCCTTGGCCACCGCCCAGACCACCGGCAGCTCGCGTTCGGCGGCAACACCTGACACCTGCTGGGCGTTCAGGGCCAGATCGTCACCCAGCACGCCGCTGGTCTTCTTGGCGGCCAGCTTGGACAGCAGGGCCACGTCGTCCAGCACTGTGGTGATGTCGTCGAGCAGGGCGAGCAGGCTGGAGGCCATGGTGTCAGGTCGTGTTGGAATGGCTGCACTTGTACCGCAAACCAAGGGCGCTTCCACAATTTGTTGGCCAGCCTCGGGGGGGTCAGGACTTGCTAATCGGCCGGGCCTGACCTAAGTTGCACCATGGCCAGACCCCCACGCATCGAGTTCGCAGGCGCCGTCTACCATGTCACTACCCTGGCGGGATCAGGTGGCGCCATCTTCCATGACGACGAAGACCGCGCCGGACTGCTGGCGGTGCTGGCCCAGGCTATGCACCGCTTTGACGCCCAGCTGCTGGCTTACAGCTTCGCGCAGGATCATTACCAATTGCTGCTCTACACCCGCCGGCCCAATCTGTCGCGCCTGATGCGGCATGTCAACGGCGTCTACACCCAGAGCTACAACCGCCGCGGCGGCGAGGAGGGGGCCCTGTTCCGCGGGCGCTTCAAGGCGGTGCTGGTGGACCGGGATCAGCGCCTGCTCGATGTCTGCCGCTATGTGGATCTGAGCGCACAGCGCCTGGGGCTGGTGCGGCAAGGCCAGGACTGGCCCTGGCACAGCCTGGGCGCGCACACAGGCCTGGAGTCTGCGCCCGACTGGCTGGATGTGGAGGGCTTGTTCGGTCATGTGCTGGGGCGGCTGCCGCGCAACGCCGCCGACCGGCGTCGTGCTGCCGAGCGCTATGCCCAGTTGCTGGCGTCCGAGCCGGGTCTGGATATCTGGCCTCATCTGCGCCAGCAGATCTTCCTGGGCGACGCCGACTTTGCCCGGCGCATGCGGGTCCATCTGGGCCTGGATGGGGCGGCCACCGCGCGCGTGCGGCGGCCGGCGCGTTCCTGGGGGCAGTGGTTGCGGGAGAGTGCAACGCGGGAGCAGGCCCTGTACCGTGCGCACACCGAGGGCGGGCTTTCCATGACGGCGCTGGCCCAGGAGCTGGGCTTGTCGGTCTCCCGCGTCAGCCGCCTGATTGCCGCGCACGAGCGCGCCCTGCAGTTGGCCTCGCCCGTGTCCTGATGCGTCAGTGTTTGCGCCTTGCCGCCGCGGCACTGCTGGCGGCGCCGCTGCTGCTTGCGCCCGGTGTCGCGCAGGCGGCCCCGCCCGCCAGGGACGTGGCGGTCCAGCCCTATGCCGGCCCGCTGTTTGATGCGCATCTTCATTACAACGACGAGGCGCAGCAGCCTCATCCCCTGCCGGATGTGCTGGCGCGGCTGCAGCGCAGCGGCGTGAGGGCGGCGCTGGTCAATAGCCGGCCCAATGCCGGCACCTTGAGTCTGGCGGCGGCGCGGGAGGCCACGGCGGCGGCGGGTGTCCGGGTCGTGCCCTTTGTGCGCCTCTATCGCAACCGGGCCGACTACAGCGGCTGGTTTGCCGACGCCAGCATCTACCAAATGGTGCTGGACGAGCTGGCGCGGGGCACGCCGGCCGGGCCCTATCGCGGCCTGGGCGAGTTTCACCTCTATGACAGTGCGCATGCCGATGGCCCCGTGGCTCGGCAGCTGATGCAGCTCGCGGCCGAGCGCGGCCTGCTGGTGCTGGCCCATGTGGACGATGTGGCGATCGAGAAGCTCATGGCTCACGCGCCCACCGCACGCATGATCTGGGCCCACACCGGCATAGGCGGCGTGCCCCTTGAGCGCGTGCGCGAGTTGCTGGCACGCTATCCAGGCCTGATGGGCGAGCTGTCCTATCGACCCGGCCTGCTGGAGGATGGGCGCCTGACTCCGGCCTGGCGCAGCTTGCTGAGCGAGCAGCCAGGACGCTTTCTGCTGGGTTCGGACACCTGGATCAATGCGCGCTGGCAGTACTACGAGGCGCTGATGGCGCAGGCCCGCGCTTGGCTGGGGGACTTGCCGCCCGCGGCGGCCCGGCAGATCGCCTGGGGCAATGGGGCGGCCCTGTTCGGCTTGGATTGACACCGGTCTCCGACGCGGCAGCCTAGCGCCGTGCTCGCCCGAATACGATGCTTGCCCAGCCGGCTTGACGTCGATATCGCGCTGCCGCTACCCTGGGCAAACAGGAGGGTCTTGATGTGAGGGCGATGATCATAGTGGCGGCAAGCTGTGCCTTGCTGGGGTGCTCTTCCACCGAGGTGCGCCGTGTTCCGATTGAGGCGACCGTGGGTCAGCAGCTGATGGATCTGCACAAGGCCCACCAAAGCGGCGCGCTCTCGGAGCGCGAATACCAGAAACAGAAACGTCTTCTGATCGAGTCGGTGCAATGAGTACCCATCCCAGCCCCTCCATGCAGCGTGCGGCCGTCCTGGCGCTGGCGCTGTTCGGCGCCGCAGTCCTTGTCGGCTGCGGCAGCACGCGCACCGAAGTCACGGTGCAGGAAGCAACCCGGATCACCAAGGGTCAGGAGTTGATCGATCTGCAGAAGGCCTTGGCCCAAGGGGCGGTGACCGAGCGGGAGTTCGAGGAGTTGCGGCAGATCATTCTGCGCAGGCCCAATTGACGAGTCTGGATCCGGGCCGTGGAAGCGATGCCGGCGTGCGTCAAGCCAGGCCGAAACCCGGCAGCCCGACCCGCTTGGCGGCGCGGGCGACCCTGGCTGTGCTGATGGCCGGTGCCGTGGCTTGCGCGCATGCGGAGCCCTCGGCTTTCGAGACGCTCCAGCCCCTCTCCTCGACCTCGTCCTTCGCACTCAGCGGCGAACGGGACTTTGCCGGGCTGAGCTGGGAGGACATCGAGGCGCGCACCCTGCGTCTGGCGGATCGGTACGTGGGTTCCTTCTGGGGACAGCCCACGGGCTGGTGGCAGCGCCCGGTGCGTATTCACTACCGGGCCTATGTCCACCGGGAGGAGAGCCGGGGTGGGGTGGTGCTGGTGCCGGGCTTCACCGAAGGGCTGGCCATGTACCAGGAGCTCATTCACGACCTGGTGCGCAACGGATGGTCCGTCTATGTTCATGACCATCGGGGGCAGGGCTTCTCCTCCCGGCTGCTGAGCGCGCCGCAGGATGCCAGCAAGGGGCATCTGGACAACTTCGATCATCTGGTCTCCGATCTGGAGGCTTTCGTCGCCCAAGTGCAGACCTGGCGGCTTGCCAAGCCGGCTGCGCCGCTGTCGGTGCTGGCTCATTCCATGGGTGGGGCGGTGGTCTCGCTGCATCTGGCCCGGCGTGGCCCGTCCACACCGTTCTCACGCGCCGCCCTGGTGACGCCTATGCATGAGCCGCGTGTCGCGGCGCCCGGTGAGTCCGAGGGCTTGCGCCGCTGGTGCGAGCGCATCGTGACACGCCTGCCCTTTTCCCTGCCCTGGTTGTCCAGCATGCAGGTGCAGGGCCCGGGTTTTGATGCGGAGCTGGCGGCCTTCGAGGCCGACCCGGTCGCGGGCGCGCTGGGCATGTCGCACAGCATCGAGCGCTTGAAGCGCCGCTGGTCGGATCGCCAGGCGCGCTGCGAGGGCGAGCACTGCGGTCACACAGACGCGCGGGTCGCGGGCCCGACCTTGCGCTGGGTGACGCAGGCCTGCGATGCGGCCCGCGCAGCCCGTGGCCCGGCGGCGGCCGATATTGCGATTCCCGTCCTCCTGATCCAGGGCGGGGAGGACACCGTGGTGGAGCCGCGCGCTCAGGAGGAGTTCTGCGTGCATGCCAACGCCAGCCGAGTTGGCGGACATTGCAAGGGGCTACGTCTGCCCGAGGGGCGTCACGCCCTGTTTGTGGAGAGTGATGCACTGCGGACTGCCACGCTGGAGGCCGTCATGGCTTTTCTGGCGCAGGGGCGGCTTGCCGACATGCTCAAAGCTGAGACTCGGGCGCGATGAGTCTGAAAAGGGCCTGGGAGAGTCGGCGCCACACCGAGGCTTCCGGGTCGCGGGTGTGGACCAGCGCATCCGGCCCTGCCGCGTCAATCCACACCACCTCGCCCTCGCGGAGCTCCAGGCGCCAGGATCGTTGCGCGGAGGTGTTCTGTTCGAAAGCGTCCGCGATGTGTTGAGCCAGCTCTGCGCTATGGACCAACACGCCGATTTCAGCGTTGAGGCGTATCGATCGTGGATCGAGATTGAGCGAGCCCACAAAGACCCACTTGCGGTCCACCACGAATGACTTCTCGTGGAGCGAGGCCCGAGAGCTGCCACCCAGCGTCTCGCGCACGGAGTAGCGCTGGTTGCGCTTGCCCGCACTGGGCTTGAGTTCGTAGAGCTCGATGCCCTTTTCCAGCAGCTCCCGACGGTAGCGCGCATAGCCTGCCTGTGTGGGCACGACATCATTCGACGCCAGCGAATTGGTCAGCACGCGCACCCGCACGCCGGCGGCACTCAGCGCAGCCAATGAGGCGACGCCGGATTCGCCGGGCACGAAGTAGGGCGACACCACCAGCAGTTCATGCATGACCTGGGGCGCAATGGCATCGAGCTGCCCGGTCAGCAGCAGGCCGCGCTTGGCGTGCTTCAGGGCGGGATCGTCCTCGTGAAGCGCCAGCTTCGCTGGGTCGTCCGCCAGGACTCTTGCCGGCGCCCAGACAAAGGGCAGGCTGCCCTGGCGCACGGCCATGGCCAGGGACGAGCTCTCCAGACTTTTGACAAAGGACGTACCGGCCGCGCGTTGGCGCTCTTGTGCAAACCGCTCTTGAAGGGCCAGGCGTTGCTGGGCACTCGGCGCCACGCGCTGAAAAGCTGACAGCGGTACGGAAAACTCGCTGTTCCAGTAGCGATCAAAGCTGGCGGAGGCTTCCCTCACCGCGGGGCCGATGAACAGCAGGTCGAGATCGGCAAACTCAAGCTCGGGACTGGCCTCGAAGTACTCATCCCCGAGGTTGCGCCCGCCAATGATGCCGGCCGAGTTGTCGGCGATCCAGGCCTTGTTGTGCATGCGGCGGTTGATGCGCGCGAAGTCACCGACGATCTCGAACCAACGCGAGAGACTCAGCCAGCCGCGGTTGGCGGTGGGGTTGAAGAGGCGGATCTCGATCAGGGGGTGGGCGTCGAGCTGAGCCAGCGCTTCATCGGCGTCGGCCAGGGTCCAGTCGTCGAGAAGCAGTCGAACCCGCACACCGCGCTCAGCCGCGGCGAATACCTGGCCCAGCAGCAAGCGCCCCGATGTGTCGCCCCGCACGATGTAGTACTGCAGGTCGAGCGTGCGCTGCGCGGCCTCCGCGAGCGCGGCCCGAGCCACGAAGGCATCCAGCCCCTGCTCCAGGGGGACAAAGCCCGACTGTCCGGGCCGCTGGATCAGCTGGGGTGCGATCTGCTCGCCCAAGCGCGTTCCGGCCGGATCCTGCAGCGCGCTGGAGGGCGTCTTTTCGATCGCCGCGAAGTCCATGCTTTTGCACCCCGCCAGTGCGCACAGTGAAACCAGGAGCAGCGCGATCAGGCCGGCAGATCGCAGCGGCGTCACCGTGGGCTCCCCGCTGCGACTTCGGAGGCGGGGTTGATTTCAATGTCCCCGTACCAGGCCCTGGCCCTGCTGGCGGTGTTGTCGGTGTCGCTCATGACGCCATAGGCGATCAGGCGCCCCGGTGCCTCGCCGAAGGCTTTGCGAAAGTCGGCGCTGAGATCGCGCCGCATCTCCACCCAATGCCCCAGCGACTGGCGGGCTGTGGAGGCCACGATCATTTGCACGCGCCGGGTGTGCGGGTTCTCGATCACGGTGTTCACATCGGCCACGCCGGAGATCACGTACATCAGGGTGGCGTAGGGCATGTCCTGACCCGACAGGGTCTTGGCCATGCGCATGACCACTCGGTCATTCCAGGGCAGGGACGACTTGTTGCCATCGAATACGAAGACCAGGCGCGCGGCCGAGTCCTCCTTGCCCGACACCGAGTTGTCGGCGCCCGCCGGATGCGAGTCGATCTTCCAGCGCCATTTGACGATGGTCTGCGCTTTCGGATCCAGCGATGTCGTGCGCATCACCATGCTCACCGAGCTGCGCGCGTATGCCTCCAGCACGGTATGCCCCTCGTCCTGGACCAGGGTCCACTGCGTCGGCGTCTTGCGCTGGTTGAAGGGAATGTGTTGCCAGCCCTCGGGCAGTGCGCCCGCCGGTTGCGCCGCAGAGAAGTGGACGCTGACAGTCTCGTCTGCTGTGGGGCCGGCGTGAGTTGCTCCGCAGCGGCTGGCTGCGCTGAGCGCCATGCCGGCCATCATCATCCAGGCAAGCGCCGTCCGTGGATGGCTCCGAAGAAACATGGCGTGGCACCCCCCGAGTTGATGTGATGTGTGGGCTGAATCGCCGCCCCTGGCGTGGCTGCCGAAGAATACCGAAATCTCGGTGCCCCATGCGGCCGTGTGCGGGGGCTTGCGATGGCTCAGCCGGCCTGCGCCAGCAGCCACTGGCGCAGCTGGGTCAGCGCTCGTTGTGGCTGGCTGCTGCGCCGGGTGCACAGCATATAGCCGCGCTCCAGCAGCACAGCGTGCTCGAAGGGAATGGCGATGCGGCCAGCGGCCAGTTCCTCGTCGATCAGGCAGCGCTGCACCACGGCCACACCCAGGCCGGCCATCACGGCCTGCACCAGCATGGCCACCTGCTCAAAGTCGGCACTGGGTCGGGGCTGCGCCTCGGGCAGGCCGGCGGCGGCCAGCCAGAGCCGCCAGTTCTCGGGATAGTTGCTGTGGAAGAGCAGGGGGCGGCTGAGCAGATCGGCCGGCTGGCGCAGTGGCTGGCGGCCGCGCAGCTCCTGGGGGTGGCAGATGGCCACGATTTCGCGTCCCACGATGTACTCCGCCATGATGCCCGAGGGCCACTGGCCCTCGCCGGGGCGCAGCCAGGCATCCACGCCCGCGTCCGAAAAGTCTTCCTCCCGGCGGTAGGGGGCCAGACTCAGGGCAATATGGGGATAGAGAGCCTGCCAGTCGGGCAGGCGGGGGATCAGCCATTTGGTGGCCAGGGTGGGCGCGACGGAGATGCGCAGCCGGGTGGTGGCCTCGGGCGCACGCTGCGCCACGGCGGCGGCTTCCAGGGTCTGCAGGGCGGGCTCGATCAGTTCCAGATAGTCACGGCCCGTGGCGGTCAGCTCATTGCCACGGGGCAGCCGTACCAGCAGGCTCTGGCCCAGATGGGCCTCCAGTCTTGCCACGGCCCGGCTCACCGCGCCTTGAGTGACGCAGAGCAGGTCGGCTGCCTTGGAGAAGCTGCCCAGCCGCGCCGTGGCGGCAAAGGCGTGCAGCTCGTGCAGGGAGGGTGATCGGATGCGCATGATTTGTGGATTTTGCTATGACGAGCAGGCATGCGTGCGTGAGGAATTGTCTCTCCATGCTTGTAGAGCGAGGGACAGAATCGCAGCACTTTTGGCTCCAGAGACCCCAGCCCCATGCATCCCATCGCACGCCGCACCCTGCTTGCCCTGGCCACCCTGCTGCCCCTGAGCGCGCTGGCCGATTATCCGGACAAGCCCATCAAGCTCATCGTGCCCTTCGCGCCCGGTGGTTCCACCGATATGGTGGCCCGTCTGCTGGCCGAGAAGATGGGCCCCTTCCTGGGCAAGACCGTGGTGGTGGAGAACCGCGGCGGCGGCGGCGGCAGCCTGGGCACCGAGGCCGTGGCCAAGGCCGCGCCGGACGGCTACACCATCGGCATGGCCACCCAGAGCACGCATGGCGCCAACCCGGCCGTCTATGCCAAGCTGCCCTACAACGCGGTGAAGGACTTCGCGCCCATCACCAATGTGCTGGCCGTGCCCAGCGTCTTCGTGGTGCACCCCAGCGTGCCGGCCAAGACCATGAAGGAATTCATCGCCCTGGCCAAGGCCGCGCCGGGCAAGTACAGCTTCGCCTCGCCGGGCAACGGCTCCCTGGGCCATGTGAACATCGAGCACTTCATGGACCTGGCCGGCATCGAGCTGCTGCACATCCCCTACAAGGGCGCGGGTCAGGCTTCCACCGATGCGCTGGCCGGCGTGGTGAACGCCATGACCGACAACCTGCCCTCCACCCTGCCGCACATCAAGGCCGGCAAGCTGCGCGCCCTGGCCGTGCTGGCGCCGCAGCGCGCCGCCGTGCTGCCCGATGTGCCCACCTACAAGGAGCTGGGCTTTGCCGAGATGGCCGAGGGGGGCTGGTTCGGTCTGGTGGCCCCGGCCGGCACGCCGCCAGCGGTGCTGAAGAAGCTGCATGAGGCCGCCCACAAGGCCATGGCCACGCCGGAGTTCAAGGAGAAGGCGGCCTCCATTGCCGGCATTCCCATGGCCAACAGCCCCGAGCAGTTCGCCGCCCAGATCCGTGCGGCCCTGGACAAGTACCAGCGCATCGTGAGCAAGGCCCAGATCAAGCTGGACTGAGATCTTCTTCCGAGCATGATGGTTATGCCCTCCAGCCTCCCGCCCGCCCCGGAGCATCCCGCCTATCGTCTGCACTTGCCCGAGGGCGAGGTGCTGCCCCTGGTCTGCGACTCGCCGCACAGCGGCGTGGACTACCCCGCGGATTTCGGCAGCTGCCTGCCCCTGGCCCAGCTGCGCGGCAGCGAGGACACCCATGTGGACGCGCTCTGGCAGGACGCGCCGCGTCACGGTGCCACCCTGCTGGCCGCACGCTTTCCGCGCAGCTATATCGACCCCAACCGCGAGCTCAGCGATCTGGACCCCGAGCTGCTGGACGGGCCCTGGCCCGAGCCCCTGGCCCCGGGCGAGAAGACCCGCCTGGGCTATGGCCTGATCTGGCGCCAGGTCGGCAAGGAGCAGCCCATCTATGTGCGCCGGCTCTCGGTGGCGGAGGTGCGGTCGCGGATCGATCGCTGCTGGCGGCCCTATCACGCGGCCCTGAGCGAGGCCGTTGAGTCGGCCCATGCCCGCTTCGGCGCGGTCTGGCATCTGAATCTGCACTCCATGCCCAACAATGCCTTCGAGCGTCTGGGCCTGCAGCGCAGCGAGCCCCTGGCTGACTTTGTGCTGGGCGACCGCGACGGCAGCACCTGCGAGCCGGCCCTGCTGGACCTGATCGAGGACAGCCTGCGCGCACAGGGCTACACCGTGGCGCGCAACGATCCCTACAAGGGCGTGGCCCTGATCGGCCGCATCGGCCGTCCGGCCGAGCGCCGTCACAGCCTGCAGATCGAGATCCGTCGGCCGCTGTACATGGACGAGCTCAGCCGCGAGCGCAATGCCGGTTTTGAAACGCTGAGGCTGGCCCTGGACAAGACCCTGGCAGCGGTGGCTGCCCATATCCGCCGCTCGCTCTGAGCGGCACGGGTCAGGGCCTCAGTGGATGCGCAGGGGCATGCCGTCATCGGCGTCGCCCTCGGCCAGCTCGCGCCAGGCCTGGTGCGACTGCTCCCGTGCGGCCTGAAGTTGCTGGCACAGCTCGTAGACACCCAGACCATCGGCCTCACCCTGGATCGCGGGCTCGGGGGCGGGCTCCACGCTTCCCAGAGGCAGATCAGCCAGCGCCCCCAGGAGTTCGAACAGCAATTCGAGCCCGGGTTCGCTGGGCTCCATCTGACGCGCGGCACCCAGGCTGCGGCACAGGTAGTAGCAGGCGCTGGCGGCGTCGTCGCAGCGCGCGTGCTCCAGCGCCAAGCGCTCCAGAGCGGCGGCGCGCTCGGCGTCGTCCTCGGCTTCGCTGGGGCCGCTGCTGATGTCGGCCAGGGCCTGCCAGGCTGAATCGGGTTGGCTCATCGACGGCTGTTCGGAGGTCGGCGCTGGTTTCGACATGGGGTGTGCTGCTCGGCGAATGTCTAGCGCAATACTAGACAGGCCGATGCAGCAAGCATGTCCCCTGTTCGGGGACATTTAGGACTATTGTCGGGCCCGCGAGTGGCCTTGTGTGCAATAGCGCACAAAAAAGACGCGAGTCAGCGCTTCTTCGTGGGGCGGATCCAACCCGGGATGCCCACCTGTTTGCCGCGTGCCACGGCGAGCTCGCCCGGGGCCACGGCCTTGGTGATGGTCGACCCACCGCCAATGGTGGCGCCGCTGCCGATTTCCACCGGCGCGACCAGCACGCAGTTGCTGCCCACATGCACGTCGGCGCCGATGGTGGTGCGGTGCTTGTTGGCGCCGTCGTAGTTGGCGGTGATGGAGCCGGCACCGTAGTTGACGCGCTCGCCCACCGTGGCGTCACCCAGATAGGCCAGGTGATTGGCCTTGGCGCCGCGCGCCAGGCTGGAGTTCTTGACCTCGACGAAGTTGCCGATATGCACTTCGGCGCCCAGTTCGGCGCCGGGGCGCAGGCGGGCAAAGGGGCCCACCAGGGCGCCTTCGCCGACGCTGGCGCCGACGGCCTCACCGTCGATATGGGTGAATTCGTGGATGCGTGCGCCGGCCGCGATGCGGGCATTGCGGATCACGCTGTAGGCGCCGATGCGCACGCCCTCGCCCAGCTCCACGCGGCCCTCGAAGACGCAGCCCACATCGACTTCCACATCCTGGCCGCAGATGAGCTCGCCGCGCAGGTCGAAGCGGGCCGGGTCGGCCAGGCGCAGGCCGTAGTGCTCCATCAGGGTCTCGGCCTGGCGGCGCTGGAAGCGGCGCTCCAGATCGGCCAGCTGCAGCGGGCTGTTGACGCCCAGCACCTCGGTCTCGTTGGGGGCGGCGATGCCCAGCACCGGCACGCCCTCGGCCACGGCCATGGCCACGATGTCGGTCAGGTAGTACTCGCCCTGGGCGTTCTCGTTCTTCAGGGCCGAGACCCAGCGCTTGAGCGCTGCGGTGGGCGCGGCCATCATGCCGGTATAGCCCTCGCGGATGGCGCGCTGCTCGGCGCTGGCGTCCTTGTGCTCGACGATGGCGCGCACGCCGCCCTGCTCATCGCGCACGATGCGGCCATAACCCGTGGGGTCGGCCAGCTCGATGGTCAGCAGGGCCAGCTTGTCGCCGCCGCAGGCCTCGGCCAGGCGGCGCGCGGTCTCGGCCTGGATCAGGGGCACATCGCCGTTGAGGATCAGGGTGCTGCCGCTGTCGGGCAGGTGGGGCACCACCTGCTGGATCGCATGGCCCGTGCCCAGCTGGGGCATCTGGCGCACGAAGGCGATGCCGGGGCCGGCCACGGCGCTCTCCACCTGGTCGGCACCATGACCCGTGATCACCAGACGCTGGGCGGCGCCCAGGCCGGCCGTGGTGTCCAGCACATGGCGCAGCAGGGACTTGCCGGCCAGCTTGTGCAGCACCTTGGGGCAGGTGGACTTCATGCGGGTACCCTTGCCCGCGGCCATGATCACGATATTGAGCGCCATATAAAGACAAATCGCGGCTTGTTGCGAAGCCGCGATTATCAGCGCTGGATCAGGACGCTTTTCTTACCGCCCACCGCCCAGTTGCACGCTGACGGGGTGCGGCTGGGGCCGGGTCTGCGGGAAGTCGGCCATGGCGGCCTCAAACAGGGCGCCGATCAGGCTGAGGCTGCCGACCGTCGTGCCGTCGTTGCTGGCGCGGGCCTCATACAGCGGCTCATTGCTCTTGCGATCACGCAGCAGCAGGGCCACTTCGCGGTCGTAGCGGCGCTCCATCATGGGGTCTATGGGGTAGGGATAGCCATAGCGGCTGAAATGCGGGCGCCAGGCCGGGCCGTAGCGCCAGGAGAAGTAGTTGCCGTTCCAGCGCCACCACAGCGGGTCGTCCCACGGAGCGTTGTCGCTGCGGCTCACGCGCACGCCGATGGAAACCAGCACATCCGCACTCTTGGTGTCGGCCGCCGAGGTGAATCCGGCCTTCTCCAGCGCGGCGCGGGCGGCCCCTTCCAGCTCGGCCTGCTGCTGTTCATTGAGCTGCTGCGAGGGCAGGCGCTCAAAGGCAAAGCTGCCGGCCTGCCGACCGGCCGGCCAGCTGCCGAAGCTCTGGGCGTCGGCGGTGACGGTGTTGAGGGCGGCGCAACCCGAGAGTCCCAGAAGCGCTCCCGCGCTCAGGGTCACCAGGGCCATCCGACGAGTGAACTTGAACATGCCTGCCTCCTTGATCATGGGCACGAGGTATATCACGCAACGATTGTGCGTCCAGCACGTTGACGCGGCTTTGCCTTGCCGTAAAGCCGCGTGCAGGCAGAGGCAGGCAGGGGCTCAGTCTTCCTCGCGCACCAGGCGGATCACCGAGCCGGTGGCCGGCTCGGCGGGGCCGCAGTGCTCCTCCTCGTCGAAGGCGATGTCGCCGTCCGGATCGGGGGTGCCCGTTGCCTTGATGGTCTCGAAGGGGAAGAGCTGGCGGTCCATCATGTGCGAGGTGACGATATTGCCCATGGCGGTGAACATATTGTCGACCCGGCCCGGGAATTTCTTGTCCCAGTCCTGCAACATGGCCTTGACGTTGGCGCGCTGCAGATTCTCCTGGCTGCCGCAGAGATTGCAGGGAATGATGGGGAACTGGCGGTGCTCGGCCCACTTCACCAGGTCGGACTCCCGCACATAGGCCAGGGGGCGGATCACCACGTTCTTGCCGTCATCGCTGACCAGCTTGGGCGGCATGCCCTTCATGCGGCTGCCGAAGAACATGTTCAGCAGCAGGGTGGTGACGATGTCGTCGCGGTGGTGGCCCAGGGCGATCTTGGTGGCGCCCAGTTCCTGGGCCACGCGGTAGAGGATGCCGCGGCGCAGGCGCGAGCACAGGCTGCAGGTGGTCTTGCCCTCGGGCACCAGCTTCTTGACGATGCTGTAGGTGTCCTGGGTCTCGATATGGAAGTCCACCCCGATGCTCTTCAGATAGGTGGGCAGCACCTCGGCCGGGAAGCCCGGCTGCTTCTGATCGAGGTTGACCGCGACGATGTCGAACTTGATCGGCGCGCGCTGGCGCAGATTGATCAGGATGTCGAGCAGGGAGTAGCTGTCCTTGCCGCCGGACAGGCAGACCATGACCTTGTCGCCGTCTTCGATCATGTTGAAGTCGGTGATGGCCTGGCCCACCAGGCGGTGCAGGCGCTTGGAGAGCTTGTTGGTCTCGTGGGCCTGCTTCTTTTCGGCGGCGGCGCGCTCGGCGTCCAGGAGGGAGGTGTCGGCGGTATCCATGCGGGGCAATCGGCTAGTGTTTGGGGCGGGGGGCTCAGAGATCCTTGATGCCAAAGACCTCGACACCGACGGATTCGCAGTCGGGGTAGACATCGGGCTTTTCGGTGGAGACGCGGGCGGCCTTGACCCTCGGGTGGGCCAGCATCAGCTTGAGCACGTCATCGCAGAGGGTTTCCTGCAGATGGATATGGCCCTGGCTCACGCGCTCGGAGATGGAGCGGCGCATGAAGTCATAGTCCACCACCTCGCTGAGCTCGTCCTGCGTGGGCGTGGACTCGGCCAGGGGGATGTAGAGGTCCACATTGATCAGCACGCGCTGCTCGCCGCGCTTCTCGAAGTCGTGCACGCCGATATTGATCCAGACCTCGTAGTTGCGCAGGAAGAGGCGGCGGCAGGCGAGCAGGGCCGGATGGGCGAGGGAGCTTTGCATGGCAGGGGCAGGTCTTGAGGGCTGGGCGGCAGCGCGGTTCAGGGCGTGCCGGTGAGGAACATCACGTCGCGCGCCTGCGCGGCCAGATGCTGGCCACCGTCCACCAGCAAGGTGGTGCCGGTGATGGCCGGAGAGTCCAGCAGGAAGCGCACGGCGCGCGCGATGTCCTGCGGGGTGGATGAGCGCTGCAGCGGCGTGAGCTTGTGCGCGGCCTGGAATTCGCTGTCGTTCATGGGCCCGGAGGCCAGGGTCACGCCCGGGGCCACGCCGCACACCCGCAGACGCGGTGCCAGGGCCTGGGCCAGCAGGGTCTGGGCCGACTCCAGCGCGGCCTGGGACAGGGTGTAGGACAGGTAGTCCGGGTTGGGGTTCCAGAGCTTCTGGTCCAGCAGGTTCACCACGCAGCCCTGGCGGCCCGCGGCTTCCAGCAGGCGGTGCAGGGCGCGCGCCAGCAGGATGGCCGGCGCGGTGTTGGCGCGCCAATGGCGCTCCAGATTCGCATGGCTGAAGCCGGCCACATCGTCGTACTCGAAGAGCGAGGCGTTGTTCACCACCGCATCCACCCGGCCGAAGCGGGCCTGGACGGCGGGCAGCAGGGCCTCGCAGGCGGCCTCGTCCGCCAGATCGGCGGCAAAGACCGCGGCCTCCACACCACGCCCGGCCAGTTCCTCGGCCAGGGCCCGGGCCTCGGCCTGGGAGCGGTGGCAGTGCAGGGCCAGGCGCCAGCCCCCGGTCTCGGCCAGGTGCAGGGCGATCTCGCGGCCGAGCCGGCGCGCGCTACCGGTGATCAGGGCAACAGGGAGGCTGCGGTTCATGGGCGTGGCGGGGGTGGCAGAGGGTGTAAGGGGGTGCGAGGCCGGGGCCCCGCGTTCTAGGCATGCCGGGCCGAGCTGGAATCGACGCTGCGGGCCGACAAGCGCGAGGCCGCAATTATCTCAGCTGGCGCAAAGACCCTGGCTTGCGGCCTGGGCGCCGCCGGTCCCACCCCCTCAGCGGCGCATGGCCCTGAGCAAGCGCCAGCCCAGCAGCAGAGCGAGCAGCAGACCATAGACGGCAGGTTCGGCAAAGTCGTTCTTGCCGGCGCGCATCCAGAAGAAGTGCGCCACGCCGACCAGGGCCAGTCCATAGACCAGGCGGTGCAGGGCTTGCCAGCGCGCGCCGCCCAGGGCCCGGATGGCCCGGTTGAAGCTGGTGGCCGCCAGGGGCAGCATCAGGGCCCATGCCAGGAAGCCCATCAGGATGAAGGGCCTCTTGGTGATGTCCCGGACGATGTCGCCCGGCACCAGCCCCATGTCCAGCCAGGCGTAGGCCAGCAGGTGCAGGCAGGCGTAGGCAAAGGCCCAGAGGCCCAGCATGCGCCGAAAGCGCGCCAGCAGCGGCTGATTCAGGGCCTGGCGCAGCGGGGTGATGGCCAGGCTCAGGCAGAGCAGCCTCAGGGTCCAGTCCCCCAGTCCGCGGATCAGGGCCTCAGCCGGATTGGCCCCCAGGCTGTTGCTGAAAGCCCCCCAGATCAGCTGGGCCAGGGGCAGGGCGCAAAGCACAAAGAGCAGGGGCTTGGCGGCAGGGTGCCGCAGCAGCGCGGTCAATCGCACCTCAGTACAGCTTCTTCAGGTCCATACCGGCATAGAGCTGACCCACCTGGGCCTCGTAGCCGTTGAACATCAGGGTGGGGCGTTTCTTGGCGAACAGGCCGTCCTCACCGATGCGGCGCTCGGTGGCCTGACTCCAGCGTGGGTGATCCACCTGCGGGTTCACATTGGAGAAGAAGCCGTATTCCTGGGGCGCGGCGCGGGTCCAGCTGGAGACGGGCTGCTTCTCGACAAAGCGGATGCGCACCAGGGACTTGGCCGACTTGAAACCGTACTTCCAGGGCGCGACCAAGCGCAGCGGCGCGCCGTTCTGCTTGGGCATGACCTCACCATACATGCCGAAGCTCAGCAAGGTCAGAGGATGCATGGCTTCATCCATGCGCAGGCCTTCCACATAGGGCCAGTCCAGCACGCCCGAGCGAAGACCCGGCATCTGTGCCTTGTCGGCCAGGGTGGTGAACTCCACATACTTGGCGCGGGAGTTGGGCTCCACTTTGCGGATCAGCTCGGCCAGCGAGTAGCCGATCCAGGGAATGACCATGGACCAGCCCTCCACGCAGCGCAGGCGATAGATGCGCTCTTCCATGGGGGCGAGCTTGAGCAGGCTGTCCAGATCGTAGACGCCGGGTTTGGCGATCTCGCCTTCCACGGCCACGCTCCAAGGGCTGGTCCTGAGGGTGTGGGCGCGCTGGGCGGGGTCGGCCTTGTCGGTGCCGAATTCGTAGAAGTTGTTGTAGCTGGTGGCGTCCTGACGCGAGGTCTGCTTCTCCATGGTCAGGGCGCCTGGCAGGGCGCTGCGTGTTGCCGCGAGCCGCGTCTGGGCCAGGGCCTCGCGCGCCGGCCAGGCGGCCAGGGCCGCTCCGGCGGCCAGGCCCTGCAGCCACTCGCGTCGCCCCTGGTAGATCGGCTGCGGGGTGATCTCGCTGGGGGTGGGCTGCGTGGGATCGTGGCTGCGGATGAGGAAGGACATTTCGAGAGCTCCTGGGGCGGGCGGCTGATGCAACTCATCAGTCGCGGTAGCGGCCAAAAGCTTACGGTGTCTGGCGTGGGCCTGTGGCGGCAGGGTCTTGCGCGGCGGGGCGCGGTGCCCAGCCCAGGGGGCAGCTGACGCTGGTCATGATGCGGGCATGCTCGCCGGAGCTGATCAGCTGGCGCAGACCGCGGTTGAAGTCCTGCAGCAAGACCTGGCTGCGTGGCAGCTGGGGCGGCAGCAGCAGATGGGTCGTAAAGCTATCGGTCAAGAGGCGTGGATGGATGGCCAGCTGCGCGGCCTCGGCCGGGCTGAAGTGACGCGCCAGCAGATCGCAGGCCACATTGCGCTCGATGGGCAGCACATCGATGCGGCGCAGCAGCAGCTTGCGCAGGCCGGCCAAATCATCGGTGGTGTTGTCGGTCTGCAAGCGCCCCGCCTGTACCAGGCGCCAGAATTCAGGCGTGTAGGTGTAGTCCCGGATCACGCCGATGCGCCAGGAGCCGAGGTCCTCCAGCCTTTGCCAATCGAGCTTGATCTCGCGCAGCGAGACCAGCTGCCACTGCTCCACCAGCACGGTGTCGCTGAGCAGAAAGTCGCGCCGACGCTGGTCGCTGGCACCCCAGTAGGCCGAGGCATCCCAGAGGCCAGCCTTGGTCTCCAGCTGGGCCCGCGACCAGGGCATGAAGTGAAAGCGAACCTCATGCCCCGCCAGGGCAAAGGCGCGTCGCACGATCTGCAGCGCCACTCCCTTGTCGGCGCGGCTTTCGGTGGCATAGGGCGGCAGCTCGCCGGTTGCGATCTGCACCACCCGTGCCGCGGCCATATCCGGGCGCAAGAGCGCGAGGACGAACAGCAAGACCGGCAGGCAGTGGCGCATCAGCCGTATTGCCGCGATCAGAGCTCGCCGTAGGAATGCAGGCCCGAGAGGAACATATTGACGCCCAGGAAGGCGAAGGTGGTGACCAGCAGGCCCACCAAGGCCCACCAGGAGGCCACCTGACCGCGCAGGCCCTTCATCAGGCGCATATGCAGCCAGGCCGCATAGTTGAGCCAGACGATCAGGGCCCAGGTCTCCTTGGGGTCCCAGCTCCAGTAGCCGCCCCAGGCCTCGGCCGCCCAGAAGGCGCCCAGGATGGTGGCGATGGTGAAGAAGGCAAAGCCCAGGGCGATGGCCTTGTACATCAGGTCGTCGAGCAGGGTCAGGGCCGGCAGCCGGGCGGTGAGCTTGGTGCGCAGGGCCACGCACAGGGCAAAGAAGATCAGCACCCCACCCATCTTGCGCGCCCAGCCGTCCAGGCCGGATACCGTTTCGGCAGACAGCCCGCTGGCGCCGAAACGCACGGCCAGGATCATCAGGATCAGCGCCGCCGGAATGCCGATCAGGCCCACCAGCAGGGCGCGCTGCGAGGCGGCCTTGAGCAGATAGGCCAGAGCCACCATGGCGGCCATGGCAAAAGTGCCATAGCCCACGAAGTTGGCCGGCACATGGATCTTCATCCACCAGCTCTGCAGGGCCGGCACCAGGGGCTGGATCTCGTGGGCGCCGCGGGCCACCGTGTACCAGAGCAGGAAGGCCACCGAGGCGCTGATGATCAGCATCACATAGGCGCCCAGCGCGCGCGTCTTGAAGCGCTGCTCGTAGTACAGGTACATCAGTGCCGTCAGCCAGGCGAACATCACGAAGACTTCGTAGAGATTGCTCACCGGAATATGGCCGATGTCGGCCGCGATCTGGTGGCTCTCGAACCAGCGCACCATGGTGCCTACCAGGGCCATGAAGACCGCGCCCCAGGCCAGGCGCGAGCCAATGGCCTCGGCCGCGCTGTCCTGACCTTCGCCCTTGAAGAAGCCGCCCCAGTAGAAGAGCGTGCTCATGAAGAAGAGCAGGCTCATCCACAGGATGGCACTCTGGCTGGACAGCAGGTACTTGAGCAGGAAGACCTGCTCGGCGGCCGCGAGGTCGGCGCCGAAGTCGTCGGTCTTGCCCAGATAGAGCTGGATGGCCAGGACGCTGGTCGCGCCCACCAGCACGCTGAGCAGGCGCAGCGGCTTCCAGAACCAGCCCAGCAGGACCAGGGAGGGCATGGAACAGGCCAGGATGACCTCCTCATAGCCATTCATGGAGCCGCGGTAATGCCAGAAGGCGAAGAGGCCGCTGGCCAGGACCAGCAGGGCAAAAGCCCAGTCTTGCCAGTCGCGCTGGGCGAAATAGCCGCGGCGACCCAGGGTGATGCTTGCGGTGGCGGTGTTCATGATGCTGGGGCGTCCTTCAACAAGGCCTTGCTCAGGTTCTCGAACTCGGTATCGGTGTCGGGCGAGGCCCGGGTGCAGGACAGGGCCATGCGCACACGGGTGCCGCCATTGTGAACCGGCTCCAGCCAGATCCACAGCCGGCGTTCCTTGATGTACAGCATCGCGAACACCCCGATCGTCAACAACACGGCGCCCAGATAGACGAGGCTCTGGCCGGGGGCTCGGGCCACTTGGAACACGCTGGCCTGAATCTGCTTGAACTCCGACAGCTGCAGCAGCACCGGCGCCGGGTAGAACATGCTGTCTGACAGCGACAGGACGGCCTGGGTCATGAAGCCCTGCGTGGTGCTGCCCGCCTCGGGCACCGGCGGGCCGGCCTGCTGGCGCACCAGCTTGTAGAGCTCGAACAGGCTGCCATTGAGAATGCGCAGCAGCACCTCGGAGACGCGGCTGCGCTCGGCCTCCGGGACCTCGCGCTCAATGAACTGCGACAGGGCCGGCAAGCCGCCCAGGGCTTTGCCGTCCGGGCCAGAAGCCCCGGTGGCGGGCGCCTCGGCGGCGGCAAACAGGGTCAGCGCGCGCAGCGCCGTGGCTTGCAACTGAGGGCCCATCTGCGGCTTGTCGTCCGGCGTGGCCAGCTGGGCATAGCGGCGTGCGGCGCGCTCGCGCAGGCCGGCGTCAGCCAGACCCTGGCGCAGCTGCAGCCAGCCGTCCATGCCGCCCTGCTCGTCCACGGGGATGCGCAGATAGCGGAAGGCCTCGGCCGGGGTGTCGCGCACACCGGCCAGGAAGACCCGCTGGCCATCGAGCTCCACCGGCACCATGTAGTTGTTGAACTCGCGGGCCTGACCGGCCGCGTCGCGCAGCTTGTAGCTGAAGGAGGGGCCCAGGTTCTGCAGCGTCTTGTCGCCGCGCGGCTTGGCCCCGCTGCCCAGATGGGCCTGGACCGAGGCGACCAGATCCACCTTGCGCACATCGGTGCCGCTGGGCGTGGGGGCGGCCATGTTCTCCACATTGATCACCCGCAGTCCGCTGAATTCGAGATTCAGCTTCTCGTCGCCGTTGGACAGGGTGGTGGCGCCGCCCACCACGCCTTCGATCTCGAAGGGGGCCGCCGAACCGCTCAGGGGCACCGCGCGCACGCGCAGCTGGGAACCGCCGTCGTCGAAGCTGCTCTGGTAGATGGCCACGCCGCGGTGATAGGCGGGCTCATTGACCTTGACCGTGGCGGCATGGGTTTTGCCGGTCTCGTGGTCGCGGATCTCGATCTCGCTGGCGAAGAGCTTGGGCATGCCCGTCGCGTAGTACTCGACGATGAACTTCTTGAGTTCCACATCGAAGGGCAGCTCCTGCAGCACCACGCCATCGGGCATGGAGAGGATGGCGGTGGCGGCCCGACCGCCTTCCGGCACCATCAGATTGCCGCGGAAGCTGGGGTTGTCGGCGGCAAGACGATGCTCGGGCTTGACCTCGCTGACCAGGCCGCCGCCCTGGTAGGCCGACTTGCCCTGGGCCCACATCAGGGCGCGCACGAACAGATCACCGTCCAGCAGGCCACCCAGGCAGATGAGCACGATGGCGCCATGGGCCGCCAGATAGCCGATCTTGTTGGCCGCGCCCTTGCGGGCGGCCACCATGGTGCCCTTGTCGCGGATCTGGGCCTTGGCCTTCCAGCCCTCGGCTTCCAGCAGGGCAGAGACCTCGTTCAGCGCCTGCTCCGCGGGCTGAGGCAGATGGCCGATGGCCTTGTGATGAAAGGCCTGCAGCGCACTCTCGCGGATCCCCTCCTTGTAGCTCTTGAGATCGACCAGGATCTTGGGCGTGTTGCGCGCGATGCACAGGCTGGTGGACAGCACCAGAAAGCCCAGGATCAGCAAGAACCACCAGGCGCTGTAGACCGTGTAGAGGTCCAGCTTGCCGTAGAGCTCGGCCCAGAAGGGGCCGAACTGGTTGACATAGTTGTTCAGCGGCTCACGCTGCTTGACCACGGTGCCGATCACCGAGGCGATGCAGATCACGGTGAGCAGCGCGATGGCAAAGCGCATCGAGGACAGCAGCTCATAGGCGTCTTGCCAGGGGCGTCCGCGCGGAGCACTGGTGCCTGATGGGGCGGCGGGAGGCGGAGCGGCGGCAGGGGTGTCGGAGGCGGCAGCGGACATTCGTGCGGGCAAACAAAAAAGGCCGGGCAGAGTTGCGCCGGCCTTTTTACAACAGCTGGAAAGTACGGATCAGACCCGGGACATCGGGCGGGTGGCTCAGCGCAGGCCGGCGATGTAGTCGGACACGGCCTTGATCTCGCGGTCGTTCATCTTGGCCGCGATGGCCAGCATCTGGGCATTGTTGCCCCGGGTGCCGGCGCGGAAGGCATTCAGCTGGGCCTCGGTGTAGTCGCTGTGCTGTCCGCCAATGCGCGGGTACTGGGCAGGCATGCCGGCCCCCGTGGGGGTGTGGCAGCTGGCGCAGGCCGGGATCTGGCGATCGGCAATGCCGCCGCGGTAGATCTTCTCGCCCAGGCTGACCAGTTCCTTGTTCTTGGCGAAGCCCGGCTTGGCGGTCTTGCTGGCGTAGAAGGCGGAGACATTGCGGATGTCCTCATCCGACAGCGTCGCAGCCATGCCCTGCATCACTGCGTTCTTGCGCTTGCCATCCTTGAACTCGTGCAGCTGCTTGGCCAGGTATTCCGGGTGCTGGCCCTGCAGAATGGGATTGGCCGGGCTACCCCGGGAACCGTCCGCAGTGTGGCAAGCTGCACACAGCTGGGTGGCCGTGGCCTGGCCCTTGGCCAGATCCGGCTTGGCCGCCGCCGGCGCGCCGCTAGCCAGGGCTGCAGCAGCGAAAGTGAAGCCAGACAACAAGATAGCAGCAGTCTTCATGTGTTCTCGGGTTGGGTAAGCGCAACTCCGAGATTTTACAATGGCGAATTAACAAGGCCCCCCGAGATGAACCCCGACACCCGCATCGCGCCCCAGAGCGCCCCCGCCGAGCCCGATGACAAGATGGTGTTGGGTTGGACCCACACGGCCCGTTTCCTGACCACGGCCAGCCAATTGGTCCACCTACCGCCCACCGAGCTACCCGAGATCGCCTTTGTCGGTCGATCAAATGCAGGGAAGTCGACGGCGATCAATACGCTGGCGCAGCAAAAGCGCTTGGCGTTCGCATCGAAAACGCCTGGGCGAACACAGCACATCAATTTGTTCGAGCTGGGCCCCAAGGATGCGGCCGATGCGCTTTTTGCCGACCTGCCCGGCTATGGCTATGCCGCGGTGAACCGCGATGCCAAGCAGCGCTGGCAGAAGGTGATGGCCGACTACCTGGAAGTCCGCCGCAGCCTCTCCGGCGTGGTGCTGATGGTGGATTCGCGCCTGGGCCTCACCGATCTGGACCAGCAGCTGCTGGACTTCGTGCAGCGGCGCGTCGCCACCGGCGAGGTCAAGCTGCTGGTGGTGCTGACCAAGGCCGACAAGCTCAACCGCAAGGAGGCCGATGCCGCCCTGCGTCAGACCCAGGAGCAGCTGGGTGCCATGGCCACCGAGGAGTCGGATGTGTCCATCACCCTGTTCTCGGCGCTGAAGAAGCAGGGCGTGGCCGATGTGGCCCATATCCTGCACCAGTGGGCCCATGCGCCGCGCCCGGCGGCGGCCGTTGAGGCCTCCGATGCGGCGCAGGCACCGGACGCGCCCCTGTCGCCGGCTTGACAGGGCGGCTCCGGCGGGCGGCCCATACTGGCCGCCACGCCAGGGAGACGCCGGATGATCGAGACCTTCACGCTGGAGCTGCCCGATAGCGGCAGCGGCCCCATCAGCCTGTCCTGCCGCGCCTGCGGACCGCGCGATGCGCCGCGTCTGGTGCTGCTGCACGGTTTTCCGGAAGGGGCTTTTGTCTGGGACGCGCTGATGCAGCGACTCGCCCCGCGCTGGCGTTGCATCGCACCCAATCTGCGGGGCTATGAGTGCAGCAGCGCGCCCGCGGCGGTGCAGGCCTACCGGGCCCGGCATCTGATGGCCGATATCGCCGGCCTGACACAGGCCACGGGCGAGGGCCCGCTGGAGGCTCTGGTCGCCCATGACTGGGGTGGTGCCGTGGCCTGGAACCTGGCGGCCCAGCAGCCGGCGCTGATGCGCCGCCTGGTGATCCTCAACTCGCCGCATCCGGGCACTTTTCTGCGCGAGCTGCAGCTCAACCCGGCGCAGCGCGAGGCCAGCGCCTATATGAACTTCCTGTGCCGGCCCGATGCCGAGCGCCTGCTGGCCGAGAACGACTATGCGCGTCTGTGGCCCTTCTTTGCTCGCCAGGGTCAGGCGCCAGCCTGGCTGGACGAGGCCCAGCGCCAGCGCTATCGCGAGCTCTGGGGTCAGGGCCTGCAGGGGCCGCTGAACTACTACCGCGCCTCGCCCATGCGCCCGCCCACGGCCGAGGATCCGGGCGCCATGGCCCTGAGCTTTGCGCCCGAGTTCGTGACGGTGAATCTGCCCACCCAGCTGATCTGGGGCCTGGACGATGTGGCCCTGCTGCCCGGCCTGCTGGACGGCTTGGAGCGCTTTGTGCCCCGCCTGCAGCTGCACCGGATACCCGGCGCGGGCCATTGGATCGTCCACGAGCAGCCGGCGCTGGTACACGACTTGATCGAGCTTTTTCTGTCGACGAGCGTGGCTTGAGTGTCCCCAAGCCACGGGATGCTTGGAGGGGTCCGATAGCGGTAGCTGACTCAGGGGCGGCCAATGAAGAGGTAGAACGCGGTGCCGCCTTCGGGTGCGTGACCCAGGCCCAGATAGAGCGGTCCCACACCGGTGTCGGCCCCGATGAACAGGCTCATGGCGTGGCGCAGATCGCTGCCTCGGGCGTCGCGTCGCGAGTTCCAGGCATTGCCTGCTTCAAGTGATCCGCCGATGAACAGGCCGCGCGTCAGCAAGGGCTTCTCGGTCAGGCGCCGGTAGTAGCCAACGCGCGCGAACATCAGGGTGTTGCCCAGCAGCTGCCCGGGCTTGTAGCCTGAGAGTTGCTGGAAGCCACCCAGGGTGTAGGGGCCTTGTATGGAGTTCTCGGGCTGCTTGGCATCAAACAGGCGCAGGTGGGCATTGAAGGTGTTGGGCCCCAGGCTGTAGGCGCCACTCGCCTGGAACTCGATGCGCCGCGAGCGTTCGCGCGGCTGGCCGGCGCTGCGCACATGGCCGTTCAGCGCCTCCACGGTAAAGCGGTAGCCGAACTGAGGGAAGTCGGCAAAGTCCAGCTGGTCGACCACGGTCTTGAAACGCAGACCGCTCTCACGCCACACCACATCGAGTTGTCCGGGCGCCGGCTCGGCCAGTAGCGTGGTGGCCCTGACCCGCCAGGCCTCGCTCACCAGGCCCAACCGCACCTCGCCCCAGCGACCCCAGGGCTGACCCAGGTCCAGGCCAACGGTGCCTGAGGTGCGCGAGAGCTGGGCAAAGCCTTTGGCACTGATCGGGTCGTACAGGCTGATCGTGCGCCGTTCCGCCTTGCCCCAGCTCGACACAAACCAGTCGGCCGAGGTGCCCACCTTCAGGGTCAGGGGCTGATAGATCTCACTGTAGAACCGGGGGGTCTGTCCCAGATTGAGTTGGTTGCGCCACTCCGTGCCCGTGGCGGTGAGCCAGTGGCGGTTGTGGCTGATGCGCAGATTGAAGCTGCTGTCGCCCGAGAAGTCCGTGCTCAGATTCAGGCCGATGCGGAAGTAGTTGGGCCCCCAGGGCTTGTCTTCCATATCAAACACCAGGGTCTCGCCCTCGGCGCGATCCTGGAGGTGATAGTCCACCCGCACATAGTCGCCCGAGGAGGCCAGCAGCCGGGCGTCCCGCTCGGCGCGGGCCGCATCGAATACGGCCCCAGGACGGTTCTCGAGCTGCGCCGCAAGGCGTTCCGGATGGGTATCCCCACTGCCCTCGAAAGCCAGGGCCTTGATGCGGGGCGCCTGGCCACGCTGGTGTGGGCTCTGGTGCTCCATTTGCCACTGTGCATAGGCCTCGGGGCTCAGGGCCAGGTGGCGAAGCCGCTCGACCAGGGCGTGCGCGGCGCGCTCACCCCGCTCAATCAGATCGCGGCTCTTGTCGAAGTCCGCCGAACTGAGCTGGCCCAGGTCGGGGGTGATGAGCACATCGTCTTCCCAGAGGCTGGCCAGCGAGCGCTGGACATTCTGCTCGGTCAGGATGTTGATCATCTGCGAGGTCACACCCACCAAGGAGTTCAGGCTGGATCGCCCCGACAGCGGGGTGCCCACATTGACGGCAATGAGTCGCTGAGCACCCAGGCGTCTGGCCACGTCCACGGGCAGGTTGTTGACCAAGCCCCCGTCGCCGAGGATGCGTTCCTTCCACTCCACCGGTGAGAACAGGCCGGGCACGCTCATGCTGGAGCGCAGCGCCAGGGCCAGGTCGCCGTCGGCGATCACGACCTGTTGCCCACTCTCCATATCGGTGGCCACGGCGCGGAAGGGGATGGGCAGCTGATCGAAGTTCTGTACCTTGCGCACCGGCATGGTGTAGCGGCGCAGCAGCATCTCCAGTCCTCGGGAAGAGAGGGTGCCCTGGGGCACGCGGAACTCGCCGTCTCTCAGGCCCATCTCTACCAACGGCGAAAACTCGAAGTCCTCTTCCTTGCGGCGTTGGGAGAGATGTTGTCGTTCCACCCGGCTGGCGAATATGCGGTCCCATTCCAGGGGTGCAAGCTCGCGTTCCATGGCGCTGGCACTCATGCCGCTGGCGTAAAGCCCCCCGATGATGGCGCCCATGGATGTGCCCGCAATCACATCCACCGGGATGCGCTCGCGCTCGAGAACCTTGAGCACGCCCACATGGGCCAGTCCGCGCGCACCGCCGCCAGACAGCACCAGGCCCAGGCGGGGGCGTTCGCCCGGGAGCGCGGCCGCGCGCGAGCCGGCGAGCTGCGGGGGGTCTGAGGCCAGGGCTTGTTGCGCGCAGACCGGCAGGGCCAGCGCCAGCAGGCAAAGAGCGAAGCGGCGCAACATCAGGCGGGACCCGCGCTGTCCAGGTCCTGCATCAGGGTGCTCATGGCGCGCTGCACGATATCGCCCTCGTCCTCCAGGGCCGTGATCAGGCCATGGCTGAGCAGGTGCTCCAGTGCGCCACGGGTGAGGGAGTGCCGCTCCTCGTCGTCCTGCCCCACAAACAGGAAGTACTGCCGGCTGTCGCTGACCCAGGCCAGCTGAGCCGTGGTCCATTGGCTCTGCACGAAGAGGTGGTACCAGCGGCCTATGCTCAGGCCGGCGATCCATTGGTTGAGGGCCTGGCGCGACGCCGCGGCATCGGCCATGGAATAGAGCCCCACCGGCACCGTGGGCAGGCGGCTGCGATCCACCTCGTCGTGGGCCCAGCGTGAACCCTGCAGGGATTCCCGCTCGCTGAGCAGGGCCTGCAACTGGGCCTCGGGATCCATGGGGGGCACATGCTGCGGCTCCGGCGCCAGCGGCTGCCCTGTCGGGCCCAGCAGCAAGCGGCCGTGCAGATGCATGAGCTCGTCCATCAGGGCCTTGCAGCGCGCTGCCGGCAGGGCAATTGACTCGCAGCCCTGGTTCAGTGCCTGCACCAGCGCCGGCAGCCGCGCCCGCAGGGCCTGGCGCTCCGCCTCGTTGCGCAAGGGGCGCAGGCTCGCCAGCAGGGCATCGACCAGCTCGATGCGGGCCTGGGCCTGCGGCGCGTCGCGTCCGTGTTCCACCATGGCCTGGACAATGACCCGGGTCCAGTCCTTGCGCAGGAATTCGCGCAGCAGGGCGCTGGTGCGAGCTTCGGGGGCTTCAGCCAGCTGGTCACGGATCTGCTCCGCCAGCACGCGCAGCCAGCTCTCGCGCTGGCGCTCCCGCTCCAGGCCAGCCAGCTTGATCGAGCTGCGCTCCCCGCCCTGGCGGGCCTGCTGGCTGATGAAGGCTTCGACGCGGTCCAGCAAGTCCTGGAACTGCGCCGCGCCCGGTCTGGGCTGGGCCGCGACTTCGTCAATGCACGCGTTCATGAAGCGCAGAAAGTCTTGCAGGCGCGGTTCGTCGGCGCGCTCGAAGGCTGCCCCATGGCTACCCACCCGGTTCAGCAGCTTCCAGGTCGGATGATCCTGGCGACGCAGCAGGCTGGGATCGCTGGCGGCCAGGCGGACGACGACCACCTGAAGCCGGGCCAGCAAGGCCTTGACCGGCGGCAGCAGGCGCGGATCGGCCAGGATCTGGTCATAGAGCCGGGTCAGCAGATCGCGTCCGTTGCCCTCGCTGAGGGCTCCCAGCAACTGGGGACGCGAGTTGTAGGCGTCGACGCGACGGGCCAGGCCGTCCAGTGTTGCCGGTTCCGTATGCACGCCTGGCAGGTTTTCGTAGGCCCTGCTGACGCGGCGCAGGCGCTCCTGGTCGGCACTTTGCTGAGACAGGCCGCGGCTGGCGATCAGCGGCGCCAGATCGGCGGCACGCAGCTGGGCACACAGGGTGGTGTAGAGCGGCTGCAGGGCCTTGGCCAGGGGCTGGGCGGCGACGCGCATCACGGCGTAGTGGCCCTCGGCATCCAGTTCGGGCCAACTCAGCGCCTGCTGCAGGGCATGACCGAAGACACCGGGGCGCAGGGGGTTGTCGTCCTTGCGGGCGCGCGCGGTGCCGCGCAAGGCGGCGAAGAAATTGCCCAGCTGGTAGAGCTCGTTGCGGCTGCCGTCTTCCACGGCCTGAATCACCTGGGCCAGGGAAACATCGTGCAGGGCCTGACGCTCGTCCACCAGGCTCAGCTCGTCCAGACCACGAGGTGTGCGGCGTGGCAGGGGATCCTCGCCGCGGGCGCCGGCGGCTAGCAGCGGGGTCAGGGCTTGCTCGAAATGCTCGACGAAGCGAAGGCGATGGCGCTGCCACGGTTCCAGCAGCTGGCGGTGCTGGGGGTTGCCGTTGATGGCCTCATGGATACCGTCCTGCACCTGGCGGGTCAGCATGGGCAGGTGAGCCAGGGCGTCGGCGATCAGGGAGGTCTGAGTGAGGGCGGCTGGCGAGGACATGAACGCGGCTAAGCAGGGGATGGCGAATTATGGTCTGGGCCTGCACAAAAAAAGAAAAGGGGCCGCTTGCGCGGCCCCTTCATTCGAGCGTCTTGAGGTGTCGCTCGGGCGGGACTTACATGTCCATGCCCATGCCGCCCATGCCGCCGGGCATGGCGGGTGCAGCGGCCTCATCCTTCGGGGCCTCGGCAACCATGCACTCGGTGGTCAGCATCAGCGACGCGACGGAGGCGGCGTTCTGCAGGGCGGTGCGGGTGACCTTGGTGGGATCCAGGATGCCCATTTCGATCATGTCGCCATAGGTGTCGTTGGCGGCATTGAAGCCGTAGTTGCCCGAACCGGCCAGCACGGCGTTGACGACGACGGAGGCTTCGCCACCGGCGTTGTAGACGATCTCGCGCAGCGGGGCTTCGATGGCCTTCAGCACCAGCTTGATGCCGGCGTCTTGGTCAGCGTTGTCGCCCTTGATTGCGCCAGCCGCTTGCTTGGCGCGCAGCAGAGCCACGCCACCGCCGGCCACGATGCCTTCTTCAACGGCTGCACGGGTGGCGTGCAGCGCGTCTTCCACGCGGGCCTTCTTTTCCTTCATCTCGACTTCGGTGGCAGCACCAACCTTGATGACGGCCACGCCGCCGGCCAGCTTGGCCACGCGCTCTTGCAGCTTCTCGCGGTCGTAGTCGCTGGTGGCTTCCTCGATCTGGATGCGGATCTGCTTGACGCGGGCTTCGATGTCACCAGCAGCGCCATTGCCGTCGATGATGGTGGTGTTTTCCTTGCCCACTTCGACGCGCTTGGCCTGGCCCAGGTCAGCCAGGGTCACCTTCTCGAGGCTCAGGCCCACTTCTTCAGCGATGACCTTGCCGCCGGTCAGGATGGCGATGTCTTCCAGCATGGCCTTGCGACGGTCGCCGAAGCCCGGAGCCTTGACGGCCACGACCTTCAGGATGCCGCGGATGGTGTTGACCACCAGGGTTGCCAGGGCTTCGCCCTCGACTTCCTCGGCAATGATCAGCAGCGGACGACCGGCCTTGGCCACGGCTTCCAGCGTGGGCAGCAGGTCACGGATGTTGGACACCTTCTTGTCGTACAGCAGCACGAAGGGGTTGTCCAGGATCGCGGCTTGCTTTTCCGGGTTGTTGATGAAGTAGGGCGACAGGTAGCCGCGGTCGAACTGCATGCCTTCGACGACATCCAGCTCGTTGTTCAGGCTCTTGCCGTCTTCAACGGTGATCACGCCTTCCTTGCCGACCTTGTCCATCGCGTTGGCGATGATCTGGCCGACGTCAGCATCGCTGTTGGCCGAGATGGTGCCGACCTGGGCGATTTCCTTGGAGGTGGTGGTGGCCTTGGAAGCCTTCTTCAGCTCGGCGACCAGGGCGTGCACAGCCTTGTCGATGCCGCGCTTCAGGTCCATCGGGTTCATGCCGGCGGCCACGTACTTCATGCCTTCGCGCACGATGGCCTGGGCCAGCACGGTAGCGGTGGTGGTGCCGTCACCGGCGTTGTCGCTGGTCTTGGAAGCGACTTCCTTGACCATCTGGGCGCCCATGTTCTGCAGCTTGTCCTTGAGCTCGATCTCCTTGGCGACCGAGACACCGTCCTTGGTGACGGTGGGGGCGCCGAAGGAGCGCTCCAGCACCACATTGCGGCCCTTGGGGCCCAGGGTGACCTTGACGGCGTTGGCCAGGATGTTCACACCCTCGACCATGCGAGCACGGGCTTCGCCGCCGAAGACAACGTCTTTTGCTGCCATGTCTATTTCTCCGAAATCTGTATCTAGATGAGTGGGGTCTGTGCGGTGTGTCGCTTACTTGGCGACAACGGCGAACAGATCCTCTTCGCGCATCACCAGCAGCTCTTCGCCGTCAACCTTGACGGACTGGCCGCTGTACTTGCCGAACAGGACGCGGTCGCCCACAGCCACGTTCAGGGCCACGAAATCGCCCTTGTCATTGCGCTTGCCGGGACCAACGGCCAGCACTTCGCCCTGGTCGGGCTTCTCGGCGGCGTTGTCGGGGATGACGATGCCGGAAGCGGTCTTGGTTTCGTTTTCCAGGCGCTTAACGATCACGCGATCGTGCAGAGGACGCAGTTTCATCACATCTCCTTGAGATTTCTCGGGGCTGGCGGACCGACCCGGATTTGCACCGGACCCGGCTCGCCATGAATACCGTCCGCAGCCTGCTCACAGGCCTTGGCTCATTCGTTAGCACTCGGCTTGGGTGAGTGCTAGCAGGAGGATTATAGGGGCGAGCCCGCGGCTTTCAAGAGGGGGTCAGCAGCTGCCGGTCCGGCTGGGCGTGCCGCTCTGCCGGCCCGCCCGCTGGTGCAGAAAGGCCCTGGCCAGGCTGGAGTCCGGCTTGAGCCGGCTGCTGATGTAGAGCTCCTTGCGGCGCTCGACCACCTGGGCGCGCAGCTGCATGACCATGGTGGCCAGCGGGTCCAGGCCGCGGGCTTCGGCCTGCTCCACGCTGCGCCAGAGCCGGTACATGCCGGTGCCGCTGAGGGCCCCCAGATAGTCGTTGACCAGGCGCAGACGCTGTTGCACCAGGTCCTCGCAATGAGCCAGCCAGTTGCGCAAGGCCTGGGCCTGACCGCCGCAGACCTTGAGCACATCCTCGCCCGCCGCCACCAGCATGGCCTCCAGGCGCCAGCGCTCGCCGGCCGCGTAGGCGGCGTTCACGGCCATCATCAGCTGTTCGCGCTCACGCCGCTCGGCATCGCTGGCCGCGCGGTCGGGGTGTATGCGCATGGCGGCCCGTCGGTACAGCATCTTGAGCGTGGGTGGCGCCCATTGAGCGATGTCCACGCCCACCGGCACGGGGGGCAGGGCGGTGGCTGGCGGCAGGCCCTCCAGGCGCGCCAGCTGAGCCATGCGGGGCAGCTGGGCCTCGGGCAGCCGGCCGGTAGTGAGGGGGCTGGATTCAGGCAGCCCCAGTTCTATGCCCTGACGAAGCAGGGATCCCAGCAGGGCCTCGGTGCTGCGCTGCAACTGCGCCTCCAGCGCATCCAGTTCCTGGTAGAGCGCGCCCACGGCCGCCTGGTAGCGCCGGGCAAACGCCTGCAGGCCCAGGCGCTGCCGCTCGAAGTCTCGCTCTTGCTCCGCCAGATAGCGCCGCAGATCCTGAAGCGCTGCATGGCGGCGTTCCAGGTCATGGCGGGTGATGAGCGGGCCGTTCATGCTGCGGATTCTGCACGCAATCCCTCGGGTCCAAGGGGCCGATGGGGCTAATCCTGCGCGGCCTCATGGCGGGCCGCTTCCAGCATACGAACCACGAGGGGGTGGTGCATGCCACGCCGCGAGCGGATGGCGTGGATCTCTTCATGCAGACCGTCGCTGCATCCCAGCAGCTTGAGTCCGCGCATGCTGGCCAGATCTGCGGCCCCCAGGGCCGTCACCGGGAACACCCCCATACCCTGGGCGGCAAACAGGCTCAGCAGGGCGCTGTCCTCAAACTCGCCCACGATGCGGGGTTGTATATCGCGGGCTTCAAGCCAGCGGTCAATGCGCGCGCGCAGCGCGGCATGCGAGGTGGGCAGCAGCAGGGGCAGGCGACCCAGACAGGCCGGGAAGTCCTCGACATGGGCGCGGTTGACCAGGGCCGTGGGGCCGTACCAGTCCACACGCGAGACCATCAGGCGCTCGCTGCTCAGCCGCAGATTGGAGTTCGGCGTGGGCGCTTGGCAGGCCAGCACCACATCCAGCCGGTGCATCGCCAGCTCGCTGAGCAGTTGCTCCACCTCGCCTTCATGGCAGACCAGGCGCAGCGATGGCGTGTTCAGCACGGGCTGCAGCAGGCGATGCGCAGCCAGCTTGGACAGGCCATCCGACATGCCCACCGCCAGACGTACAAACTGACCCGAGGCCGCCGCCGACGCCTCTTCGGGAATCAGGGCACCCAGCTGGAAGATTTCCTCCGCCCGGGTCAGCACGGCCTGTCCGGCTTCGGTCACACCCACGCCGCGGCCCACCGGCTTGAGCAGTTGGTGGCCCAGGTCCTGCTCCAGCGCCTTGACCTGGGCACTGATGGTCTGGATGGCCATGTCCAGGCGCTCGGCCGCGCGGGCAAAGCCACCCTCCTTGGCCACGACCCAGAAGTAGTAGAGATGGCGGTAGTTGAGCATGACTGAGTGGATCGAGCCTGGCAGTGCTGCCCTGGGCTCGGAAGAGGCTGCGTCACCGCATCATAGGGGGCTGTCAGCGGTCGAAGCGTTCAGGCGTGGCCGCGCCCAGGGAGGGGGCTTGCCATGCATAGCGGGGGCTCAGCACATCCCGCTCAGCATCGCGGCCCTGCCATTGCAGCCCGAGCAGCTCGGCCAGTGTCCAGGCGGCCCAGTCGGCCCGGAAGGGGCGCTCAGCCGCCGCCTGATCAAAGGATGGCGTCTGGCGCCACAGCAGGGCGGGAATGCGGTAGCCGGCCTGCGTCGAGGGGCTGTGACCCGCATGCGTGATGCTGTGACCCACCTCCTGGCCGTGGTCGGAGAGGAACATCCAGGCGGCATGCCCCCGGGGGGCGGCGAGGCCGCGGGTCAAGCGCAGGGTCTCGGCCACGACGCCGTCGTGGTAGTGCAGTGCAGCGTCGTAGTCCTGGCGCAACTCGCGCAGCCAGAGAGGGCGATCCTGGATCTGCATCTGCTGGTACACCTCGTCCTTGGCATGCTCGAAGACATGATCCCGATCGGGCAGCTGCGGGCTGCGCAGGCGGTAATGCGGGTGGGCGCCGAGCAAATGCACGACGATGAATTTGCGCTGAGTGCTTGCATCCTCCAAGGCCCTGCGCAGGCCGCTGATCAGTTCGCTGTCCAGCGAGGCGCTGGCGCGTCCCGGCTGGCGGTTGATCATCTCCTGCTCGTGGGCCAGCTGGGCGTGTTGCTGATCCACCGCCAGATCGTCGTGGTTACTCATCCACCAGATCTTGTAGCCCGCAGTCCGCGCCAGCGCCAGCAGGTGCTGGGTGTTCCCGACGGGGTCATGAGGCGCTCGCTCGCCAAAGCTGAAGATGCCGCTCAGCGAGGCCAAGGTTCCTGGCTCCACCGACCAGGCATGCCGCAGCTGCAGCAGCTGCGGGCCGAGTTCGGTCTTCAGCGCCTGGAGCTTGGGGGTGGTGGCGCGCTCATAGCCATAGAGGCTCATATTGTCGCGATTGACGCTGTCGGTTAGCACCAGGACCACCGTGGATGGCCCGTTCAGTTGCACGACCGGCTTGGCGGCGTGGGCATTGGCGAGCAGCAGCTCCCGCTGCGCCTGCTGATCACGCCAGCTCTGGCGAAGCTCGCCAATCTGCATCACCCAGCTGGGCCAGAACAGCAGGGGATGGTGGCGGCGCCATGGCTTGCTGAGATAGCCCAGCAGGCACAGCAGCAGCACGCTCAGCAGCAGCCAGCGACCGGCGCGCCTTGTCATGAGAGGGCTGGCTGTCGATGCCATGCTGAGCAAGGCATGGCGACGCAGGACGAGCGGCAGCAGCAGCAGGGCCGGCAGAAGAAGGGCCAGCGAGGGCAGCAGGCCGAGTCCCAGGCTGCTCAGGTATTCCACGACTTCGCGCGGCGTGGTATTGGCGCTTGCCGTGATGACCAGTGCGCCGTCCGGGGCCGCCTGGTACTGCCGCAGCAGGAAGGCGCGTACCAGTGCGTCACAGGCAAAGCTGAACAGTGTGAGTCCCGCCAGCCAGGCGCGCAGCATGATCCAGTGGCGCTGGCGCAGTGGCCAGAGCAGCCACAGCAGGCTGGGCAGGCCCAGGGCCAGCATTTGCAGGCTGCGGCGCCCTTCGTGGCCCAGCAGCACAAGGCCGAGCAGGCTCAGGATCAGCAGCAGAGCCAGGTGCCCAGGGCTTTGCCAGAGCCGAGCCGGTATTTGCAGGAGTGTGGACATGACAAGGGCAGCAAAAGGCGGCCGGGAGTCTATGCCACGCCGGTGGAGCGCGCCGGCCCGGGGGCTTGCATGGCCGCGCGCCCGATGGGGAGGCGCCTGCTGCCGACGCGCCTGGCGACGCCTTTTGCGTGCCTTGTCAGCTTCTGGTCTTGAGGCCCAGGGCCTTCCAACCCTCCAGCCCCAGCTTCTCCAGGGTCTGGATATTGGCCTCGTAGATGCTGTCGGTGTCCTCCATGGTCTCCACCGCACGCTCGATGCTGGACTCGCGCAGCAGATGCAGGGTGGGGTAGGGGGAGCGGTTGCTGTAGTTGCTGATGTCCTCGAGCTCGGTGCCCTCGAACTGGTAGTCCGGATGGAAGGAGGCGACCTGCAGCAGACCGTCCAGCTCCAGGTCTTCCACCAGGGCGTCGGCGGCGCCGAGGAAGTCATTGAAATCCAGAAAGTCGTCCAGCACCTGCGGATGGATCAGCAGCGTGGTCTCGATCTCCTCGGGGTCGCTGCGGCGCAACAACAGCAGCTCGTGCGCCAGCTCCTTGAGCAGGGCCTCGGGCGTGGCGGCCTCGCTCACCACATAGCGCAGGCGCTGGTTCACATGCACGCTCTTGGCGAAGGGGCAGAGGTTCAGACCGATCACGGCTTTCTCCAGCCACAGCTGGGTTTCGGCCTGCACCTGGTCGGCAGTTGGGAGCTTGGAAGTGTGTTCACTCATATGCCAAGCCTAGCAGGCCGCCCGCGCGTGTTGCCGGCCAGGCATTGTGTGCAGGTCTTTGCTGCGCAGCACAATATCTCGAGGTCTGGCGCCGAGACGGTGCTCAACTGGGGTATGGTCGGGGATTGTCAAACCGAGAAAGCTCTTTATGGCCAAGCCGAACTACCAGTTCGAGAAGCGACAGCGAGAGCTCGCCAAGAAGAAGAAGAAGGACGAGAAGGCCCAGCGCAAGTCGGCCGCCTCGCCCATGGACGGCCAGCCCCTGCCGCCCTCCGGCCCGCCGGCCGCGAACGAGGCCGTGATCAGCGACTAGACGCCAGGCCGATCAGTGCCTGACGGGCCGCGACTGCGGCCTGTTCCACCAGCTGCTGCTTCCAGTCCTCGCGATCCACATAGAAAGCATCGCGAATCTGGCGCTTGATCGTGGCAGCGAGTTCGGCCGGCGCCTCCGGATGGGCCTCCAGCCAATGGTCGGCACGCAGCGCATCGACCACCTGGGACCAGGGCACGGTGCCGTACTCCAGGGCAATGCCCGTGTAGGTGGCCGAGGGACAGGCCTCGTGGATGGCATTCCACATCAGGCCCTGCAGCGGGGCGGAGCTGGAGCTGCCGTCGTAGATGGAGGTCACTTCCGGCCCCCACCACTGGCGGGCGCGGGCAATGGACGCCGCGTCGTCGCGGCCGGCCCAGATGCGCTCGCCATGACCGCAAGGACCCAGGCCCGTGTGCAGGTCGATCCAGGCGATGTGCT
This sequence comes from Roseateles sp., assembly GCF_046300915.1. Classification (GTDB taxonomy): domain Bacteria; phylum Pseudomonadota; class Gammaproteobacteria; order Burkholderiales; family Burkholderiaceae_C; genus Kinneretia. The sequence continues at coordinate 27,805 of NZ_JBKCLH010000074.1, read as the reverse complement.
GCGCATCCCGGCCCTGCTCGGCCAGCACATGGCGCAGGGTCACATTGCTCCAGGTTGGGGCATGGCCACCGTAGAACAAGCCCAGCTCATGCGTGTACTGACCGCTGCTCACGGCGGTCTGCAGGCCACGCTCACCGTGGCGGTCGGCGTAGTCGCGCAGCACCGCCTCGTCGGCCGGGCTGGGCGGCCAGTGGGCCGGCAGCAGGGCGGACGCGATCTCTTCATAGCCCGGGTTGGCCGGCAGGGCCGCATGGTGGGCGAAATCGTGGAAATTGCGGTTGAGATCCACCCCCTCCTGGGTCACGCGCCGCCAGAAGGAAAAGCCATGCGGGTTGAGCGCGTGGATATAGAGCACGGCCAGATCGGGCAGGGCTTGCAGCGTTTCGTGCCACATCGGGTCGCGCAGCAGGGCCGTCTGGATGCCCGAGCCGCAAAAGCCCTCCACGCCATGACAGGCGCTGCTGATGATGAGCAGGCGCCGGGCATCGCGCGGTCCCTGGCGCAGCACATCCATGGCCAGTCGCTCGCCATCCCGCCCCAGCAGCGGATGCCAGTGCGCCTCGACATCCAGTCGGGCGGCCTCGGCCGCGGCAAGGAACTTCTGGCGCGCTTCGGCATAGCTCTGCGCGAAATGGGCGGCGGCGCTCATCTCAGGGCTTGGGCGAGTTGAGCCAGGTCTCGGCCATGCGCACCCACATGGAGCCGCCCAGGGGAATCAGCTCGTCATTGAAGTCGTAGCTGGGGTTGTGCAGCATGCAGGGCCCCATGCCGTGGCCGCCCTCGCGGTGGCTGCCATCGCCATTGCCGATCAGGAAGTAGCAGCCGGGCTTCTCCAGCAGGTAGTAGCTGAAGTCCTCGGCGCCCATGGTGGGCTCGAACTCATGCACGTTCTGCGCACCCACCATATCGCCGAGCACCGAGCGCACGAACTCGGTCTCCTTGGGATGGTTGGTGGTGGGCGGGTAGTTGCGGCTGAACTCGAACTCCACCGTGGCCTCGAAGGCCTGGGCCGTGGCCTCGGCGATTTGCCGCATGCGGCGCTCGATCAGGTCCAGCACCTCGATCGTGAAGGTGCGCACCGTGCCCTGGATCTCGCAGCTGTCGGGCACCACATTGGTGGCCTCGCCGGTATGGATCATGGTGACCGAGATCACGCCGGCATCGATGGGGCGCTTGTTGCGGGTGATGATGGTCTGGAAGGCCTGCACCATCTGGCAGGCCACGGGCACCGGGTCGATGCCGTTGTGGGGCAGGGCGGCGTGCGAGCCCTTGCCGCGGATGGTGATCTTGAATTCGTTGCTGGACGCAAAGACCGGGCCGCTCTTCACCGCGAACTGGCCGGCCGCCATGCCGGGCCAGTTGTGGGCGCCGAACATGGCCTCCATGGGGAACTTCTCAAAGAGGCCGTCCTTGATCATCTCGCGGGCGCCGCCGCCGCCTTCTTCAGCGGGCTGGAAGACCAGGTAGACGGTGCCGTCGAAGTTGCGGTGCTTGGCCAGATGCTTGGCAGCAGCCAGCAGCATGGCGGTGTGGCCGTCATGACCGCAGGCGTGCATCTTGCCCGGGTGCTTGCTGGCGTGGGCGAAGTGGTTGTGCTCGGTCATGGGCAGGGCGTCGATGTCGGCGCGCAGACCCACGGCGCGATCCGAGGTGCCGTTCTTGACGATGCCCACCACCCCGGTCTTGCCCAGGCCGCGATGCACGGGAATACCCCATTCGGTGAGCGCACGGGCGATCAGATCAGCGGTGCGTTCTTCCTCGAAACACAGCTCCGGATGGGCGTGGATGTCGCGTCGCAGGGTGGCGATGCTGGGGGCATCGGCCAGGATGGAATCGATCAACTTCATGGCGGCACTCCGGAAAAAGAGCGGCCCGCGCAGGGCAGCGGGCCGCCGTTCGTCTTGAGTTTACCCGTGGGGTTGTGGCGCTGCAGGCGCCGCCGCGGGGTCGCAACGCCTTAGCGCCGGACCTTGCCGTCCCCCGTCAGCATCGACAGCTCGACAAAGCTGGACGCCTCGCGGCGGCCGGGCGCGAATCGCACCGTGAAGCCGCCCGCGTTGTAGTTGCCCATGGACTCCAGGGCGTTGACCAAGCCGTCCCGGCTGGGCTTGGCCATGCGGCGCAAGCCCTCGCACAGCACCTTGGCGGCCAGATAGCCCTCGATGCTGGTGTAGTTGGGCTTGAGCGTGCCGCCCGCACGCTGCAGGGCGGCCTGGTATTCGGCCACCACGCCGGTGGCGTTGCCGAAGGGGTAGGGCATGACCTGGCTGATCACCACGCCCGAGGCCTCCTTGCCCAGCTCGTCCGACAAGGCCTGCGTGCCGACGAAGGAAACGTTGTAGAACACGCCGCCATAACCGGCCTTGCGGGCCTCGCGGATGAAGGCCGCGCAGCTCTTGTAGGCGCTGACCAAGACGATGCCATCGGGCTGGGCGGCTACCAGGGTCTTGACGGCGGCCGCTACGTTCACGCTGTTGCGCTCCACCGTGGCCACGCCCTGGGGCGCCAGCTTGCGGGCCAGCAGCGCTTTCTGCACGCCGTCCAGGCCGGCACGGCCGTAGGCGTCGTTCTGATGGAAAACGGCAATCTTGTTCAGCCCCAGCTGGGTCATCTGCTTGACGATCAGGGCGGTCTCGTCGTCATAGGATGCGCGCAGATGGAAGACCCAGCGATTGCCCGGTTCCCGCAGCGCCTCGGCACCGGTGAGCGGTGCAAAGAAGGGCAGTCTGTGCTGGTTGACCAGGGGCAGGGCGGCCAGGGAGGTGGGCGTGCCCACATAGCCGAACAGGGCCAGCACATCCTCGGCGATGAACTTCTCGGTATTGGCCTTGCAGCGATCGGGCTCGTAGCCGTCGTCCAGGGTCTGCAACTCGACGGGCAGGCCGTTGATGCCGCCAGCGGCATTGACACCGTCGAAGAAGAGCTTGGCACCCGCCTGCATCTGCAGGCCCAGTTGGGCGGCCGGGCCGGTGAGCGGGCAGGACTGGCCCAGCACGATGCGGCGCCGCTCCTGGGCCTGCGCCCACAAGGGGGCCAGGGCCAGGCTGGCGAGGGCGCTAAGGCTTTGTCGACGACGCAAGTGAACTCTCCGGATGGCAAGCAATAATGGCTTGAATTGTGCTCGCCACCCCCGTGTTTCGCCTTGCCGCAGGGTCGGCAAGCCGGCTCTGCGTCGGGCACCCTATGCAATAGTTCACGCATGAATCCTGCTGTTACCGTCGCCACCCGCATCGTCAAAGGTGCTTGCCCCCACGATTGCCCGGATACCTGCGCCCTGCGCATCACGGTGGAAGGGGAGCGGGTGATCAAGGTCCAGGGCCAGGCCGACCACCCCAGCACGCATGGTGCGCTGTGCACCAAGGTTTCGCGCTACCCGGAGCGCACCTACCACCCCGAGCGCCTGCTGCAGCCCCTGAAGCGCATCAGCGCCAAGACCGAGGCGCCGCGCTTCGTGCCGGTGAGCTGGGATGAGGCCCTGGACGACATTGCCGCGCGCCTGAGGGCGATTGCGGCGCGCAATCCCGAGGCCATCCTGCCCTACAGCTATGCCGGCACCATGGGCCTGCTGCAGGGCGAGGGCATGGCGGCGCGCTTTTTCAACAAGCTGGGCGCCTCGCGGCTTGAGCGCACCATCTGCGCCTCGGCCGGCGCCGCAGCCCTGAACGCCACCTACGGCAACCGCGTGGGCATGCACCTGCCCTTCTTCGCGGAGAGCCGGCTCATCCTGATCTGGGGCAGCAACTCGATTGCCTCCAATCTGCATTTCTGGACCTATGCCAACAAGGCCAAGCGCGAGGGCGCCAAGCTGATCTGCATCGACCCGCGCAAGACCGAGACCGCGGACAAATGCCATCAGCACATTGCCCTGCTGCCCGGCACCGACGGTGCCCTGGCCCTGGGCCTGATGCACGAGCTGATCCAGCACGACTGGCTGGACCATGACTATCTCGGCCGCCATGTGGAAGGCTGGGAGGAGCTGCGCGTCAAGGCCTTGGCCTGGCCGCCCGAGCGCGTGGCCGAGGTTTGCGGCATCAGCGCGGACGAGGTGCGCGGCCTGGCGCGCGACTATGGTCAGCGCAATGCCCTTGAGGCGCCCGCCGCCATCCGCCTGAACTACGGCATGCAGCGCGTGCGCGGCGGCGGCAATGCGGTGCGCCTGATTGCCCTGCTGCCCTGCCTGACCGGCGCCTGGCGCCACCGCGCGGGCGGCCTGCTGCTCTCCAGCTCCGGCTGGTTCGCGGCCTACAAGAACACCGCCGCCCTGGACCGACCCGAGCTGCTGGCCGGCCGCCAGCCGCGCAGCATCAATATGAGCACCATCGGTGACGATCTGCTGCGCGAGAGCAGCGCGGACTTCGGCCCTCAGGTCGAGGCCCTGATCGTCTACAACAGCAATCCGGTGGCGGTGGCGCCGGAGTCGCCCAAGGTGGTCAGGGGCTTCCAACGCGCCGACCTCTTCACCGTGGTGCTGGAGCACTTCATGACCGACACGGCCGATCTGGCCGACTATGTGCTGCCCGCCACCACCCAGCTGGAGCATCTGGATGTGCACACCAGCTACGGCCACACCGATGTGCTGATCAACCACCCGGCCGTGGCCCCCCTGGGCGAGGCCAAGCCCAATACCCAGATCTTCCGCGAGCTGGCCGCCCGCATGGGCTTTACCGAGCCCTGCTTCGCCGAGAGCGACGAGCAGCTGGCCCGCCAGGCCTTCACGGCCGAGATCGATTTCGAGGCCCTGGCCGCGCAGGGCTGGCAGAGCCTGCCGCTGAAAGAAGCGCCCTTTGCCGAGGGCGGCTTCTTTACGCCCAGCGGCAAGGCCCAGGCCGGCGGGGCCGACCATGTGCCCAATTACGAGAGCGCCCAGTCCGCGCCCGAGCTGGCACGGCGCTTTCCGCTGGCCATGATCTCGCCGCCGGCACGCAACTTCCTCAACAGCAGCTTCGTCAACGTCAAGAGCCTGCGGGATATCGAGGGCGAGCCCCTGCTGGAGATTCATGCCGACGATGCCGCGGCGCGTGGCCGGGCCGATGGCGGCCTTGTGCGCGTGTTCAACGAGCGCGGCAGCTACCACTGCACGGCCCGCATCAGCGAGCGCGCGCGGCCCGGTGTGGTCAATGGCCTGGGTATCTGGTGGCGCAAGCTGGGGCCGCGCGGCAGCAATGTCAATGAGGTGACCCACCAGCGCCTCACCGATCTGGGCCAGGCGCCCAGCTTCTACGACTGCCTGGTCGAGGTGGAGCCCGCCGGCGCATGAAGCGGGCCTCGCGGGCCGGGTTGGCCGGGCTGACCGCGCTGGTCGGGTTGGTGGCCCTGCTGCTCTCGGGCTGCGCCCAGATCGGCTATCTGGGCCAGGCGGCCTCGGGCCATCTGCGCCTGGTGGGCGCGGCCCAGCCGGTGGAGCGCCTGCTGCAGGACCCGGCCCTGGCGCCCGAGCTGCGTGAGCGCCTGCGCCTGAGCCAGCGCATCCGCGACTTCGCCTCGCGCGAGCTGGCCCTGCCGGACAACGCCAGCTACCGCCGCTATGCGGACCTGGGGCGCGGCGCGGCGGTCTGGAATGTGGTGGCCGCGCCCGAGCTGGGCCTGCAGCTCAAGACCTGGTGCTACCCGGTGATGGGCTGCGCGGGCTACCGCGGTTTTTTTGACCGGGCCGAGGCCGAGGCTTTTGCCGCGGCCTTGCGGCGCGACGAGGGCCTGGACGTGCTGGTCTACGGCGTGCCGGCCTATTCCACCCTGGGCTGGAGCTGGCTGTTTGGCGGCGACCCGCTGCTCAATACCTTCATCCACTATCCCGAGGGCGAGCTGGCAGGCCTGGTCTTCCACGAGCTGGCCCACCAGGTGGCCTATGCGGCGGACGACACCGAGTTCAACGAGGCCTTCGCCACGGCCGTGGAGCGTCTGGGCGTGCAGGCCTGGCTGGCGGCCGAGGGCGATGCCGCGGCGCGCGAACAGTACCGCCGCAGCCAGGAGCGGCGCGAGCGCTTTCGGACCCTCACCCAGGACTACCGCGCCCGGCTCCAGACCCTGTACGCGGGGCCGCTGGACGAGGTCGCCAAGCGCGCGGCCAAGGCCGAGCTCTTTGCCCGGCTGCGGGCCGAGCCCGAGCTGCAGCCCGCCTATGCCGGCTGGCTGGCCGGCGCCAACAATGCCAGCCTGGCCATCCAGGCGGCCTATCTGGGCCTGGTGCCGGACTTCGAGGGCTTGTTCGAGCGCTGCGGGCGCGACTGGCCGCGTTTTTACGCCGAGGTCCGGCGTCTGGCAGACTTGCCCAAGGCGCAGCGCCGCCAACAACTCAGCACAAGGAGCAGCCCCTGATGGCCGATATCAAGATTCACCGCGAGCATGATCTGGGCCTGTCGCGCGCCCGCGAGATTGCCTGGGCCTGGGCCGAGCAGGCCGAGTCCAAGTTCGACATGGCCTGCACGGTGCTGGAGGGCAAGACCAGCGACACGGTGGAGTTTGTGCGCTCGGGGGTCAAGGGCCAGCTGATCGTGGCGCCCGATCACTTTGAGTTGAACGCCAAGCTGGGCCTGCTGCTGGGCGCCTTCAAGGGCCAGATCGAGCGCGAGATCGAGGGCGCGCTGGACGCGCTGCTGACGGCCGAGCCGGCCAAGAAGAAAGCCGCTGGCAAGAAGAGCAAGGCGGGCTAAGCGCCCGCCTTGATTGGGTACTGATTACTTCAGTGATTCGATCAGGTCGATGTACTGCTGCATCGCCTCTTCGCTGCTGGTGCCCTTGAGACCGGCCCAGGCGTCGTACTTGGCGCGGCCCACCATGTCGGTGAAGCCCGGGCGCGAGCCCTCGACGTCGCCGCTGCTGGCCTGTTTGAAGAGCGCGTAGATCTTCAGCAGGGTCATATTGTCCGGACGCTCCGGCAGGTTCTTGGAATCGGCAACGGCGGCTTCGAATTGGTCCTTGAGGCTCATCATGTCTCCCGGGGGATGGGCTTGGTGTTGATCGGTATGGACGGCGGCGATGTTACCCAGCATTGTCTGGGGGCGGTACTCTAGAAGACCACGCGAGATGCAGAACAAGGAGACAGGTTTGGCAGCACAGCTCGAACGCATGTCACGGGTGGACACCGCCTGGCTGCGCATGGACACCGAAGCCAATCTGATGATGATCGTCGGGGTCTGGGTGATGCGGCCCCGCCTCTCGCTGGCCGCCTTGCGCGAGCGGGTGGAAGCGCGCTTGCTGCAGTACACCCGCTTTCGCCAGAAGGTGGTGGAAGACGCTCTGGGCGCGCAGTGGGTGGAGGACGAGGACTTCGACATCGGCCGCCATCTGCAGGCCGAAATCCTGCTGCCCCTGCGCGGGCAGTCGGCCGAGTCCGCCCTGCAGGCCCGCGTGGGCGAGCTGGCCGCCACGCCGCTGGATGCGGCCCACCCCCTGTGGCAGATCCAGCTGGTGGAGGACTACGAGGCGGGCAGCAGCGCCCTGATCGTGCGCATCCATCACTGCATTGCCGATGGCATTGCCCTGATCTCGGTGATGCTGTCCATCACCGACGGCGGCAAGGCGCCGCCGCGGCGCCAGCAGCAGCCCCAGGACGACCATGACTGGTTGAGCGACGCCCTGCTGCGCCCCTTGAGCAATGCCAGCATCAAGGCCATACGCCTGGCCGGCGCCGGCGCGGGCCTGGGGCTGCAGACCCTGGTGAACCCGCCGGACCCGCTGGATGGTTCCCTGGAGGTGGCACGCATGGGCTATCAGGCGGTGAGCGATATCGCCGCCTTTGCCCTGATGCCCGACGACTCGCACACCTCGCTCAAGGGCAAGCCCGGCAAGCGCAAGCAGGTGGCCTGGGCCGAGCTGCTGCCTCTGGACGCCGTCAAGGCGGTGGGCAAGGGCCTGGGCGCCTCGGTCAACGACGTGCTGCTGTCCTGCGTGGCCGGCGCCCTGGGGCGCTATCTGAGCGAGCGGGGTGAGGACCCTGCGGGCAAGGAGATCCGGGTCATGGTGCCCGTGAATCTGCGCTCGCAGGAGAAGGCGCACCAGCTGGGCAACCAGTTCGGTCTGGTGCCCCTGGTGCTGCCGATCGGCATTGCCAATCCGGTGGAGCGGCTTTATGCGGTCAAGGCGCGCATGCAGGAGCTCAAGGGCAGCTTCCAGCCGGTGCTGGCCTTTGGCCTGCTCTCGGTGGCGGGGCTGCTGATCAAGCCGGTGCAGCACGCCATGCTCAATATCTTTGCCCGCAAGGCCACGGCGGTGATGACCAATGTGCCGGGCCCGGCCCAGCCGCTGGAGTTCTGCGGCTCGACCGTGGAACGGGTGATGTTCTGGGTGCCCCAGTCCGGCGATATCGGTCTGGGCGTCTCGGTGCTGACCTATGCGGGCCAGGTGCAGTTCGGCCTGATTGCCGATGCCCAGCTCTGCCCCGACCCGGCGGCCGTGGTGCGCGGCTTTGCCCCCGAGTTCAACACCCTGCTGACCCTCACCCTGATGCTGCCTTGGGGCGAGGACTGACCGAGCCCGGCCCTTTTCTTTAGTCTTCCAGCTCTTCCCGCGCCAGCGCCACGTCCAGGTATTCCATGGCGTCCATGGGCTGGCAGGCCGCGGCGTCGGCATACAGGGCCTCGGCCTCCTTGAGGCGCTTGTCGCCCTCCAGCATGACCAGGCCGTTGGCGCGCTCGATCATGGCGATGGCGCTGCCCGGGTTGAGCTTGAGCGCCTGTTCGAACATCTTGAGGCCGGTGGCGGTGTCGGCGCCCTGGGTCTTGCCCAGCAGCTTGCCCACCTTGTCGATCACCTCGGCGTGGAAGGCGCCCAGGGCGATATGGGCGTCGGCATGCTTGGGTGCGAGCTGGATGGTGCTTTCCAGCGCGGTCTTGACCTTGCTGCCCAGGCCCTGGGCCAGGGCCTTGGCCACGCTGATGCCCTGGCCGTAGCGGCCGATGGCATAGGCCTGCCAGTACCAGGCGTTGGCGTTCTTGGGGTCCTCGGCCTGCTGGGCCTCGGCCCGCTCGGCCACGGCCAGGAACATTTCCAGCTTGGTCTTTTCCTTCTTTTCCAGGTAGTTGGCGTAGATGGCCTGGGCCTTGTTGGCCACGGTGATGCCGGCCGGTCCGGCGGCCAGGCCGGCTTCGTGCGCCAACTGGAACTCGCCGGCATGGAAGTGGATCCAGGCCTGCTGCACCGCCGTGTCCTTGGGCCAGGGCTCGGCATCGCCGGCATGCAGACGGGCCCAGTGCTTCTTCAGCGAGGCGGCGTCGTAGCGGAAGGCGCTGTTGTCGTAGGGGAAGGCGGTCCACTTGGCCATGCTGTCTGTCTCCTTGTCGGGCCGTGAGGGCAGGGTGTCTATGGGCTTAGCGGTACTTCTCGGCCAGGCCCAGCAGATGCTCGCGTGAACCCGGCTCCAGATAGGGCAGCAGCAGGCTCAGCACATGAAAGGCGCCGCGCATGAGAGCCGCACCGGCGCGGTCGGGTTCCAGGGCGTGACGCGGGTCGCGCACATATTCATAACTCAGCCAGTAGCTCTGCAAGACCACCATGGAGTCGGCCAGGGGACCGGCCTCGCGTGGGTCCAGGCGCGGGATGGCCCCACCCAGCTGCAGGCCCGAGAGCAGGGCGCGCATGGCCTGACCCTTGCGCTCCAGCAGTTCCTTGAAGTGGGTTTCCAGCTTGCGGTTCTTGCTGAGCAGATCGTTGAGGTCGCGGTAGAGAAAGCGGTGCTTCCAGACCAGCTCGATGAGCATGTGCAGAAAGAGCCAGGCGTCCTCCACATGCCGCACATTGTCCGAGGCACCCAGCAGCTGATTGAGCTCGCGCTCATAGGCCCCGAACAGGGCGTTGATCAGCTCGTCCTTGGCCGGATAGTGGTAGTAGAGATTGCCGGGGCTGATGTTCAGCTCGGCCGAGATCAGCGTGGTCGAGACATTGGGTTCGCCGAAGCGATTGAACAGATCCAGCGTGACTTCGAGGATGCGCTCGGCGGTACGGCGCGGTTTCTTGACGACCATGGGCGCCGATTCTGGCATCAAGCGCCGGGGCTTCCCAGCCTGCGGAGGCCGGGAGCCGTCTTTTTGTTGTGATCTGTGCTCATCCTCAAGCGTGTTGGCGCAAGAAAGAGGCAGATCAGCGCGAGCTGTCTTGAACAGCGCCTAAAAGGCCTGTTTCGGCAGCCGGTGGTCGGCCTCCCTACAATCCGCCGCCATCATGCCCATGTCTTCCCCGCAGTCCGGCACGCCGGCCATCTCCTTCCAGAACGTCAGCAAGACCTACCGGGGCGGCTCGGTGCGCGCGCTGGACGGTGTGTCCTTTGACATCCAGCCCGGCGAATTCTTCGGCCTGCTGGGCCCCAATGGCGCGGGCAAGACCAGCCTGATCTCCATCCTGGCCGGCCTGTCCCAGGCCAGCGGCGGCAGCGTCAAGGTGATGGGCCACGATGTGGTGGCCGACTATGCCGCCGCCCGCCGCGCCCTGGGCATCGTGCCGCAGGAGCTGGTGTTCGATCCCTTCTTCAGCGTGCGCGAGGCCCTGGAGATCCAGAGCGGCTATTTTGGCGTCAAGGGCAATGGCGCCTGGATCGATGAGCTGCTGGAGAACCTGGGCCTGGCTGACAAGGCGAAAGCCAATATGCGCCAGCTCTCGGGCGGCATGAAGCGCCGGGTGCTGGTGGCCCAGGCCCTGGTTCACCGCCCGCCGGTCATCGTGCTGGACGAACCCACCGCGGGCGTGGATGTGGAGCTGCGCCAGACGCTCTGGGCCTTTATCGCGCGCCTGAACCGCGAGGGCCACACGGTGCTGCTGACCACGCACTATCTGGAAGAGGCCGAGGCCCTGTGCCACCGCATCGCCATGCTCAAGCTCGGCCGTGTCGTGGCGCTGGACCGCACCAGCGATCTGCTCTCGGGCCGCGCCTCCACCATGCTGCGCTTCAAGACCGATGCGGCCCTGCCGCCGGCGCTGGCCGCGCAGTCGCGCGTGACCGGCCGCATCGTGCAGATCAAGGCGCATGACGCCGCCGAGGTGGAGACCATGCTGGCTACGCTGCGCGCCGCCCAGGTGCCGGTGGAAGACCTGGAGATCGGCCGCGCCGATCTGGAAGACGTGTTTCTCGAAATCATGAATGGCGCAGAACAAGGAGTGGGTGCATGAGCGCCATCAAGCTGCAGGGTGCCCGGACGCTGTTCTACAAGGAAGTGCTGCGTTTCTGGAAGGTGAGCTTCCAGACCGTGGCCGCGCCGGTGCTCACCGCCGTGCTCTATCTGCTGATCTTCGGCCATGTGCTGGAAGACCATGTGAAGGTCTATGACGCGGTGGGCTACACCAGTTTCCTGATCCCGGGCCTGGTGATGATGAGCGTGCTGCAGAACAGCTTTGCCAACAGCTCGTCCAGCCTGATCCAGAGCAAGATCACCGGCAATCTGGTCTTTCTGCTGGTCACGCCGCTCTCGCACTGGGCCTGGTTCATGGCCTATGTGGGCGCCTCGGTGGTGCGCGGCCTGGCCGTGGGCACGGGCGTGTTCCTGGTCACGGTGTGGTTTGCGCCGCCCAGCTTTGCCGAGCCCTGGTGGATCCTGGTGTTCGCGGCCCTGGGCGCGGGCATGCTGGGGGCGCTGGGCCTGATCGCCGGCCTCTGGGCCGAGAAGTTCGACCAGATGGCGGCCTTCCAGAACTTCATCATCATGCCCATGACCTTTTTGTCGGGCGTGTTCTATTCCATCAAGTCGCTGCCGCCCTTCTGGCAGGGCATCAGCCATCTGAACCCCTTCTTCTACATGATCGACGGCTTCCGTCGGGGCTTCTTCGGCATCAGCGATGTCTCGCCCTGGCTGAGCCTGACCATCGTGGGCACGGCCTTTGTGGTGGTCTCGGCCATTGCGCTGGAGCTGCTGCGAAGGGGCTACAAAATCCGCGGCTAAACACCAGCCGCTAGAATGCCGCCCATCATGGCCGATCCCACTCCCGCCGAAGTCCAGCAATACATCGCCGATGGCCTGCGCTGCGAGCAGCTGCAGGTGGAAGGCGACGGCCGGCATTTCTTCGCCACCATCGTCTCCACCGAGTTCGAGGGGCTGAACCGGGTGCGCCGTCATCAGCGGGTCTACCAGGCCCTGGGCGACCGCATGCGCGAGCAGATCCACGCGCTGTCGATGAAGACCCTGACACCCGCCGAGGCTGCTTCCGCCCCGGCCCATCACCATCCCTGAACACCCCATCCGTCTAGGCGGATGGCGGTGATGCGCCGCGCCTGCTGGTGACTCGCTGCCGTCCTCCTCCCCCGAGCAGAAGGACGACAAGCAATCATGATCACCCTGGCGCTGTCCAAAGGCCGCATCTTCGAAGAAACCCTGCCGCTGCTGAAGGCCGCCGGCATCGAGGTGCTCGAAGACCCCGAGACCTCGCGCAAGCTCATCCTGCCCACCAACCGCGAGGATGTGCGCGTGGTGCTGGTGCGCGCCTCCGACGTGCCCACCTATGTGCAGTACGGCGGCGCCGACCTGGGCGTGGCCGGCCGTGATGTGCTGATCGAGCATGGCCTGGCCGGCATGTACCAGCCTCTGGACCTGAACATCGCCAAGTGCCGCATGAGCGTGGCGGTGCGCGCCGACTTCGACTACGAAAGCGCCGTCAAGCAGGGCTCGCGCCTGCGTGTGGCCACCAAGTACACCCAGATCGCCCGCCAGCACTTTGCCGACAAGGGCGTGCATGTGGACCTGATCAAGCTCTACGGCTCCATGGAGCTGGCGCCGCTGACCGGCCTGGCCGATGCCATTGTGGATCTGGTCTCCACCGGCAGCACCCTGCGCGCCAACAAGCTGGTGGAGGTGGAGCGCATTATGGACATCTCCTCCCGCCTGGTGGTGAACCAGGCCTCGCTCAAGCTCAAGCGCGCGCCGCTGCGCGCGCTGATCGACGCCTTTGCCACCGCCATTCCCCAGTGAGATCGCGATGACGACCCCTCTCAATCTGCGCCAGCTCAATACCGCCAGCCCCGAGTTCGAAGCCGAGTTCCAGCGCGTGCTGCACTGGTCGGCCGAGACCGATGCAGCCATCGAGACCCGCGTGGCCGAGATCCTGGCCGATGTGCGTGCTCGCGGCGATGCCGCGGTGCTGGAGTACACCGCCCGTTTCGACGGTGTGTCGGCCGGGCAGCTGGGCGCGCTGGAACTGAGCCGCGAGGAACTCAAGGCCGCCTTCGAGGCCATCACCCCGGCCCAGCGCAAAGCCCTGGAGGCCGCCGCCGCCCGGGTGCGCAGCTACCACGAGAAGCAAAAAGCCGCCTGCGGCCAGAGCTGGAGCTACCGCGACGAGGACGGCACTCTGCTGGGGCAAAAAGTGACCCCGCTGGACCGCGTGGGCATTTATGTGCCGGGCGGCAAGGCGGCCTATCCGAGCAGCGTGCTGATGAACGCCATCCCGGCCCAGGTGGCCGGCGTGCCCGAGATCATCATGGTGGTGCCCACGCCAGCCCGCAGGGATGGCGCGTCCAAGGACTCGCGCGGCGAGAAGAACCCCCTGGTGCTGGCCGCCGCCTATGTGGCGGGCGTGCACCGCGCCTTCACCATCGGCGGCGCCCAGGCCGTGGCGGCCCTGGCCTATGGCACGGCCACCGTGCCGCGCGTGGACAAGATCACCGGCCCCGGCAATGCCTATGTGGCCAGCGCCAAGAAGCATGTGTTCGGCCAGGTGGGCATCGACATGATTGCCGGCCCCAGCGAGATCCTGGTGCTGGCCGATGGCACGACCCCGCCGGACTGGGTGGCCATGGACCTCTTCAGCCAGGCCGAGCATGACGAGCTGGCGCAGAGCATCCTGCTCTGCCCCGATGCCGACTACATCGCCCGCGTGCGCGAGTCCATCGAGCGCCTGCTGCCCACCATGCCGCGTCGCGATGTGATCCGTGCCTCGCTGGAGGGTCGTGGCGCCCTGATCCAGACCCGCTCCATGGAGGAGGCCTGCGAGATCTCCAACCGCATTGCGCCCGAGCATCTGGAGGTGTCCAGCCGCGATCCGCATCGCTGGGAGCCCCTGCTGCGCCATGCCGGTGCCATCTTCCTGGGCGCCTACACCAGCGAAAGCCTGGGCGACTACTGCGCCGGCCCCAACCATGTGCTGCCCACCTCGGGCACCGCGCGCTTCTCCTCGCCCCTGGGCGTCTACGACTTCCAGAAGCGCAGCAGCCTGATCGAGGTCAGCGAGGCCGGCGCCCAGGTGCTGGGCCCCATTGCGGCCGAGCTGGCCTATGGCGAGGGGCTGCAGGGGCATGCGCAGGCGGCGGAGATGCGCTTGAAGTAAGACCACGAAGTTCGTGCAACACGAACTTCGTGTTAAATTGCGGTCCATCATGAAGAACGTGACCGTGACCATGGAAGACAGCGTGGCCGAGTGGGCCCGGCTGGAAGCGGCGCGGCGCAATACCAGCGTCTCGCGCCTGGTGGGCGAGATGCTGGCCGAGAAGATGCGCTCGGACGATGCCTACGAGCGGGCGCTGCAGGACTGGCTGCATCGCGAGCGCACCTGGGCCTCGGACGGCCAGCCCTACCCCAGCCGCAGCGAGGCGCCCCGGTGAGCGGCAGCGGCCTCGTCTTCGTGGACACCTCGGTGCTCATCCTCAGCGAGGATGGCGCCCGGCCGGCCGAGCGTGCCCGCGCCCTGGGCTGGCTGATGAGCCTGTGGCAGCAGCGCGCCGGCCGCGTCTCCACCCAGGTGCTCAACGACTTCTACCGCCAGGTCACCACGCGCATCCAGCCGCCCATGCCCAATGGCGATGCGCGGGCCGAGGTGCGGCGCTACCAGCGCTGGAATCCCTGGGCCGTGGACCATGCCACCGTGGAATCGGCCTGGTCCATCGAAAGCCGCTTCGGCCTGGCCTATGCCGACGCCCTGATCGTGGCCGCCGCCAAGGCCCAGGGCTGCGAGCGCCTGCTGAGCCTGGAGCTGCCCCACGCGGCGCAGTACGACAGCGTGCAGATCCTGAACCCCTTGCTCACGGAGCCTCCCAGCACATGGACCCGAGACTGAACCCGGCCCTGGCCCGCATCCGCGAGGATGTGCGCGCCACCCAGGCTTATGCGGTGCAGAGCGCTGCCGGCCTGATCAAGCTGGACACCATGGAGAACCCCTTCCGCCTGCCCGAGGCGCTGCAGCAGCAGCTGGGCGAGCGCCTGGGACGGGTGGCCATCAACCGCTACCCGGCCGAGCGCACGCAAGACCTGGCCCGCGCCCTGGCCGCCCATGCCGGCATGCCCGCGGGCTGCGGCATCACCCTGGGCAATGGCTCGGACGAGATCATCACCATGCTGACCATGGCGGTCAGCCGTCCCGGCGCCAAGATCCTGTCGCCGCTGCCGAGCTTCGTGATGTACGGCATCTCGGCGCGCTACCAGGGCCTGGACTTCGTCGGCGTGCCGCTCACGCCCGACTTCGAGCTGGACGAGGCCGCCATGCGGGCCGCGATCGAGCGGGAGCAGCCTGCGCTGATTTATCTGGCCTACCCGAACAACCCCACCGGCAATCTCTGGGACGCCGCCGTGATCGAGCGCCTGGTGCAGGCCGCGGGTGCGGTGGGCAGTCTGGTGGTGATGGACGAGGCCTACCAGCCCTTTGCCGAGCGCGATGCGATGGGCCTGCTGGCCAAGTACGCCCATGTGCTGGTGATGCGCACCATGAGCAAGTTCGGCCTGGCCGGCGTGCGCATCGGCTACCTGATCGGCCAGCAGGCGCTGGTCAACGAGATCGACAAGATCCGCCCGCCCTTCAATGTGGGCGTGCTCAATGCCGAGGCCGGCCTATTCGCCCTGGAGCATGCCGAGGTCTATGCCGAGCAGGCGCGTGTGCTGCGCGCCGAGCGCGAACGCGTGATGGCCGCCCTGCAAGCCCTGCCCGGCGTGCTGCCCTTTCCGAGTCAGGGCAATATGATCCTGGCGCGGGTGGCCGATGCGGCTGCGGCCTTTGCCGGCATGAAGGCGCGCGGCGTGCTGATCAAGAACGTCTCGGCCATGCACCCCCTGCTGGCCAACTGCCTGCGCCTGACCATAGGCACGCCGGAAGAAAACACGGCCATGCTGGCCGCGCTCAAGGAAAGCCTGTCATGAGTACCCCCCGCATCGCGGAAGTCAGCCGCAATACCAAGGAAACCCAGATCCGCGTGCGCGTCAATCTGGACGGCACGGGCGAGGCCAAGCTGAACACCGGCATCGGCTTCTTCGACCACATGTTGGACCAGATCGCGCGCCACGGCCTGATCGATCTGGAGATCGAGGCCCAAGGCGATCTGCATATCGACGGCCACCACACGGTGGAGGACGTGGGTATCACGCTGGGCATGGCCGTGGCCCAGGCCGTGGGCGACAAGAAGGGCCTCACCCGCTACGGCCACAGCTATGTGCCGCTGGACGAGGCGCTCTCGCGCGTGGTGATCGATTTCTCGGGCCGTCCGGGTCTGGAGATGGACTGCAAGTTCACCGCGGGCTCCATCGGCGCCTTCGACACCCAGCTCACCTATGAGTTCTTCCAGGGCTTTGTGAACCACGCCCTGGTGAGCCTGCATGTGGACAATCTCAAGGGCCACAACGCCCACCACCAATGCGAGACCATGTTCAAGGCCTTTGGCCGCGCGCTGCGCATGGCCATGACCCTGGACCCGCGCAGCGCGGGCGTGATTCCGTCCACCAAGGGAACGCTCTGACATGAAACGGACCGTCGCCGTCGTCGACTACGGCATGGGCAATCTGCGCTCGGTCTCGCAGGCCGTGCTGCATGCGGCCGAGGGCTCGGGCGTGGAGGTCGTGATCACCAGCGAGCCCGAGGCGGTCTATGCCGCCGAGCGCGTGGTGCTGCCCGGCCAGGGCGCGATGCGCGACTGCATGCGCGAGCTGGCCGAATCCGGCATGAAGGAGGCCGTGCTGCATGCCGCAGCGCACAAGCCCCTGATGGGCGTGTGCGTGGGCATGCAGATGCTGCTGGACCACAGCGAGGAGCAGGACACGCCGGGTCTGGGTCTGATCCCCGGCCGGGTGCAGCGCTTCCAGCTGGAGGGCCGGATCCAGCCCGATGGCAGCCGCTACAAGGTGCCGCAGATGGGCTGGAACCGCGTGCGCCAGGCCCGGCCCCACCCGGTCTGGGGCGAGGTGCCCGACCAGAGCTGGTTCTACTTCGTTCACAGCTTTTACGCCACGACGTCGGACCCGCACCACAGCGTGGGCGAGACCGACTACGGTCTGTGCTTTACCAGCGCGGTGGCCCGGGATAATATTTTTGCCACCCAATTCCATCCCGAGAAAAGTGCCGCGCTGGGGCTCGCCCTGTATCGCAACTTCCTGCTGTGGAAGCCTTGAGGACCGCCCCGTCATCCTCTTCCTCCGCGCTTTTCCGCTCCATTCCTTTCCACCACCACCTGCACTTCGGCCATGCTGCTGATTCCCGCCATTGACCTGAAGGACGGCAAATGCGTCCGTCTCCAACAGGGCGATATGAATGCCTCCACCACCTTCGGCGATGACCCGGCCGCCATGGCCCGTCGCTGGGTGGACGCTGGCGCCCGACGCCTGCACCTGGTCGACTTGAACGGCGCCTTTGCCGGCAAGCCGGTCAACGAGGGCGCCATCCGGTCCATCCTCCGCGAGGTCGGTGACGACATCCCGGTGCAGCTGGGCGGCGGCATCCGCGACCTGGACACCATCGAGCACTATCTGGACGACGGCCTGAGCTACATCATCATCGGCACGGCCGCCGTCAAGAACCCCGGCTTCCTGAAGGACGCCTGCAGCGCCTTTGGCGGCCACATCATCGTGGGCCTGGACGCCAAGGACGGCAAGGTGGCCACCGACGGCTGGAGCAAGCTCACCGGCCACGAGGTCGTGGACCTGGCCCGCAAGTTCGAGGACTACGGCGTCGAGGGCGTGATCTACACCGATATCGGTCGCGATGGCATGCTCAGCGGCATCAATATCGAGGCCACGGTGCGCCTGGCCCAGGCCCTGACCATGCCCGTGATCGCCTCGGGCGGTCTGGCCGGCCTGGCCGATATCGAGGCCCTGTGCGCCGTGGAGCGCGAGGGCGTCTCGGGCGTGATCTGCGGTCGCGCCATCTACACCGGCGATCTGGATCTGGCCGAGGCCCAGCGCCGCGCCGACGCGCTCAGCGACGAGCTGGGCAACTAGGAGTCGCCGCTTGCTGGCCAAACGCATCATTCCCTGCCTGGACGTGACCGGCGGTCGCGTCGTCAAGGGCGTCAACTTCGAACAGCTGCGCGACGCGGGCGACCCGGTGGAAATCGCCGCCCGCTACAACGAGCAGGGCGCCGACGAGCTGACCTTTCTGGACATCACCGCCACCAGCGACGGGCGCGACCTGATCCTGCCCATCATCGAGGCCGTGGCCTCCCAGGTCTTCATCCCGCTGACCGTGGGCGGTGGCGTGCGCGCGGTGGGGGATGTGCGGCGCCTGCTCAATGCCGGGGCCGACAAGGTGAGCTTCAACTCCGCCGCGATTGCCAATCCGCAGCTGATCCGTGATGCCTCGGACAAGTACGGCGCGCAGTGCATCGTGGTGGCGATTGATGCCAAGCGTCGTGAAGATGGCAGCGGCTGGGATGTCTACAGCCACGGTGGCCGCAAGAACACCGGCCTGGACGTGCTGGCCTGGGCCCGCCAGATGGCCGAGCATGGCGCCGGCGAGATCCTGCTCACCAGCATGGACCGCGACGGCACCCGAAGCGGCTTCGATCTGGCCCTCACCCGCGCGGTGAGCGATGCGGTGAGCGTGCCCGTGATCGCCTCGGGCGGCGTGGGCTCGCTGGATGATCTGGCCGACGGCGTGCAAAAAGGTGGGGCCGATGCGGTGCTGGCTGCCAGCATCTTCCATTACGGCCATCACACCGTGGGCGAAGCCAAGGCCTTGATGGCCGCGCGCGGCATCCCGGTGCGCCAATGATGCCCCTCGTCGTGCGAGTACGCCCGCCGATCCCCCGAGGGGATGCCGGCCGGCTTGGGGCGGCCCGGCGCTCGGCCGCTTGTGGGGAGCCACGACATGGCTGAAGTGCGGATCATTGGCGGCTCGTGGAAGCGCTCCAAGCTCCCGGTGGCCGACAAGCCCGGCCTGCGTCCCACGCCCGACCGCGTGCGCGAGACCCTGTTCAACTGGCTGGGCCAGGATCTGAGCGGTTGGCGCGTGCTGGACGCCTTTGCCGGCAGCGGTGCCCTGGGCTTTGAGGCCGCCTCGCGCGGCGCCGCCGAGGTGCTGCTGCTGGAGCGCGACGCCGAGCTCTGCCGCAGCCTCAAGGCCAGCCGCACAAGGCTCAAGGCCGAGGACCGTTTGCAGGTGGAGCAGGCCGATGCCCTGGCCTGGATGGCGCGCTGCGCCCCGGCCCGCTACGAACTGGTCTTCCTTGATCCGCCCTTCCAGCAGGAGTTGTTTGATGCGGCGCTTAAGGCGGCCGCGCCCCTGCTGGTGCCGGGCGGCTTCATCTATCTGGAGTCGCCGCGCCCCCTGGAGCCGGCGCCCGAGCTGGGGCTCAAGGCCTGGCGCCAGGCCAAGGCCGGCGCGGTCCACAGCCAGTTGTTGCAGCGCAGCGGATAATCGCGGCTTTTCATCGCCGCCTCCTCGGGAGACAGCTCTTGACCTCCGTGACCGTTCTCACCGCCGTCTACCCCGGCACCTTCGATCCCCTGACCCTGGGCCATGAGGACCTGATGCGCCGGGCCAGCCGCCTGTTCGAGCGGCTCATCGTGGCGGTGGCCGCGGGCCACCACAAGCGCACCATGTTCTCCATCGAGGAGCGCCTGGACATGGCCCAGCAGCTGGCGGCCAAGTACCCCAATGTGGAGGTCATCCCCTTCCGCGGCCTCTTGCGCGACTTCGTGCTGGAGCATGGCGGCAAGGTGGTGGTGCGCGGTCTGCGCGCCGTCAGCGACTTCGAGTACGAGTTCCAGATGGCCGGCATGAACCGCAGCCTGATGCCCGACGTCGAGACCGTCTTCCTCACGCCCTCGGACCAGTACCAGTTCATTTCCAGCACCTTCGTCAGGGAGATCGCCACCCTGGGCGGCGATGTCTCCAAGTTCGTGTCACCCTTGGTGCTCGATCGCTTGCGCGAGCGCATCAAGAAGGCGGAGTAAGGGGCAGGACATGGCTTTGATGATTACCGATGAGTGCATCAACTGCGATGTGTGCGAGCCCGAGTGCCCCAACAATGCCATCTCCATGGGCGCGGAGTACTACGAGATTGATCCGGGCAAGTGCACCGAATGCGTGGGCCATCACGAGGAGCCGCAGTGCGTGGCCCTGTGCCCCGTGGCCTGCATCCCGGTGAACCCCCAGCATGTCGAGACCCGCGAGATGCTGATGCAGAAGTATCTGCGCCTGACGGCCACCGCCTGAGTCAGGCCAGGCGCCGCAGCTCGCCGTAGCGCGGGGCTGCAGGCCAGGCGGCGGCCTCGCGCGGGGCCGGGCCTGCCCAGGCGCGGGCCAGCATCCAGCCGCCGTGGCCCACCAGCAGGGTGGGGCGCTGCGCGGGCTGCCAGGCCCGGGCACGCGCCAGCAGCTGGGTGAGGCTTTCGCCCCCGCCCGGCGCGTGTTGGGCAAAGTCCGCGCACCAGGCGTCCACCTCGGTCTGGCCGATGAGGGGCCAGGTCTTGCCCTCCCAGCGGCCGAAGTCCAGCTCCAGCAGGGCGGCGTCCACCCGGTGCTGCCAGCCCCAGCGGCGCAGCCAGCGGCCCACGGCGCGGCAGCGCGCCAGCGGCGAGGTGTGGATGCAGTGCGGCAGGCGTTCGCGCCGGGCCTGGGCCTGGATGCGCCGGGCCAGGCGCTTGGCCCGGCGCCAGTGCACGGGCAGATCGCTGCCCGCGCCCACGCAGCGCCCCGCCGCGCCCTCGGGCCGCGGATGACGCCAGACCCAGAGCGCTTCAGCCGGGGCCAGGTTTTGCCCAGATTCATCCATGGCTGACGAACTGGGCCGCAAAGCCCAGCAGGGCGGCCAGCTCGGCCAGCTGCTGGGTGGCGCCCAGGTTGTCGCCGGTGAAACCGCCCAGGCGCTTGTCCAGCCAGCCCTGCATCAGCAGGGTGGCGCCGGCCACGCCCAGGGCCGCCAGGCAGAGGCTGGGCAGCCAGCTCATGTCCACCGCCAGCAGGCCCAGGCTGGCCAGGGCCACCCAGGCCAGGGCCACGAACAGCCCGGCGCCGCCGATGCGGGTGGCCAGGGGCTTGGCCTTGGCATGCTCTGCATCGCCCGCATAGGGCAGGCTGTGGATCAGCCAGACCGGCGCGGCGCGCGAGGCCGCATGGGCCCAGATCCAGCCGGCAATTGCCAGCCAGCCATCCTGCTCCAGCAGGGCCAGCAGCACGGCGGCCTTGAGCCCCAGCATCAGGATCAGGGCCAGGGCGCCGTAGCTCCCGATGCGCGAGTCCTTCATGATGCTCAGGGCCTTCTCGCGCGAGACCGCGCCGCCCAGGCCGTCCCAGGTGTCGGCCCAGCCGTCTTCGTGGAAGCCGCCGGTCAGCCAGATGCCGCCGGCCAGGGCCAGGCCCACGGCCACCGGGGCGGTCCAGAACCACAGCGCGGCCCACAGCAGCAGGGCACAGAAGGCCCCCACCAGCAGGCCCACCAGCGGGAAGTGGCGGGCGCAGTGCTGCAGCCAGATCGGCTCGAAGCCCACCCAGCGCGGGATGGGCAGGCGGGTGAAGAACTGCAGGGCGATGAAGAAGAGCCGGAGTTCGTGGACGAGCAGATGCATGCGTGGCGGACGGGGGCGTGGGCCGCGATTATCGGCGGCAGGGCTAGGGCCGCGGCTCAGTCCAGGGCGCGAGGCAGGCGGATCAGGAATCCCAGACCGGGCCCGGGGCGGTCGTCCAGCCGGATCTCACCGCCCATGCGCTGGCACAGGCTTTGCACGATGTGCAGGCCCAGACCCGAGCCGCCGGCGCCGCGCTTGGTGGTGAAGAAGGGTTCAAACAGCCGATGGCGCAATTCGGGTGCTACGCCGCGGCCGTTGTCACGCACGCTCAGCAGGCAGCCATCCGCATCCGACTTCAGGCTGATGCGCAATTCGCGCTCCTGATGCTCGGGCTCGAAGGCGTGGTTGATGGCGTTGAGCAGCAGATTCGAGATCACCTGGGAAAACATGCCGCCCGACAGCCTCAGGTCGAGCCGCTCGGGCAGATCCAGCTGCACGTTCACTCGGGCGCTGCGCAGCACGGGCTGATGCACCATGACGATGGAGCGCAGGTACTCGCCCACATCCATGCGCTGGCTATCCTCATTGCCCTGATCCACGGCCAGGGTCTTGAAACCACCCATCAGGCTGGAGGCCCTCTCCAGATTGCCCACGACCAGGGTGGCGGCGTCCCGCAGATGGCCGGCCAGCGCCTGCAGCTCGTGGCGGCTGACCTTGTCGCCCTGCAGCTTGCGCAAGAGCTCACTGGCAAACTCCTCCAGGCCGGAGGCCGCCGTGACCGCGATGCCCAGCGGGGAATTCACTTCGTGCGCGACGCTGGCCACCATGCCGCCCAGGGTGGCCAGCTTCTCGCGTTCCACCAGGGTGGTGGTGGCCAGTCGCAATTCCTCGGTGCGGGCCTGGACCTCGCGCTCCAGTGCCGCCTCGCGGTCCTGGTGCTGCAGCTCGGCCGCGCAGCGAGCCGCGAAGATGGAGAGCAGGGACAGGGCCAGCAGATGCTTGTCCGCACTGATTTCCCGCTTGTCCAAGGCCACCAGAATGCCCAGGCTCTGGCCGTCGGTGCCCACCATGGGCGTGCCCACATAGCTCTGCGCGCCCATCTCGCCCAGCAGCAGATCCTCGGGGTAGGCCTGCTGCACGCCGCAGGGGTAGAAGCACATGCTCTGCTCAGCCACATTGCTGCAGGGCGTGCCGGCCAGCGAGTAGCTGAGATTGGGCAGCCAGTCCTCGCCGCCCCAGACCGCCAGGGTCTGCACGCCCTCGCTACCGTCCTCCATGCGCAGCAGGCGGCCGGCGATCACATAGGCCACATCCAGGGCTGCGGCCAGGTCCTTGACCAGCACACGGAAGAACGCCTCGCCCTGCACCCGGGAGGTGGACAGGGTGATCGAGCGCAGTGCCGCCTCGGCCAGGCGCCGGCTTTCCGCCTCGCTGAAGAGGCGGCCCGCGGTCTCGCCGCCCTCAGCTGTCGGGATAGCGCTCATAGATCATGCGCACATCGTCCAGGCGCTCCAGCAGCATGCGCACCAGATTCGGGTCGAAACGTGTGCCGGCCTCGCTGCGTATGAGGTCCAGAGCTTCGTCGAAGTTCCAGGGCTTCTTGTAGCAGCGCTCGCTGACCAGGGCGTCCAGCACATCGGCCAGGGCCACGATGCGGCCCACGATATGGATCTGCTCGCCCGCCAGACCGCGCGGGTAACCCAGGCCGTCCCAACGCTCGTGGTGTTCGTGGGCGATGGTGGCACCCAGCTGCAGGATGCGCTTGTCGCTCTTGTTGAGCAGCTCGTAGCCGATGCGGGCATGGGTCTTCATGACCTCCCACTCCTCCTCGTCGAGTTTGCCCGGCTTGTTGAGTACGCGGTCGGGAATGCCGATCTTGCCCACATCGTGCAGGGGCGCGGCCTGACGCAGAAACTCCACATCGGCACCCTTCATGCCCACGGACTCGCCGAGCAGGGCCGAGAGCTCGGCCACGCGCCTCACATGGGCGCCGGTTTCCTTGGAGCGCTTTTCCACCGCTTCGCCCAGGATATAGACCGTGGAGCGCTGGGTGTCCTGGATCTCCTCGCGCAGCAGCAGGCTCTCGTAGGTGATGGCCACATTGGCGCAGAAGATCTCCAGCAGCTCGCGGGCGGCGGCGTCCACGGGCTCGTCGAACACCATGTAGAGCAGGCTCTCATTGCCGGTGCTGCTGCGGTAGTAGCCCACGAAGTGGCGCTCGTCGAAATGGCTTTGCTGTTGCTCGAGCGCGTTTTCCAGAACACCGCGCACGTCTTCGGGAAGATCGCGCAGTTCCTCGTCCACCAGCAGGCGCGAGTACTCGGCCGTGGCGGCCAGCACCTTGAGTCGGCCTTCCATATGCGAGGCGGCGTAGGCGGCCACGCGCGTGGCGCACAGGCCCTGGGCATCCATGCCCAGCAGATGGCCTACCTGCTCCAGCACGGCCGAGGCGAAGCGGCGCAGATTGTGCGAGTCGTAGACCTTGGTGATGGAGTCGATCGCGCGGCGCAGGGCCAGACGCGAGGACTCGATGATCATGATGTCGCGGTAGCTGCGCAGCGCGTTGTAGAAGACCGTGATCAGCTTGCGCTTGGTGAGCTCCGTCTTTTCCTTGTAGTCATTGATGTCGTAGCTCTTGATCACATGCTCTTCGGGCGCCTGACCGGGCTGGCCCGTGCGCAGCACGATGCGCACATGGTGGTTGTTGAGCTCCTCGCGGATGTAGCGTGCCAGCTCCAGGCCGGCATGCTCGCTCTCCATCACCACATCCAGCAGGATCATGGCGATATCGCGCCGGCTGGCTAGCAGCTCACGCGCCTCCACCGCGCTGTAGGCGTCCAGGAAGAGCAGACGCCGCCCGGCAAACTCGAAGCCCGCCATCACCAGCTGCGTGACCTCGTGGACCGCGGGGTCGTCGTCCACGATCATCACGACCCAGGGGTCCAGGACCTTGGCCATGGGGGCCTCGGGCAGTTCGTCGGCGAATACCAGATCCGTCATGGAGCGAGACCTCGCGGCAATGAGCGTGTGGCCCATTATTACCACGGAAGGCCGCGCTGTGTGGGCGGCGTGGCGTGCCGGTCTCAGCCTCGCTCGCTGACCCCGGCGGAGGCGAAGCTGGCCATCTCCGCCAGGATGCGGCAGGCCGACTCCAGCAGGGGCCAAGCCAGGGCCGCGCCTGAACCCTCGCCCAGGCGCAGGCCCAGGTCCAGCAGGGGTTCGGCCTGAAGGGCCTGCAGCATCAGGCGGTGGCCCGCCTCCTGCGAGGCATGCGAGAACACGCAGCGCTGCAGGACCGCCGGCTGCAGGCGGGCCGCCACCAGCACGGCCGCGCCGGTGATGAAGCCGTCCACCAGGATCACGCGGCGCTCGGCCGCGGCCTGCAGCACCGCGCCTACCATCATGGCGATCTCGAAGCCGCCGAAGGCCGCCAGCGCGCCCAGGGGCGTGACCGCCTCGCCGTGGCGCTGCAGCACCTGGCGCAGCACGTCCACCTTGCGAGCCAGCTGGGCGTCGTCAAGACCTGTCCCCCGGCCCACGCACTGCGCGATGGGGCTGTCGGTCAGGCGGGCCAGCAGCAGGGCGGCGGCCGAGGTGTTGCCAATGCCCATCTCGCCCAGCAACAGCACATTGCCGGGGCGCTGGCGCAGCAGCGAGCGACCGGCGCTGATGGCGGTGGCGCACTGGTCCGGGCTCATGGCCGGGCCGGCCAGGGCGTCGGCCGTGCCGGGGGCGATCTTGGCGATCACCAGGCCCTCGCGCGGCGCGAATTCGTGCGCCACACCGGCGTCCACCACGGTCAGGGTCAGACCATGCTGGCGGGCCAGCACCGACACCGCGGCGCCGCCAGCCAGAAAGTTCTCCACCATTTGCCAGGTCACATCGCTGGGAAAGGCCGACACACCGCGCGCCGCCAGGCCGTGGTCGCCGGCAAACACCATCAGCTGCGGTGCCTCCAGGCGCGGGGTCTCGCTGCCCAGGATCAGGCCCAGGCGCAGCATCAGGGCTTCCAGGCGGCCCAGGGCGCCCAGGGGCTTGGTTTTGCCGTCGATGCGGGCCTGCAGCGCGGCGGCCAGATCGGCTTGCTCCAGCGGGGCGATGCTGGGGATGAGGTCGTGCTCGGACATGGTGGGTTCCCTCAGGAAGGTGCTTTGTCGGTGTCTGGGCGGGCAGTCAGCCACTGGCGCGCGCTGCTCATCGGATCAGGGCCTGCAAGGCGCCGGGCTGGAAATGCCTGTCCACGAAATCGGCCAGGCCGTCGAAGACCTGGTCCAGGCTCGCGCCGCTGGCGCCGAACAGGGCCTGCAGAACGGCGGGCTGCTCGAACAGGCCATGCACATAGTGGCCCAGCACCGAGCCCTGCTGCCAGCCTATGGCCTGGCCCTGGGCATCGCGCAGTGCCACGGCGGCGGTGGCCAGCGAGGGATGCTGGGCGGTGCGGCCGTGGTGGATCTCATAGCCCGCGGCGCCCTGGCCGGCCAGCGCCGCCCAGGGGCCGGCCAAGCCTTGATCGAAGCGCGCCTGGCAGGGCCGCAGCAGCTTCTCGCGCTCGAACTGCGTGACCAGGGGCAGCAGGCCCAGGCCCGGCGCATTGCCGTCCAGCGCATGCGGGTCCAGCAGGGCCTCGCCCAACATCTGCAGGCCGCCGCAGATGCCCAGCACCGGACGGCCGGCCGCCGCATGGGCGGCGATGGCGGCGTCCAGGCGCTGCGCGCGTAGCCAGGCCAGATCGGCGGCCACGGCCTTGGAGCCGGGCAGGATGATCCAGTCCGCGGCCTGCAGCTCGGCCGTGCTGCGGGCCCAGACCAGGCGCACGCCCGGCAGGCCGCGCAGGGGCTGGAACTCGTCCAGATTGGACAGGCGCGGATAGGCCACGATGGCAATCCGAGTGAGCCGATTGGGCAGCGAAGTGGAGGTGCCGTTCGCTGGGCCGTTCCCGAGAACGGCGCCGCCCCCTAGGGGGGCCGACTGTGTACTCGCAGGCGAGGGGCTGTCATCAAACACGCCGTCTTCCTCGGGCAGGCCGTGGCCGCGCCACATGGGCAGGGTGGCCAGGGTGGGCACGCCGGTCAGGGCCTGCAGCTGCTCGGGGCCGGGCGAGAGCAGGCGCGCGTCGCCGCGAAAGCGGTTGAGCACAAAGCCTTTGATGAGGGCACGCTCC
Organism: Roseateles sp.; assembly: GCF_046300915.1. Lineage (GTDB taxonomy): Bacteria > Pseudomonadota > Gammaproteobacteria > Burkholderiales > Burkholderiaceae_C > Kinneretia. The sequence goes on along the minus strand of NZ_JBKCLH010000074.1, from coordinate 1,027 downwards.
TCGGGCGGCAGCAGCTGGTGGGTGCCGTAGAGATGGGCGAAGGCGCCGCCGCGGTCGATGTCGGTCACCAGCAGGCAGGCGGCCCCGGCCTCGCGGGCGGTGCGCATATTCACATAGTCGCTGCTGTGCAGATTGATCTCGGCCGGCGAGCCCGCGCCCTCGATCAGCACCAGATCGTTCTCGGCCATCAGCGCGTGCAGGGCGGCGCGGGCATGGGGCCAGAGCTTCTCGCTGCGCTCGCGCCAGGGCGTGGCATTGAGCTCGGCATGCACCTCGCCCAGCACCACCACCTGGCTCCGGGTATCGGCCTCGGGCTTGAGCAGCACCGGGTTCATGCGCACCTCGGGCTGGCGGCCGGCGGCCAGGGCCTGGAAATACTGGGCGCTGCCGATCTCGCCCATATTTCCATCCAGACCAGGGACGACGCGCGCGTTATTGCTCATGTTCTGCGCCTTGAAGGGCGCCACCTTCAGCCCCTGACGGGCATACCAGCGGCACAGCGCGGTCGTCAGCCAGCTCTTGCCGGCGCCGCTGGTGGTGCCCAGCACCATCAGGGCCTTGGCCTGTCGGCTCATCGATCAATCTCCTTCAAGAGGGCCTGCTGGGCCGGGCCGGGCAGGGCGGCAATGCGCCAGGCGCCGGGGGCGCCCAGGCTGCTGGCCTCGCGCAGCTTGAGGCCGGCCGTGCGCAGGCGTCCATCATCCAGGGGCCGCGGCGGGCGGGCCAGCCAGAAGTTCGTCACGCTCTCGCCCTGCACCCAGCCGCGCTGGGCCAGGGCCTCGCGCAGCTGGCGGCGCCACAGGCGCAGCTGCTCGCGCGAATGCGCCAGCCACAGGGCCGTGGCCGGATCATGCCAGTGCTGCAGCAGGGCCACGCCCTCTGCCGAGAGCACCCAGCTGGGCGCCAGCGATAGCATGCGGGCCCAGAGCGTGTCGGGCTCGGGCGCGCGCAAGTAGGCGGCGCGCACCCCCGTCAGGCCCATGGCCTTGTTGGGGCAGACCAGCTGCCAGGCCTGGGCGGGCAGGGT